>JBJMGU010000220.1:0-78119 GCA_045807765.1 Blastocatellia bacterium
ATTATAGACAACATCGCGCCGCCATCGCCGCGTTTCCAGTTCGCCCCTTCCGCGTTTCCCTACCCTTGCGGCCACACTTGAAGCTGATGGCTTTGGCCATTTATAGTTGTGTAGTTTTATGGAATCTGAATCCCTAACTGACCGCGACCGGCAGATCAGCGAGATCGTCGAAGCGGCGCTGCAATTCGCGCCCGGCCAGCGCACGGCCTACCTCGACCGCGCTTGCAACGATGAGGGGCTGCGCCGCGACGTCGAAACGACTATCGCCATACGCGAGGCTTCGGGTCAGTTCCAGGGCGTGACGAATGCCGAAGGGCCGACGGCCTTTATGCAGGACGCCGACACCATCGCGCTATCGGCAAGCGAACAGCAAAAGCTCCTCGACGATACACACATCGGTGCGTACCGCCTCCTGCGACTCATCGGCCAGGGCGGCATGGGCGCGGTCTATCTGGCCGAGCGCGACACCGGCGAATTCAAGCAACAGGTCGCCATCAAGCTCGTCAAGCGCGGCATGGATTCAGAGTTTGTGGTGCGGCGCTTTCTGAGCGAGCGGCAAATCCTCGCCGCGCTCAACCACCCGAACATCGCCCGCCTGCTTGACGGCGGCACCACGGCGGATGGCCGGCCTTATTTCGTGATGGAGTACATCGAAGGGCGGCCCATTACCCAATATGCCGATGAGCAGCAGCTATCTACGGTCGAACGCTTGCAGCTCTTTCAAAAGGTCTGCGCCGCCATTCATTACGCGCATCAGAATCTCGTCATCCACCGCGACATTAAGCCGTCAAACATTCTGGTGACCGCCGACGGCATATCGAAGCTGCTCGACTTTGGCATTGCCAAGCTCTTGAATCCTGATCTGGTGGCGCACACGATTGAAGCGACCGCCGTCGCCGTGCGCTTGATGACGCCGGAATATGCCAGCCCCGAACAGGTCAAGGGCGAAGCCATCACGACGGCGAGCGATGTCTACTCGCTCGGCGTCCTGCTTTATGAACTGCTGACCGGCCACCGCCCTTACCGAATCAGCAATCGCACGCCGCTTGAAGTGGCGCGTGTCGTCTGCGAAGAAGAGCCGCAGCGACCCAGCACCGTCGTCGGGCGCGTCGAAACCTACCCGCTTGCAGACGGCACAGGAACGATTCAGGTGACGCCCGAAACCATCAGCCGGACGCGCGACAGCAATCCCGAAAAGCTGCGCCGGCGGCTGGCGGGCGATCTCGACAACATCGTGTTGATGGCGATGCGCAAAGAGCCGGCGCGGCGCTACGCTTCGGTTGATCAGTTGGCCAACGACATTCGCCGCCACCTTGATGGCCGCCCGGTCATTGCCCGCAAAGACACGCTCACTTATCGCACGGCGAAATTCGTCAGGCGGCACCGCGCAGGGATGCTCGCCGCCTTGCTCATCCTCGTTTCGCTGATTGCCGGCGCGGTCATGACTTTGCAGCAACGCGCCCGCGCCGAGCGCCGCTTCAACGACGTACGGCATCTAGCGAACTCGTTTCTGTTCGAATTTCATGACGCCATCAAAGACCTGCCGGGCTCGACGGCGGCGCGCGAGCTGGTCGTCCGGCGAGCGCTCGAATATCTGGATGACCTCGCCCGCGAAGGCGGCAGCGATTCGTCATTGCAGCGCGAGCTAGCGACGGCCTACCAGAAAGTCGGCGACGTGCAGGGCAACCCGCTTTTTGCCAACCTCGGCGACCCTGCCGGCGCGCTCGTCAGTTATCATAAAGCGCAGGCCATTCGCGCCGAGCTGGCGAGGAAGCACCCGGCAAGCGACGATGACCGTCGCGCGCTGGCCATCAGTTATCTGCGCATCGGTGACATCGGCTGGCGCACCGGTGACACGAAACTGGCTCAGGAAGCCTATCGCGAGGGCATACGCCTGATCGAAGGGACGGCTGAAGGTGACCGGCTCGACCTGCCGACGAGCCGCGAGCTATGGGCCGGCTATCGCAATCTGGCTTACGCATTGGCGGAAGCGGGCGACCTCAACGCTGGGCTTGAGAGCCTGCGCAAAGGTCAGGCGCTCGGCGAACGGCTCATCGCCGCCTACCCCGAAGACACAGGAGTGCGCGACGACATGGCGGCGACGCTGACCCTGCTTGGCCAGGCGCAGGGCGAGCGCGGCGAGCTTGCCGCCGCGCTCGCTACCTTTCAAAAAGCCCTGTGGATTGACGAGCAGCTCGCCGCCGCCGCGCCGAACAATCCGGAATTCAAAAAGTCAGTGGCGCGGGCCTGCCAGAACATCGGCGACGTCCATATGCATGCGGGCAACCCGCGCGCCGCAGCGGAAAGTTATCGTCGGGCCTCCACCATCATGGAGCAGGTTGCCGCCGCCGACCCGGCAGACGCGCAGGCGCGACGTAACGTCGCTTCGGCGCAGATCAATCTGGGTCGCGCGCTGCTCAAGGTCAATCAATACGCCGAAGCCTTGCGGGTCATCGAGCGCGCCGCTTCCATCTACAGGGATTTCGCCGTGAATCAGCCGTACAACGAGTTCGCGCGCGCCGAGATGGCTTATAGTCATGTCCAGATGGGCCTGGCGTTGGCTATGACCGGCAAGGGCACGGAAGCCCTGACGATTGCCGAAGACGCGCGGGCAATCACCGCAGTGCTCAGCGAAGTCAATCCGACGAATGCCGAATATCGCGGCCTGCTGGCATCAAGCTATTCCGTAGTTGGCTACATCCACTCGACGTTGGCGGCGCGCGAAGGACAGCCGAGTCGCAAGGCCGATCACTGGCGGGCGGCGCGTGACGGCTATCAACACAGCTACGATATTTTGAAAGACTTGAAAGAGCGCGGCGAATTCACCAGCGTCGAGTATGGTGTGCCCGAAGAAGAGGCGGCGAAGATTGCCGAGTGTGAGGCGGCGCTGGCCAGGCTATCAGGCAAGTGAGCCGGCTGGCCTCTATCGCCAGGGTCGGTCGCGGGCATTGGTCGGGGCGAGCCGGGCGATCTGCTCGGTAATGTCTGAAAGATGTTATACGGACTTGCCCATAATAGGAGGGATCACCTAACATCATGTTAAATATAGGCGCTTGGGAATCAGCGCATAATTAGGGAGTGGGAGCGCGGCTCTTTTGTTGTCCTTGCCCACCCAAGAGGAGAGAGCCATGACCGACCGACCGCACGAGCTTATCGATGCCCAGAAATACTGCATCGTCACCGCGAAGAAATCTGGCCGGCAGCCAGTGGCCTATGTCGTCTTTACCGATGACAGCGACCATGCCCGACAACTTGCAAGGCGCTTCTTTGATAGCCAGCCTGAAATGAACGGCGCGAACATTGAGGTCACCGCTGGTCGCATATTTATGAGCAACACGTATGCTGAATTATTGCTCGAACAAGGACGCACGCTCCCAATGACTTAGACATCCCGCCTGGACGGTGATGCGGGCGCAGCCCCTCACTTCATTTGCGGCCTGATGTTGTAGTCCAGTGCGGCCTGATGTTGTAGTCCAGCTTGCGAGCGAGCCAGGTTGGATTCATAGCGGCACTGATTCATCAACCCGATCTAGCCTTCCATCTCGATGGCGCTCGGAAACAGGAGGTTATTCTCAAGGTGGATGTGCTGGTGCAGGTCCTGCTCTAACTCTTCGAGCCGGCGGTAAAGCGTCTGATAGCTCAGGCAGGCGGCGGCTGGCGGCTTGAAGTCGTCGCTCAATTGCCGAATCCGGCGCAGCACCTCGCCCGCCCCGTCGTGCTCGGTCATCATCATACGCACGGGGTTGCGCACGGTACCGAACATCGGCACCGGCGCGGGCTCGCCCGAACGCTGCGCATGCTCCATCTGTGTGATGTAGGGGAAGAGGATGTTCTCTTCCTTCATCATATGGAGCATTAACTCGCGCTTCAGTTCCGCGAACAGCACCTGAATCTGTAAGAGCTCCGGTCGGGCCTCGCCGTAAACCGAGCAGACTTTTGCGAGCAGTTGCTCGATGAGGCCCAACTCTTCGCGCGTGAAGACGTGGTGCGTGTCGAGAATGTGTGATGAGCGAAGCCAGGCTATCGGCCCGCCAGTCTTTCAGCCCCATGCCCGCCTCCCTCGACGTGGCGAACAGTTCGAGCGACTGCGCGACTTCTCCGACTGTCACGCCAGCCGACAGGCAAGCCTCGATGATCGGCCTTGCGCCGCCGCAGCAATAATCTATCCCCATTTCCTCGAAGACCCGCGTCGCGCCGGGAACCTCTATGGCAATCTCTCTGACCGTCTTCGTATCACTAAGCTGCATATCGCACCCTCCAACTATGTTTTCTTTCAACGATGAGTTTATGTGAAGCCGGCCTCAGAGACAGTGACATAAGTCATAGGCCGAAACATTTCGCTTCCGGCTTGAGCGCGTCCCGCCGCGGTGACATGATGATGGCGGATGGCAACAGATAAAATCGCGGCGCTGAAAAAGACTTCGCTGTTCGGCACGCTCGATGAAAGTGAGCTGGGCGCGCTCGCCGACCGGGCCGTCGAGCAAAGACTGGCGCCCGGTGAGATATTGTTCATTGCGGGCGAAGAGGCGCGCGGCTTGTACGTGATTGTCGAAGGCGCCGTGCGCGCCTTCCGCGAAAGCCTCGACGGGCGCGAGCAGGTAATTCACGTCGAGCGCGCCGGGGCGACAATTGCGGAAGTGCCGATGTTCGACGACGGCACTTATCCCTCGACGGTCGCCGCCGAAGAGGACTCGCTCATCCTCTTCATAGACAAGCGGGACGTGCGCAAGCTATGTCTGAGCCACCCGAACATCGCTTTGGCGACCCTCAAATTGCTGGCAACGCGGCTGCGCCGTTGCGCGGAGCTTGTCGAATCGCTTTCGCTGCATGAAGTGGACGAGCGCCTGGCGCGCTTGTTGCTCGACGAGGCGCGGGCGCGCGGCAGGCGCGCAGGTAAGGAAGTCGTCTTTGAGCTGGTCTTAACCAACCAGCAGATCGCGGCGCGGATCGGCACCGTGCGTGAAGTCGTTTCACGCGCCCTGTCCCGGCTTCAACAGAATGAGTTGATCGTCGTCAACGGGCGCGTCGTCACGATCCCTGCCGAGGAGGCGCTACAGGCTTTCGCCGGCGAGTAAGCCATGTGGGGCCGTTCAAGCGCGCCCGCACGCCGCTTGCGCGGCGCTCACCGCGGCGCCGACAATGGCGATCTCGTCGCTGGTCGGGATCACTTCGATGGCGCTGCCTTGCAGCGAGCTCATCTTGACCATATCGCGCAGGTAGAGTTGCAGCATCTCGGTCTGCACGAAGCGCGAGTCGGGTCCCGAAATGTAAAACTTGCCTGGCCCTTCGTAATGGATGCTGGTCGCCGTCGCCGCCGCCAGCCCGCGATGCCATAGCTCGACGAAGGCCACGCAGCGCGCGTCGCCGGCTCGCGCTTCTTCAAACACTTCATCCGGCTCCATGTCGAGAAAGCGCCGGCGCATGGCGCGGTAACCCATGATGCCTTCCAGGTGGCCGACGCCGCCGCACTGGCAGAACTTCTCTTTGGGGTCGAGCGTGACAACGGTGTGACCGCCTTCGCCGATCAGGCCCGCTTGCGGGTAGCGGCCATAGCCGATGCCGCTGCCCAGAAACCAGACGCGCACGACGCGGTCGAGCTGGCCGCGCTCGGCAGCAATGCCTGCAGCCATGGCGTCAGCATCGTTGAGCAGATGCACCGGCGCGCTGATGCCGGCGCGCTCAAGCAGCGCCGCAAGCAACAGGCTGAAGTTCTGACCTTTCATCTGCGACAGGTTCGGCGATTCCTCAATGATGCCTTCGCGGATAAGGCCGGGAAAGCCGACGCCCAGACAATCAATCGTCTGTCCTTCGCGGGCAATCTGCACCTCTTCGACGATGCGCAGGGCAATCTCTTCGGCGGGCATCTCGGCCAGATAATCTTTATCACTCTGGTCGGGAAAGCGCCGGATGCCGCCGACAATCGCATGATGTTCGACCGCGCCCGCTGCGATATGCTCCGCCGCCAAAACGCCGATCTGTAGTCCCATAAGTTTTCTCCGAGGAAGTCAGTATTCAGGAGTCAGAAGTCAGAAGGGAAAGGGAAGTCGGCGCTCTCACGCCCCCGCTTTATTCTTACTTCTGACTCCTGACTTCTTCCCTCACAGTCTCGTCAGCTTGTTCAGCCCGTTGAATGCCGCCGCCTTGTAGCATTCGGCGAGCGTCGGGTAGTTGAATACCGTGTTGACGAAGTATTCGACCGTGCCCTTCAAAACCATGACCGCTTGGCCGATGTGCAGCAGCTCTGAAGCGCCTTCGCCGATGATGTGAACGCCGAGAATCTCTTTGGTGTCGCGGTGGAAGATGAGCTTCAGGCGGCCTGTCGTGTCGCCTTGAATCTGGCCGCGGGCGATCTCGCGATAGTAGGCGACGCCGACTTCATAAGGCACGTCCTCGTCCGTCAGTTGCTCTTCGGTCTTGCCGACGAAAGAGATTTCCGGAATCGTGTAGATGCCGTAAGGATAATTTGCCGGCTCGGTGTCCAGTTCGACACCACAGGCGCGGCCCGCGGCGATTCTTCCCTGCTCCATCGATACGGAAGCCAGCGACGGGAAGCCGATCACGTCGCCGACCGCATAGATGTTGGCTACGCCCGTACAATAATTCTCGTCCACCTTGATGCGCCCGCGCGAGTCGGCTTCAAGCCCGGCAGCGGCGAGGTTCAAATCTTCGACGTTGCCCTGGCGGCCTACGGCGAAGAGAAGCATATCGCCCGAGATGCGTTTCTTGCTTTCCAGATTGGCGACCACTGCGCCTTCGGGCGTCTCTTCGACGCTCTCGACGCTCTCGTTCAAGCGCAGGGTGACGCGATTGTCGCGCAAGTGATAGCAGAGCGCCTCGACAATCTCCTGGTCAGCGAAGCCGAGCAAGCGCGGCATCTTTTCAATCAGAATGACGCGCACGCCGAGCGTCGCAAACATACTTGCGTATTCGACGCCGATGACGCCGCCGCCGACGACGATCAGGGTTTTAGGAATCACCGGAATGTCGAGTATCTGATCGCTGCTGATGATCGTCCGCCCGTTGATCGGCACGGTCGGAGAAATGGCCGGCTTGGTGCCAGTGGCGATGATGATGTTGTGGGCTTCAAGCTCTGACTGGCCGCGCGAGTTGACGACCAGCAGGTGCGTCGGGTCAATGAAGCTGGCCGCGCCGAAAAGCATTTCGACCTCGTTGCGCGACAACTGCGCCTGCGTCACGTCAACCTCTGTCTTGATGACGTGCTGCACGCGGAAAGAGAGATCGGCCATCGTGATCTTCTCTTTCACGCGGTAGTTCATGCCGTAGATGCCCTGATAGCGGTAGCCTGACAGGTGGGTGACGGCTTCGCGCATCGTCTTGCTGGGGATGGTGCCGGTATTGATACAGGCGCCGCCGACCACTTCGCGCCTTTCGATGAGGGCGACGCGCTTGCCGAGCTTGGCCGCCTGGATGGCGGCGCGCTGCCCCGCCGGGCCTGAACCGATGACAATCAATTCGTAGGTTTGCATGGCTTCTCCCCTGTTTACGGGGTCTGATTTTAGTTGATCGAACCGTCTTCCCCAAGCCAAACAGTGGGTCGCAGGCAAGAGCTATGTAACAAACCGCGGCGCAAAAAGCCAGCCGCGACGTGAAATGATGAATAATGAATGATGAATGATGAACTGGGGAACGCGGTCGCGCCGCATCACGGGAGTTTTTCCGCAATTCATCATTCATCATTCATCATTCATCGTTGTATTATTGTCGCAGCGCCGCCGGCTGCGGTGCCCAACCTTTTTTTGGATAAAATATAGCCGGCGCTGAAACTTTTTCGTCGCGTGTGCCACTAACTAGGCGAACTGAGGGTGAAGTCGAAATGACGGAGGCGGCCAGCTTAGTGAGCCTGATGAGTGCACGCGCCGGTGCAAGGATGCAGAGCGCAGACGACATAACCGCGCGCGCGCGGCGCGGCGACGATGACGCCTTCCGTCTGATCTTCGAGCGCTATTCGCGGCCCATTATCAGTTTCATCTACGATATGGTCGGTCGGCGCGATCTGGCCGAAGAACTGATGCAGGAGACATTCGTGCGGGCATATAAGAATCTCGGCGGCTTGCAGGATAACGCCAAGCTTTCGACCTGGCTATTCGGCATCGCCAAGAACGTCGCCCGCGAATCGCTGCGCTCGCGCCAGCGCGACGACCAGCGCGTCGAGATCGATGCCGACGGTGTGTTTGAGTTGAAAGATGATAAACTGCCGCCGGATCGTGAATTGTTGGACAAGGAATTGAGCGGCGTCATCGGCGCGGCGCTCGCGGCGCTCGATGCGGACAAACGCATGGTCTTCACGCTGAAGATTTTTCAGCAGCGCAGCTACGAAGAGATCGCCGAGATCACCGGCTTTTCCATCGCCAAGCTGAAGACCGATCTGCACAGGGCGCGCGCCGAGATGAAGCGGCGCATCAGTCCTTATCTGGGGGCGGGCTATGAATTGTGAAGTGTGCCAACCAATACTTGAAGAATACTTCGACGGCGAGCTGAACGCCCGGCACGCGGCTGAAGTCCGCGCCCACCTCGCGGGCTGTAAGGCGTGCGCCGCCATCCTTGCCGAGCTGCGGCAGGAGCAAGAGCTATTCGCGCGCTACGAGCGCAACCTCGAAGTGACGCCGGCGCTGTGGGCCGGCATCGAAGCGCGCATCAAAGCCGAGAAGTCAACGACGCCGGTCGCACTGCCGACGCCAGGATGGCGCGAAAGGTTCAAAGGTTTCTTCGCGATGCCGCACATCAGCCCGGCATTTGCCGCGGCGCTGGTCGTGCTGGCCATCGGCGTCACCGTCGTGGTGATGAGTTATCTGCAATCGCGCAGCACCGGCAATCCATCACAGATTGCGACTGAATCGAATCATCCCGGCATCGGTAATAAGAACGAGGCCGCGCCGACGACGCCGCAGACCGGCACCAACGAAACGGGCCGTGAACTGGCAAAGAAACCTGAAAACGCAACCGGGACAAATGACGGCAGGCCAACAGTGATGGCGCCGAAGCCGGCTCCGCAAAAACAGCTCGCGGTCAACAAGCCACAAGCACCGCCCGACCCAATGAAGCTGGTGCGCGAGGCCGAGCAGAAATATCAGGCGGCCATCGCCATCCTGTCCCAGGACGTGAGCCATCGCCGTTCGCAGATTGACCCGGCGGTGCTGGCGCGCTTCGACTCGGCGCTGGCCGACATTGACCGCACGATTCAGGAGACCCGGCAGATCGTCCGCCGTAACCCGGATGACCCGGTCGCTTTGCAATACCTGCTCGGCGCTTATGCCAAGAAGGTGGATACCCTGCGGGCAATGTCACTCGATTAAGAACGGTTGTTAGTTGCCAGTTGCGAATTGCCGGCCAGGCGGCTCGCTCCTGACATCTGACATCTGACATCTGACAACTATGTTTAGACGAATTTCTACAACTTTAATTTTGGTGATGGCGATGACGAGCGGCGCAGCGCTGGCGCAGGAAACGCCGCAACCGCCGGCAACGACACAGCCGCCCGTCAAGGCAAAGCCGGCCCCGAAAGCTGTACCGGTACCGCCTCGGGCTACCACGCCGCGCCCGGCGCCTTATATCTATGCCACGCCGCTCCCCGGCCAAGAACAGGTGACGCCGCTGACGATGAAGGTGGCGCGCAATGTGCGCGTCGCGGTCACGAGCCAAAGGGTCAACATCCACATCAACGGCGTCGATGGCGACACGCTCGAAGCCTCTGCCACCAGCGACGAAGGCCCGTATCCGGTCAAGGCGCAGAACAGCGGCGACGAAGCTAATCCAAAGGTGCTGATTTATGTGCCGTTGGGCATGGTTCGCCGCGCCGCCCGCGAGATCAACCTCTACGTCAAGCTGCCGCGCTACGTCACCATTGACGCAGTCGAGAGTTCCACCGGCGACATCGAAGTGGACGGCATAGAAGCGCCGGTCGCGGTCAACACCAATAACGGTACGATCACCGTCGTTCGCGTTGCATCACTGAAAGCCTCGACGCGCCACGGCGAGATCACCGCCCGCGAGATCAAGGGCGATGCCGTCGCCCGCAGCACCAACGGCGACCTGACGTTTGAAAACATCGGCGGCGCGGTTGACGCGGCGGCGACTAACGGCAGCCTCAACGTGCAGAACGCCGCCGGCGACCTGCGCGCCAATATGACGGTCGGCGATGTCACCGCACAATGCATCAAGGGGCGCGCCGAAGTCAATACCGTGAGCGGCGCCATTGAACTGGTCGGTGTCAGCGGCGACATTGAAGCCATCAGCACCAGCGGCGAAGTGACCTTCACCGGGCGGATTCGCAACGGCGGTCGCTATCGGCTCAAATCGATCTCTGGTGCCATCGAGATGCACATTCAGCCGGACGCGCCGGGATTCACGGCGACCTTGACGACTTATAACGGCGAAATCGATACGGCGTTCCCCTTGAAGCTGGAATCGCAGGCGTCGGGCGGTTCGACCAACCGCCGACTCGTCGGGCGATTTGGCGATGGCAGCACCCAGCTTATCCTCGATTCTTTCAGCGGCGGCGTGCAGTTGGCAAAGGCGAAAGCCGACGCGTTGAAAATTTGCAAATGACTCGCAAGCCCGCCCGACAAGGGCAGGCGCACAACTATTGAAAGAGGTATGAAAATGAAAAACCGATCCCTGCTGCTCTCCCTCGTCGCCCTTGTTGCGCTGCTCATCGCACCCGTGGCGGCCAACGCGCAACGGCATACTCGCGACAATGACGAATCATTTAGCGAACGCGACGAAATTAACCAGACCTTCACGCTGGCTTCGGGGGCGCGCGTCGAAGTGCGCGGCGTCAACGGCACGGTTGACATCGAAACCGGCAATGGAGCGACCGCCGAAGTTCACGTCGTCCGCATGGCGCGCAACCGCGACGACCTGAGCTATCACAAGATTTTTGTCGAGCAGACGGCGAGCGGCCTGGTGGTGCGCGGCGAAGAGAAGAACCACGACTACGGCGAGCATCAGGTGCGCCATCAAGTCACACTGCGCCTGCCTCGACAGATTGATCTGACCGTCAGCGGCGTCAACGGGCGCACCACGGTCGGGGCCATCGAAGGCCCTGTGCAGATCAGCGGTGTTAACGGCGCGGTCGAAGTCGCGCAGGCGGTCGGCTATGCCAACCTGTCGGGCATCAACGGACGCGTCAAAGTCAGCATCCTGCGTCTGAGCGAGCGCGGCATCCACGTCAGCGGCATTAACGGCGGCGTCGAGATGCAGTTCGCCGAAGACCTCAACGCCGACATCGAAGTCACCGGCATCAATGGCCGCGTCAACGCCGACGTGCCGAATGTCACCGTGATGGGCAAGCTCGAACGCAATAACTTCCGCGCCAAGATTGGCACGGGCGGCACGCCGATCATCGTCAACGGCGTCAATGGCCAGGTCAAGCTCACCCGCGGTGGCTTCAGCGGCTGAGCCGGCGGCATTACCGGTTAAACAGAGAATTGGAACCACAGATGAACACAGATAAACACAGATAGAAAATCTTCTTCTTCTTATCCGTGTTCATCTGTGTTCATCTGTGGTTGCTTCCCTCCGGGAATTTGCTTTCGCCCGCCTGTGGCGTGCTATGATTGCCGATCAATCCTTCACGGCAATGAGGAGCACGCATGAGCTTCATTGATCTGCGCAGCGACACTGTCACCAAACCGACGCCGGAGATGCGCGAGGCAATGGCACGCGCTGAAGTCGGCGACGACGTCTTCCTCGAAGACCCCACCGTCAATCGCCTGCAAGAGATGGCCGCCGCAATGTTAGGCAAAGAGGCGGCGCTGTTTGTGCCCTCCGGCACAATGGGCAATCAAATCTGCCTGCGCCTGCACACACGGCCTGGCCAGGAAGTCATCTGTGAAGAACGCAGCCATATCTTTAACGCCGAACTGGCAGCGATGGCGGCGCTCAGCGGCTTGCTGGCGCGGCCCGTGCGCGGCGAAGACGGTCTACTCGACTGGCCGACGGTCGCCGCCGCCCTGCGCCCCCGCGCCGCGTATTACCTGGCCTACACAGGGCTGGTGGCCATCGAAAACTCGCATAACTTCGCCGGCGGTTCAGTGCTGTCTTTAGAGCGCATGCAAGAGATTTGTGATCGCGCTCACAAAGCCGGCTTGCCGGTTCATCTGGATGGCGCGCGCATCTTTAACGCGGCGACCGCCTTGAAGCGTAACGTCGCCGAGCTGGCGCGCCCATTCGATTCGGTGATGTTCTGTCTCTCAAAAGGTCTGTGCGCCCCCGTAGGCTCGCTGATCGTCGGCTCGCGCGAATTCATTGACCGCGCCCTGGCGGTGCGCAAGATGTACGGCGGCGGCATGCGACAAGTCGGCGTGCTGGCGGCGGCGGGACTGATCGGGCTTGAAAAGATGACCACGCGACTGGCCGAAGATCACGCCAACGCGCAGTTCTTAGCCAGAGGCGTCGCCGGCATTCCCGGCCTCAAGATCGATCCCGAAAAGGCACATACCAACATTGTCATCTTCGACATCAGCGATACCGGCATCAGCATTAACGAATGGATGGCGCGTCTGAAAGCGCGCGATGTGCTGGCCATCGGCATCAACCCCCGCGAGCTTCGCATGGTGACGCACCATGACGTCACGCGCCAGGACTGCGAGACCGCTCTGGCGGCGGTCGGTGATGTCCTGGCAACCGCAAACGCATAGCATGGAAAAGCTGGTCATCGCGATTGATGGGCCGTCGGGCGTCGGCAAAAGCACACTCGGCAAAGCGCTGGCGCGGCGCTTCGGTTATCTCTTCATCGATTCGGGCGCGGTCTATCGCGCCGTCGGGCGCAAAGCGCTTGACGGCGGCGTGGCGCTTACGGATGCGGCGGCAGTCGCCCGCATCGCCCGCGATGCCGACATCCGGCTCGAAGGCGACCCGGATCACTTACGAGTTTTTCTCGATGGCCGCGAAGTGACCGAGGCCATCCGCCTGCCCGACGCCAGCCGCGCCTCTTCGATTGTCGCGACCATCCCCAAAGTGCGAGAGGCGGTCGTCCATAAGCTGCGCGAGATGAGCCGGGCCGGCGGCGTCGTGATGGACGGACGCGACATCGGCACCAAAGTCTTCCCCAGCGCGCAGGTCAAACTCTTTCTTGAAGCATCGCCCGATGTGCGCGCCGCTCGCCGCTTTCTCGAAGAGCGCGAGCGCGGACGCCAGGTGACTATCGAACAGATCAACGCCGAGCTTGCCGAGCGTGACCGCCGCGACCGCGAGCGCGAGGCGACGCCGCTCGTCAAAGCACCTGATGCCATCCTCATTGATACCACTTGTATGCCCCTCGACCGCGTCATCGAGCGCGTCCTTGAAATCATTCAAGCGCGCAGCTAAACTTCATTGTCGTCATCGTCGGAATGCTTAAAAGTAATTCTTCTCGAATTGGGAACGATGAGAGCTTGAATTCGACGCTCGCCAGCACTTCGCCGCAATTGTCACGCCCGCCACTCGCCGCCGTGCGAGAGGAATTTTTTCGGGCGCGTCTCACATTCAAAGACTAGAATGGGCATCTTCACTGGATTAATTATGGAAGTGGGCCACGTGCGCCGCGTCGAGCGCCGCGCCGATGGCGCCTACATGGTCTTTGTGGCGCGCAAGGTTTTAGAAGGCACGCGCATCGGCGACTCAATTGCCATTGACGGCGTTGACCTGACGGTCACCGAGATGGGCACGGATTACTTCACCGCCGACGCCTCACTTGAAACCTTGCGGCGCACGACGCTTAATGAGTTGCGCGTCGGCAGCCGTGTTAATCTTGAGCGCGCTCTCGGCGTCGGCGAACGGCTGGGCGGCCACATGGTGCAGGGTCACGTCGACGGCACAGGCCAGTTGATTTCAACGACGCGGGAAGGCAACGCCTATCGCGTGCGCTTTCGCTTCCCACGCGAGCTGGGCCGCTATATCGCGATGAAAGGCTCGATCTGCGTAGACGGCATCAGCCTGACGGTCGCTGCGCTCGGCGACGATTGGTTTGAAGTCGCGGTTATTCCGCACACCTGGCGCGAGACGACGCTTGCCGACCGCCGCAGCAGTGACCGCGTCAACCTCGAAGTGGACGTGCTGGCCAAGTACGTCGAGCGCTTGCTTGAGCAGACCGGTCGCGCCGCCGTCGCGCCAGGGAAACTAACGCTGGAACATCTGAAAGAACAAGGATACTGAGATTGTCAATGGTCAGAGGACGCTTTATGCCATTTGCAACTGTCGCAGAAGCTATCGAAGAATTTCGCGCCGGGCACATGATCATTATCGTGGATGATGAAGACCGCGAGAATGAAGGTGATCTGGCGTGTGCCGCCGAAAAAGTCACCCCTGAGATCATCAATTTCATGGCGCGCTTTGGACGCGGCCTGATCTGTTTGCCGCTCACCGAAGATCGGCTGGATGCATTGCAAATCCCCTTGCAGGTCTCGGAAGCCGAAAACACCGCCTCGCGCGGCACCGCCTTCTGTGTCTCGATTGAAGCGCGGCGCGGCGTGACCACAGGCATTAGCGCCGCTGACCGCGCGACGACGATTCAGGTCGCGGTTGATCCGCGCACGCGCCCGGCGGATCTGGCGCGGCCCGGCCACATCTTTCCGCTGCGCGCCCGCAAAGGCGGCGTGCTGGTGCGGCCCGGTCAGACCGAGGCGTCGGTTGATCTGGCGCGCATCGCCGGGTTGATGCCGGCGGCGGTCATCTGCGAAGTCATGAACGACGACGGCACGATGGCGCGGCTGCCGCAGTTGCGCGAGTTCGCCATCCAGCATGGCATCAAGATCATTTCGGTCGCCGATCTGGTCAGTTATCGCATGGCCCACGAGCTGTTGATCCATTGCGCCGGCGAAGCGCGTGTGCCGACCGTTTACGGCGAGTTTCGCGCAGTGGCTTATACCAACGACATCAATAATGATGTGCATCTGGCGCTGGTGATGGGCGACATCACGCCGGACGAAGACTTGCTGGTGCGGGTTCATTCGCAGTGTGTGCTTGGCGATGTCTTCGGCTCGCTCAGGGACGACACCGGCTGGCAACTGCATCGCGCGCTTGAAATCATCGCCAGTGAAGGGCGCGGCGTGTTGTTATATCTCAAGCAAGAAGGGCGCGGCGTCGGACTGGTCAATCAACTGCGCGCTTATCGCTTGATGGACGAGCAGAACAAGGACGCCGTCGAAGCCGAAGCGGCCATCGTCGGATTGCACAAGATGGACCCGCGCGATTACGGCATCGGCGCGCAGATTCTCCATGATCTCGGCGTCCGCAAGATGCGACTGATCACCAACCATCCAGTGAAGCGCGCGGCGCTCGAAGGCTTTGATCTGGAGATCACCGACCGCGTGCCCATCGAGATGGAGCCAAACGAGTCGAACGAAAAAGTGCTGCGCGCTCGGCGCGAAAAACTCGGCCATTTGCTGACGAAGGTGTAGGAGTCAGGAGTCAGGAGTCAGGAGTCAGAATAGAAAGTAGAAGCGCGAAGCGCTGATTTCCTTATTCATTCTGACTTCTGACTTCTGACTCCTTGTTCATCATTATGCGGAGAAAGTTACTCATCGCCGCGCTCGCCTTACTCGGGGTCATACTTCTTTTATTCATTGCCGTCGTCTTCTACATTCGCAGCGGGCGGCTCGATCTCTACCTGCAATCACAGGTGATTGATGCGTTGAGCGACTTCGGCATACGCGCCGAAATCGGCAGCACCCACCTCGACCTTCGCGGCTACAAAGTGACGCTCGACGACGTGAAGCTCTATGCCGGCGATGCCCGCGAGCCGTTTGGCAAGCTCAAGCAGATGACCGCCGACTTCTCGGTGATCTCTTACCTGCGCCGCGAGATCAACATCACGCACGTCACCGTCAATCAGCCGGAAGTCTGGATGAGCGTGGACGCGCAGGGACGCTCTAACCTCGACAAGCTGCATGCGCCGCCCAGCAGCGAGGAAGAAAAGAAGAGTAGCGTCACCTTTCTGACCGCGTTGTTTGAAGTCAACAATGCGGCCTTCCACTACGACGACTTGCAGCGCAACATTCACGCCGTCTTGCCCTTTGATCCCAGCAAAGACATGGCGGGGCTGACTTTGAAGCTGACGCCGCGCGAGCCGCGCGCCCTCGTGGACAAGATCAATCACGACCTCGCGCTCAACTTTGACAAAGCGCAGATTATCCGCGACGGTCAGACGATCAACAACATTCAAGCCTCTGCCAGCGCCGTCGTTCACTACGATGAGAAGAACCGCGCCGAGCAGCGCATCGATGATCTGAGTTTCAAGTTCGGCTCCGATGTCGGCAGCATCAATGTCAGCGGCAACGTCGAAAGCTTCGCGCCGCTCAAGTACAACCTGCCGCAAGTCGAAGCGTCGGCGGCGCTTGAGCAGATCGCTAAAGTGTTCACGCCTGAAACGCGAATGAAAGGCGCGGTCGGCTTCAAAGGCGCGGCCAGCGGCGTGGATGCCGAGTACACGGCGAAAGGCTTGCTAACCTCGGACGCGCTGACCGCCGGCAACGTCACGGTCGCCGGCCTTCAGGTCAACGCCAACCTCAGCGGTAAAGGCGCGGATTATCACGCGACCGGCGAAGTCACATCATCGGCGCTCACCGCCGAAGGCTTTCGCGTCAGCGGCCTGCGCATCAAGACTAACGTCGAAGGCAGCGGCGACGAGTACAACGCGACAGGGGCGCTTTCGACCGGGCAGGCAGCGGGCCGCGGTGTCGAAATCAGCTCGGTGCGCGTCGACGACGCTCGTGTCAAAGGCGAGGGCGACCGTTTTAATGTGAGTGCCGCGCTCAACGTGCCGGCGCTCAAGAGCGAGCGCATCAGCGTCAGCGGCCTCAGCGGGCGGCTGACGGCAGACCGCAGCAAAGTCAGTCTCGAATCGTTCGCTGCCGCGACGCTCGGCGGCACGGTCGCCGGCAGCGCGACCATCGCTTATGGCGGCGGCGCATCGTCGGTTGACGTGCAATTCCGCTCACTCGATTTAGATCAAGCGGCGACGGCGGCGGCGGCTCGACAGGTGCAGGTGCGCGGCACCGCAAACGGCACGGCGCGGTTGCAGTTCCCCGGCCTGGATTATCAAGCGGCGACCGGGCGCATCGATGCGACTTTTGACGCGGCGGTGTCGCCGGCAGAATCATCCACTGAACCGCTGCCGGCCAAAGGCGAGATTGCGCTGGTCGCCAACGGGCGCGGCTTCAACGTCGAGCGCGCCTTCGTGCATTCGGCCAACAGCGACCTGACCGTCACCGGCAGCATCGGCTGGAAAGGCGACGCCGATTTTGATGTGAAGTTCGACTCGGCGGATATGGCCGAAGTGCAGCGCGCCGTCGAAGCCTTTGGCCTCGTCACCGACGAGATGAAGCAGGATTACCCGGTCGCTTTGAACGGGCCGGGCCAGTTCACGGGTCGCGTGTCCGGCTCGCTCGACCATCCCGAAGTCAGCGGTCATCTCAAGCTCGATTCGATTCAATCCGCCGGCGACACAGTAAGCGACGTGCCGCCGCAAGAGGTCGGCTCGTTCGAAGGTGACATCGCTTACAGTCCCGCGCTGCTGCGCATAGACAATGCCGCGCTGGTCAGGCCGGACGGCTCGCGCGCCGACTTTTCGTTGACGGCGCGGCTCGACACGCAAGCGGCCAAAGATAAGAATGGCATCGCCGTCAAAGCCAACGTGCAGAGCTTTGACCTGCCAAGCCTGGTGCGCATGGCGCAGCCGGGGCTGGCCAACCTGATCGGGCGCGGCACGATCACCGGGACGATTGACCTGAAAGGATTGCCCGGCCCGCGCAGCATCGAAGGCACAGCCAACCTGTCACTCAGCGCCGGCGAATTCAACCTACCTTCGACCGAAGAAGGGCAAGATGTAGCCAAAGTCACGGTTCCTGAATTTACTGGCAACATCACTTTCGCCAACAGCGAGCTTGCCGTTCAGAACCTGCGCATGCGCATCGGCAACCAGTCAGAGATTCAAGGCGAGGGACGCTTCAACCTCGACACCTACGCTTATTCGCTCAACGCCACGGGCAAGAATATCGATCTCAGCGATCTCTCGCAAAAGCTTTCTGAGAGCGTGCGGATGACCGGCACCGCCGATGTCACAGTCACCGGTCAAGGCAAGTGGGGCAACACCGAAGACTGGTCAGAGCTGAACCTCAACGCGCTGGTTCAAGGCCAGAACGTTACGTTCAACGGGCGCGACCTCGGCAATGCCAGGGTCACGGCAATCACCGAGAATGGCTTGTTGAAAGTCGAAGCCACGGCCAACGTCCTCGATAAGCCGCGCACCCTCGCGGCGACCATCGATCTGCGTGACCGCGAAGCGTACCCGGTCAGCGCCAACATCGAATTCACCGACACAGATATTGGGCCTTACCTCGGACTGGTCGCGCCGGAGTTGAGCGGCATTTCAGGAACCGCTACCGGCACGATCAAACTCAGCGGCCCGTTGCGTGATCCCGACAAGATTCAAGCCGTCGCCAACCTGACCAAGCTCGAATTCGGCGGCGCGATCACCGAGCGCCAGCGCTACACGATTGCCAATCAAGGGCCGATCATTGTTACGGCTAGCCCCACAGGCGTTTCGATCAACCGCGTTACGCTGGTCGGCGAAGGCACGAGCATCACCATCGAAGGCACGCTGGCGCGCAACGGCGGCGCGCAGTCGCGGCTCAACGTCAACGGCGAAGTCAACCTGCGGCTGCTGTCGTCGTTCACGCAGATCGCCTTTACGACCGGCATCGCGCGGGTTGACGCGTCGCTGGTCGGGCCGCTCGATTCGCCGCAACTGCTGGGCGTGGCGACGCTGCGCAACATCGGTGTGCGCGTCGTTGACGTGCCGCTCAGCCTGGCGCGCGGCAACGGCACAATTCGCTTTACCTCGAATCAAGCGGTGATCGAAAACTTCAGCGGCAATGCGCCGGGCGGCGGTACGATTCAAATCAGCGGCGGCGCGGCGCTCGCGGGACTTGTGCCGGATCGCTGGCGCATTGAAACGACGCTCGATCAGGTCGGCGTCGAGTACCCGCGCGACACGCAGACAGTGATTGATGCCGAACTGACGCTGCAAGGCAATCGCCGCGTCCAGGTGCTGTCGGGCAATGCCGAGGTGCGCCGCGCTTCTTACACCCGCGACCTGACGATTGAAGAATTGCTCGGCAGCAACGGCCCCTTATCGCCGACCTTCGTCGAAGTCGGGCCGGGCGGCGGCGGCGAAGGCGTCGGCGGTGGCGGCTTGCAAACCACGCTTGACCTGCGCATCACCGCAGACAACACGCTGATTATCAAAAACAACATCGCCGACGCGGTCGGCAGCGCCTATTTGAACTTGCGCGGCGGGTTGGATGCGCCGGTGATCTCGGGGCGCGTGCTGCTGTCGCGCGGCACGATTGAATTCCGGCGCGGGCGCTTCGAGCTATCGCGCGGCATTCTGACTTTGCCGCCGCGGCGCGGCGCTGATCTCAGCCTCGACTTGCAATCTGAAGCCGACATCAGCGGCTATCACATCACCGTTGGTTTCAACGGCACGCTTTCCAAGTTGCAGACGACCGTTTCTTCGGACCCGCCGCTGCCAGAGCCGGATATCATCTCGCTGGTGCTGACCGGCAGTGTGTCGGGCCAACGCACAGAAGTCGCAGCGGTGACGCAGACCGGGTTGGGGCTGGCGCAGTCTCTGTTATCCGCATCACTTTCGGAACAGATCGAGCGCGGCACCCAGCGCCTGTTCGGCACCAGCGGCAGCCGCTTCTCGATTGACCCGTTGTTGATCGGACGCGGCAGCGACCCGACGGCGCGCGTCACCTTTGGCCAGCGAATTACCAAAGACCTGACCGTGACCTATTCGCAGAACCTGACTTCGGGACCGTCGGGCATCGAGCGGGTGATCCTGGTCGAGTACCGCTTGAGCAATCGCTTCTCGGTCGTCGGCTACCGCAACGAGCGCGGCGAGCTGGGATTTGATGTACGCTTACGCAAACGCTTTTAATGAATCAGCAAGACAAGAGGCGGATGGGAAGACGAGGAGTAAAAGGCGATGCGGAGACGCGGCGACACGGCGACGCGGCGATGGATGAAATTATTCAACCGCCATCTTCGCTGAACTTTTTTCGGTTCTCCGCGTCTCCGCATCTCGGCGTCTCGGCGTCGGTGTTTCTCTGTTGCCTGTTGTTGTCGCTCTGCGCGCAGGCGCAGACGGTGGAATTTCTCGGGCGGCAAGTGACCGGCGTGACCATCGAGATCGAAGGCGCGCCGGGCAGCACCGTGACCGAGATGCGCTCGCTGATTGATGTCGCGTCGGGACAGGATTATTCGCCGGGGCGCATTCACGATTCGCTGGTGCGGCTCTTTCGCTCAGGATTGATCGCCAACGCGCGCGTCGAAGCGACGGCAGATGGCGCCAGCGGCGTCGCCCTGCGCTTCTTCGTCCGTCCGCGTGCCCGCATCGATGCCATCGCCTTCGCGGGCACCCCCAACTTTCCGGCCACCGAATTGCGCGCCCGCCTGAATCAACTCGACCCTGGCCAGTTCGCCTCAAGCGCGGCGGTGCAACGCGGCCTCGGTGAGTTACAGGCATTCTATTCATCGCGCGGCTACCTCAAGGCGCAGATCACCTCTGACGTGCAGCTCGACCCGACCGGCACGCGCGCGACGGTCATCTACACGATCAACCCCGGCGAGCAAGCCAAGGTTTCGAAGTTCGAGATTACGGTCAGAGGCGAGCGCCTCGACTTCAGCAAGCTGCCGCACACGATTGTTGAAGGCCAGCCGTTTTCGGCTTCAGCCGTGCAGGACGTGATGGATCACCTGCGCGACTTCTACCTCAACCAGGATTATCTTGGCGCGCGCATTACTCAGAACATTACGTCCGACGTAAACACCAACACGGTGGCGGTCGGCATCAATGTCGTTTCAGGGCCGAAGATCACGGTCAGCGTCGAAGGGCTGGACATCAGCCGTGATCAGATGCGCAAGACACTGCCCTTCTTCAGACAGGGCGGCGTCGATGACTTCTCGCTTGAAGAAGGCGCGCGCCGCCTGCGCGAGTATGCGCAGGGCAAAGGTTATTTCTTCGCCAGCGTGACGCGCCCGCAGGCCCCGCGCCGGACGCAGACGGCGGCGACGCTGGTTTATAAGGTGACGACGGGCGGGCGTTACAAGCTGACCGACATCGAGATCAATGGGGTTGATGCCATCCCGCATCGCACGCTCGAAGAGCAGATGAAGTCGAAGCTGGCATCTTCGCTGCCGATTATCGGTAACCACTATGGCCTGACCAGTGACGATTACTTGCGGCAGGACGCCAACCTGATTCAGAAGCGCTTGCGCGAAGTCGGCTACCGGCGTGCTCACGTAGACGTGCGGCGCGGCGTGTCGCCGACCGGCAACAACCTGATCATCACCTACGACGTGCAGCAGGGACCGCGCACCTATGTCGAAGAGGTTGCCATTCGCGGCAATACGGTGTTGACCGTTGACGAGCTGCGGCAAGACCTGGAGATCAAGCAGGGCGAGCCGCTGGTGGCCTCGGTCGTCAACACGGATACGGAGCGCTTGCTTTCGGCCTACACGACGCGCGGCTATGCGTCGGCGGAAGTGGTTTCGGAAGCGGTCGAGCTTGGCACCTTCGAAGGCCAGGATCGTGTGCGCCTGCTGTTTGCAGTCAACGAAGGCAACCGCGTTCGCATTCAGAGTGTGACGACGCGCGGCACGGCGCACAGCGATACCGGGCGGCTCGAACGCGACTTCTACCTTTTCAAAGCCGGTGACTGGCTGCGCAACGATCTGCTGCAAGAGACCGAGCAACAGCTTTACGACACCAACGCTTTCAACTCGGTCAACATCACGTCTGAAGCGGTCGGCCAGACTGCCAACAACGTCGAAGAGCGCGCCGTCACCGTCAATCTGTTGGAAGCCAAGCGGCGCGACCTGTTGTTCGGCTTCGGCTATCAGGCAAACGTCAATACCAAGACGATCCCCGGCCTTGCTTTCCTGCACGGCCTCCGCGGCCTGACGCAGCTCACCTATTACAACCTCTTCGGCAAGCTCTACACCGGCAGCACGCAGATCCGTGTCGCCGAAAACGAGCTATTCGGACAGATTTCGTTGCAGAACCCGCGCCCGTTCGGCACACGATTCCCGACGCTGTTTTCGCTCTTCGCGCGGCGGCTGGGCGAGCGCGACTTTCGCTCTGACCGCTACACGGCGTCGTTGCAGGCCGAGCGCCGCGTGACCCCGAACTTTATCGTCTTCGCCAGTTACAACTTCGAGCGCATCAGCATCTTTGGCCTGCCCTGTCAGTTGAGCGAAGTCGAGGCGGGCGATTGTCCCGGCCTGTCGCTGGAAGAGATTCAGCGCAACTCGCGGCCCATCCGCCTGGGGCACATCGGGCCGAGCTTCGCTTATGACACACGGGATAATAAATTTGATCCGACCCAGGGGATGCAGACGATTGGCAGTTTTTATTTCGCCGCGAAGGCGCTGGGCGGCAACGAGCAATTCATTAAGCTCAGCCTTGAGCACAATCGTTACTACGCGCTGCCCCGCTTCCGCGACACGGTCTACTCGCTGTCGGGACGGGTAGGGCTGGCATCGCCGTTCGGTGGCCAAACCACGCTGCCGATCTCTGAGCGGTTCTTCGCCGGCGGCTCGCGCGACTTGCGCGGCTTCGGGTTTGAAGAAGCCGGGCCAACGATTCTGGTGCCGCAGCGCGACACGGCGGGCAACATCATTCGCAACTCGGATGGCACGCCGAAGCTGATGTTGAGCCCGCTGGGCGGCAACGCCGTGCTGGTCATCAACAATGAGCTACGCTTTCCGATCTGGCGCGACCTGGGCGGCGCGGTCTTTTCAGACACCGGCAACGTCTTCCAGCGCGTGCGCGACATGAAGCTGTCGAATATGACACAGACCCTCGGCTTCGGCGTGCGGGTTAAAACGCCGGTAGGCCCTGTGCGCTTTGACGTCGGCTTCCTGGTCTTCAACAAGCCGCCGGGCTATGCCAGTTATCATCTCCACTTCACGATTGGACAGACGTTCTAATGAGAAGGCGAAAGACGACACGGAGACGCGGAGACGCGGCGAGGGAGAAAACGATGAAAGGCCGCAACGACAGGAAACCTATAGGCGACAGGCAAGCATCCCCGATCTCCGCGTCTCCGCGTCGCCGCGTCGCCGCGTCTCTTTTGATCCTTGCCTTTTGCCTTCCACATTCTGCCGGGGCGACAGCCCCGCAGAATGTGGTGGATCAGATCATTGCGCTGGTGAATGACGAGATCATCACGCGCAGCGATTTGCTGTGGAGTTTGGCGATGGACCCGCAAGCGCCCAGCCCGGCGGAAGGGGTTAGCTCTGAGTTGCTGCGCCAGAAGCTCGACGTGATGCTCGATCAACGGTTGATTGCGCAGGAAGCGCGCCGCGTGCCGACCGCCGAGATTACTGCCGAAGATATCAATCAGCGGCGCGCGGCGCTAGTGAAAGGATTTCGCTCGGAGCAGGCATTCTTACAACGCACAGGGGCGGTCGGCCTGACCGTGGCGCGGGTTAACGACTTGATCCGCGAGATGCTGTTGATTGAGCGCTTCGTCGACTTTCGCTTTCGCTCGTTCATCTTTGTGACTGAGGCAGAGATTCAGCGCTATTACGACGAAACGCTGGCGCCGCGCATCCGCGAGCGCGGCCAGGTGGTGCCGGGGCTCGATGACCGGCTGCCGAATGAAAACATTACCGTGCGCGCTCGCATCACCGAAATCATCCGCCAGCAGAAGATCAATCAGGAGATTGACCGCTTCCTCAACGCCACCCGCCAGCGCGCCGACATCACCATTCTCACCGAGCCGTAGCCGGACAAGCCGTGCGCCTTATCGGCTTCCGTGTCGCACAGGGATGAAGATGACTTTGTGACCGGGCGCGTCGGCTTCTATCGCTTCGCCCAGCGTGTCGCCGCGCGCCGCCAACGTCTCGGTTGGCGACGGCCCTGTGTCATGACGATAACGGATGAAGGCGATCCAGAATTGCGTGTCATCGATGCGGCTGTAGTCGTCAATGTACTGAACGCGCAGCCGCGCTTCGCTCGCTTGATCGAGATAGTATTGAATCGTCGTGCCGGTGACGCCTTGCCGCGTGTAGACCGGAACCGGGCCTTGACCGATCTCCTGTTGAGCCATGCGCTCGACCAGCGGCTGCCAGTTGATCTTGTCACGATGCGTGAGCTGCAATGCGCCGCTCAACGCCGCCCACAACGCGATCAGCGCAATGGTAAAATGGCGCAGCCTTCGCGGTTGCAGCGTTGTCACGGCAATGGCGACCAGCAACAGGTAAGCCGGAGCGACGACGATCAAGAACCGGCTGCCCCAGACCGATTGCGCCAGCAGATAACTCGCCGCGAAGGCGATGCCTGTCGGCAGCAGCGCCAGCAGCGCCAGCCATAAAAGAACATTGCTATCGGAATCGTTGACCCTATTCGCTTCCGTATTACTTTTGCCGCCGCGCGCGTCAGCGCATCCCACGCCATATTTTGCCTTCTTTAGTTGTCGCCACGACCAGAGCAAGAGGGGCGTGAAAAAGATTGCGCTTGAAAAGACGAGAGCGTAGGCACGCCACGAAGTATAGACCGGGCCGTTCAAGGTAACGTAGTGCTGAAAAAAATCGGTTGCCGTTGGCCGCGTGTTCCATTTCAGATTCGGCCCCAGGCCGCCTTTATCGTAAGCCACTTCGGCAACGGCAAACATCCACGGCAGGAAGCCCGCGACCAGCGCCGCAACTGAAAGACTAAACGAGGCCAGAAGGTCGCGGCGCTTGATGATTACGAAAAGTGATTCAGCCGCGACGATCAGCCAGCCGTAATAATGCGCATAGACCAGGATCAGGTTTGTCGCCAATAAAGCCAGTTGCAGAGCGAAGGCGCGGTGGCGGGCGTTCATGAGCCGCGCAAACAGCCACATCGAAGTCATGACCAACAACAGCAACAGGCTATACATTCTCAGTTCCTGCGCATAGTTGACCAGATATTCATTCACCGCCATCAGAAACAACGCCAGGTTGGTGGTCAACGGACGCAGCTTCAATTCGCGGCACAGCAAGACGAACGGCACGATGGCGAGCAGCGCGAAAAGCACCGGCAGCAGCTTCATCCACAGCAGCGCATCGCCGACGGCGATCCAGGCTTTCAGCAGGTAATAAAACAGCGGCGGGTGGACGACGTCGTTGATGACGGCGCGTTGCAACTGCGGCCATGTGCGATGCACGGTCTCGGCGCTGAAGACTTCGTCGCTGAACAGGCCATACGCCGCAAGCTTCCAAAAGCGCACGGCAGCAAACAACGCCACGATGAGCGCGAAGATCAGGCGGGACGCTCTGCCAAACCGCAGGGCGGGCGCATCTTTCGGGGCCATTGGCGAGGCCATTTCAAGACGCGAGCGCTGCGGCTGGAAATCAATGGCCGCCCGCCTTGCGGCCACATGGTCACTCATTCGGTGCCTTCGTCGAGCCAGGCTTGATAGGCAGCAAAGTTGAACGGACGCCCCAGAAAATCTTTAACGATCTCTGCCGCCGGGCGCGAGCCGCCGGGCGCGAGGATGGTTTCGCCATACTGGCGGGCGACGCCCGGCGCAAGCATCGCCTGGCGGTCGAATTTGCTGAACAAATCTTTGGCAATCACCAGCGACCACATATAGGTGTAGTACATCGCCGAGTAGCCGTCGAGGTGGCCGAAGGCGGTCTGGAAATGCGTGCCTTCGACGAACGGGAACGGCATGTACTGCTCGGTCAGGTTCCGCACCATCGCATCGGTGTCCACTTGCTGCGGGTCGCGTTCATGGACGGATAGCGACAGCTTGGCATAGAGCATCTGCCGGCGAACGTGCAGCCCTTTGCCGAATTCCTTGGCGCGCTTCATCTGGCGCACGAGGGCGGCAGGAATCGGCTCGTCGGTTTGATAATGCCGAGCGAAAGTCTGCAAGGTGGTCGCGTCCCAGGCCCACTCTTCGAGCATCTGCGACGGCGCTTCGATGAAGTCCTGCTCCAGACTGATGCCGCCGATGCCGATCCACTGATGCCGGCCCGCCAGCAGCGAATGAATCAGGTGGCCAAACTCGTGGAAGAAGGTCACGACGTCGTCGTGCGTCATCAGGCCCGGATCGTCCGGGATGCCACCGGGAAAGTTGCAGACCAGCGCAGCTTCGGGAATCTGCCGGTTGGCGACGCCTGTGCGAATGCCAAAATGCGCCGCGTGGTTGTACTTGTTCGGGCGCGGGTGCATGTCCAAAAAGAAGCGCCCGACCAGATTGTCGCCATCGTACATCTGCCAGCATTCAACCAGCTCGTGCCAGACGGGCGCGCCGGTGACGCGCTCAAAGCAGACACCGAACAACGTCGCCGTCACATCAAGCACGCCCTGCTTGACCCGCTCGTAGGCGAAGTAAGGACGCACCGATTGCGAGTCGAAATCGAACGCGGTCTGGCGCACCTGCTCGGCATAATAACTGGTCTCCCAGGCGTTAATGATTTCAGCACCGGGATCATCCTGCCGCTTACGCTTGAGCAGTTGCAGGTAATCGCCTTCGGCACGCGCCCGCGACGCTTCGATGATGCGGTCAATGAAGTTGCTGGCGACACGGGCGCTGCCGGCCATCTTATCGGCGGTGATGTAATCGGCCCACGACGCGAAGCCGAGCAGCGTCGCCAGCTCGTTCCGGCGATGCAGCATACGGTTTAGCACTTCGATGTTCTGCGGATAGGCGCGGTTGTGATATTCGAGGTGCATCGCCAGTCGCAGGGCTTCGCTCCTGGCGTAAGAGAAGACCGGCAGCGCGTCCGGGTAATCAATCGTCAAGCAGATGCGTCCCGCATCGTCGGGTTTGTGGCGGGCGATGAAATCGGCGGGCAGGCCATCAAGCTCCGAGGGATCGTTGACCGTCACGGTGCGCAGGTCGCGGCGGATGTTGCGCGAAAAGTCCTGGCCGATCTTTACCAGCTCATCACGCAGCGCGGTGATCTTTTGGCGCGTCGCTTCGTCTTTGTCGACGCCCGCCAGGCGGAAATCGCGCAGCGTTTTCTCGACATAATAGCGCGTCTCCTGGTCGGCATCTGCCGTGTCCAGCCGTGCGAGCGCGGCGTACACTTCATGGTTGAGCGACAGGGCATTCGCAAACGCCGCGGCCTTCTGATTGCCTTCCTCGGCGACGGCGCGAAAGGCTTCGTCCGGATGGACGTTCTGCACCAGATCGGTTTGATAAAGCGCGCTATCGAGGTGCAGCAGCATATCGTCATAAACCCGCAAGGTGTTGGCAATCGTTCGCGGGCCGCTGACTTCGAGCAGACGCGCGAGCACCTGTTGCGCGGCCACGAGGTGCGCATCCATGTGCGCGGCAAACTGCGCGGCGTCGGGCCGGTCGCCCCAGAAGGGCATGCCGGCAGGCGTAGCAGGATTTATATGATCAGCCAAAGCGAAGAGCGACCTCCGTCAGCAGAAGAGTAGCGCAAGGCGGTTAGCTTGCGTGAGTCACAGCGCAAGCTAGCCGCTTGCGCCACAGCCGGGCGCGGCGGCCCGATGGGTGACCGGGGGATCACCTCCAAAAGATTAGCAAACTTCTGCGACTTGACCAACGCGCCCGTAGCTTTGTGGATTGATTCGCCTGAGCGAATGACGATACAATAGAGCTTACCCCCGAGGAACCCCAAGATGATGGATAAATTCAAGGACGAGTGCGGCGTATTTGGTATCTTCAACCATGACGAAGCTTCGCGCATGGCGTACCTGGGACTGTACGCTTTGCAGCACCGCGGCCAGGAATCTGCCGGCATCGTGTCGTCGGATGGCGAGCGTTTGCACCAGACGCGCGGCATGGGTTACGTCAGCGAAATATTCACTCAGGATCAACTGTCGCGGCTGCCGGGGCCGTCGGCCATCGGCCACGTGCGCTACTCGACCGCCGGCAGCGTCAGCATACGCGAGGCGCAGCCTTTCCTGGTTGACGGCTACCGCGGCCAGATCGCCCTCTGTCATAACGGCAACCTGCCCTACGCGCCGCAGGTGCGCGCCGAGCTTGAGCTGGACGGCGCCATCTTCTCTTCCACCTCGGATACCGAAGTCGTCCTGCACAAGATCGCCCGCTCGCGCGCTCCAGAACTGGTTGGCGCCATCGTCGAAACCTTCATAGAGATCGAAGGCGCCTACTCGATGCTCTTCTTGACCAAAGACGCGCTGATTGCCGTGCGCGACCCGCGCGGCTTTCGCCCGCTCTGTCTGGGCCAACTCGGTGATTCGTACGTCGTCGCTTCCGAAACCTGCGCCTTCGATTTGATCGATGCCATCTATCTGCGCGATGTGCAGCCGGGCGAGATTCTGGTGATTGACCGCGAGGGCTTGCATTCGTCGTTTCCGCTGCCGAAGGCGAAGCCGACGCATTGCATCTTTGAGCACGTCTATTTTTCGCGGCCCGATTCAATCGTCTTCGGCACCTCGGTCAACAAGAGCCGCCACAAGATGGGCCGCGAGCTGGCGCGCGAGCACCCGGCGGACGCCGACATCGTCGTGCCGGTGCCCGATTCGGGCGTCGCGGCGGCCATCGGTTATGCGTCGGAGTCGGGGCTGAAATTCCGCTTCGGCCTGATGCGCAACCATTACGTCGGGCGCACCTTCATCGAGCCGAAACAATCGATCCGCCACTTCGGCGTCAAGGTGAAGCTCAACCCTGTGCGCGACCTGATCGAAGGCCAGAAGGTCGTGCTGATCGATGATTCGATTGTCCGCGGCACGACATCAAAGAAGATCGTGCAGATGGTTCGGCAAGCCGGAGCGCGCGAAGTTCATGTCCGTATCAGTTGCCCGCCGACTGTCGCGCCCTGTTTTTATGGCGTCGACACGCCGACGCGTGATGAGTTGATTGGCGCCAACCTGAGCGTCGAAGAGATCGCTGAATTCATCGGCGCCGACACGCTCGGCTATCTCAGTCTCGAAGGTCTGCTGCGCGCTGCCGGCGATCCCTTTGGCAATCGCCACTGTGTGGCGTGCTATACCAACCGTTACCCGATTCCGGTCACTCCGGCGGCGCGCACCAAGACAGAGCGCGAAGAGGGCGCGTTGCTGCAAGACGCCTTCTGGCCCCGCTCCTGAGACCGGCGAAGATAAAAACCAACGGCGTGATTTGATCATGCAATTGCCACAACGGCACCGCAGACGCAGCGCTTCCCCTTACGCCCGCTGTGTCTCTGCGCCGTGGTGGCAATTTTTCTTTGCTCAGCACCTCTCCCCGACTCCCGACAGCCACGACACGTTTCCCGCCATGCCGCCGCCAATAATACAAACGACAGGTGAACATGAAGAAAATCAACTCAGGCGAAACCGGCAGGACCAACAAGCAAGCGTTGGTTGTCATCGCGATTCTGCTCGCGCTGGCATTTGCGGTTTACCGCGTCATTCGTCGCGCGCCGAAATCCAGCCCGCCGCCCGCCGGGCCGACGGTTGGCGTGCCGCGCGGCGGCTTCCCCGAAATGGCCAACAAACCGACGCCCAAAGAGGTCGTCTACAAAGGCTGTCCGCCCGAGGGCGATGGCGGCGATCCGGCGCTCAACCGTTTGAAGAATCGCGTCGACGAAGCCAGCGAATACTTCAGTGTGCCGTTCGACAACGTCGTCCAGTTGCCCTGGCCGAAAGCGATTGAGCGCAAAGACCGCGACCGCTGGGCCGCTGCCGACACCGAAGCCATCGCCCGCTACGAGGGGATACCGATCTCTATCGAAGGCTTCCTGGCGCGCAGTAAGAAAGAGGGTGAGGAGTCGTGCAACTGTCACGGCGTTCAGGATGATCAGGTGGACTTTCATGTCTGGCTGACCAAGAATGCCAACGAGGAGCGCACCAACGCGGTTGTCGTCGAAGTGTCGCCGCGCCTGCGCTCGAAGCATCCGGCCTGGACGACTGACGGGCTCGGGCGCATCGCGCGCAACGATCAGCGCGTGCGCATCAGCGGCTGGCTGATGATGGACCCTGAGCATCCCGACCAGATCGGCAAGACTCGTGGTACGATCTGGGAGATTCATCCGGTCACGAAGATCGAAGTCGAGCAGAACGGCGGATGGGTTTCGCTCGACAGTCTTCGCTAATCAAGGAGACGCTATGGCCGACGATAAACCAGAGCAGCCCGCAAGCGAGGCGAAAGCTGATGCCCCGAAGGAGAGCGCTCCTGCGGCTGTCCCGACTGTGCAGCGCAACGGCGAAACGCTCGAAGTCTGGGGCGATGCGCCTGAGAAGATGCGCAAAGGGGTTCAGTTGCTCGTCACGCTGCACGTCGAAGGCGACGCCCCGCCCGCGGCGGACTTCAGCAAATCAACCATTGAAGCCGTGCACCACATCATCACCGCGGGCAGTTCCAAACATCCCGAACTGACCGTCACCATCAAGCGGGTTGCAGAGAAATAGTATGGGCGACAGCATCAGCTACCGCGACGCCGGCGTCAACATTGACGCGGCCAACGAGGCCGTAGACCGCATCAAGCGGCTGGCCGCTTCCACCTTCACGCCGCAGGTGCTGACCGAGATCGGCTCGTTCGGCGGCATGTTCCGCGCCGGCTTCGGCGGCATGGCCGAGCCTGTGCTGGTGGCTTCAGCCGATGGCGTCGGCACCAAGCTGCGTGTCGCTTTCATGACCGGCACGCATAACACGGTCGGCTACGATCTGGTCTGCCACTGCGTCAACGACATTCTGGTGCAGGGCGCGCGCCCGCTCTTCTTCTTAGACTATGTGGCGGCGGGCAAGCTCGTCCTCGATGTGATCGCCGCGGTCATCGAAGGGCTGGCGCGCGGTTGCCGTGAAGCCGGCTGCGCCTTGCTCGGCGGCGAGACCGCCGAGATGCCGGGCTTTTACGCCGACGGCGAATACGACATCGCCGGCTTCATCGTCGGCGTCGTTGACCGCCCGCACATCATTGACGGCAAGCGCATCCAGCCGGGTGATGTGCTGCTGGCGCTGCCTTCGGTCGGCTTGCATACGAACGGCTACAGCTTGGCGCGCAAGCTGATGTTTGAAGTCGCCGGCTACCAACCCGATACCTTGATTGAAGAGCTAGGGACGACGGCGGCTGAAGAGTTGCTGAAGCCGCATCGCAGTTATCTCGGCGCGCTCGATGGCCTGCTCGATCAGCAAATCATCAAGGGGCTGGCGCATATCACCGGCGGCGGCTTGCTCGAAAACATCCCGCGCATTCTGCCTGTCGGCACAGCGGTCGAGATTCAAGCGGGAAGCTGGCCGGGGCTGCCGGTCTATACATTGCTTGAACGGCTGGGTAACGTGCCGGAGCGCGAGATGTACCGCACGTTCAATATGGGAGTCGGCATGGTCATCGTCGTTGCCAAAGCCGAAGCCGAACGCGTTGGCGCGCATTTCGACGCCCTCGGCGAAGCGCACTATCAGATCGGGCGCGTCGTCGCCGGTGATCGCCGTGTAACAATTGCCCCGCCCGTCAATGGTTGAAGGTTCGCGCAACAATGTCATAGCATAGAGCGTTGAGAGAGGAGAACGGAGCAACGCGCATGGCGAGCTGGTGTCCAAATTGCGGAAGACAAACGGCTGAGGGCGAGAAGTTCTGCCGCCAGTGCGGCATGCCGCAGCACCTCAGAGGCGAAGACGCTTCCGCCTGGATACTGGCGGCGCAGCAAAAACCGAGACCCCAAGGGCCATACACTCAAGGCATCAACCCGACGCCGACCGCACCTAACGCGCAGACCGGCCCGGCCTATCTGCCGCCCCAAGAGCAGGGATCACCGCCACAAGTTTACACCTGGCCATCACCGACTCCCGGCCCGCAAGTCCCGTATCTGCCACCGGCGCAGATGGGTCAATCAAACATTCGCCTGGGCGATTGGTTGTCGGGCGGCTGGAAAATCTATTCACAGAACTGGCTGTTGATGTCTGTTGCTACCGCCATCTCGTTCGGCCTCAGCTTTGCGACGGTCGGCATCCTGGCCGGGCCGCTGCTGATGGGATTGTTCCGCATGGCGTTCAAGACCATGCGCCAGGAGCGCCCGGAAATCAGCGACCTGTTCAACTGGCAAGGGCGCTTCTGGCCGGCCTTTCTGGCCTTCTTGATCTTCGGCCTAATTTATTTAGGCGCCTCGGGCCTGAGCAGCAATGGGCCTTTTTCCGGCTTAATCAGTCTCGTCCTCTGGCCTTTTCTGACGCTGATGACCGGCTTGACCACCTCTTACTTGCTTGAGCGCCGGCCCGACGTAGGCAGCGCGATCAACGAAGTCGGGCGGATGGTCTTCTCACGCGACGCGCTGATGTGGTGGGTCGTCGGGCTGGTCTTTACGGCCATCAGCGGCGCGGGCATCGCCGGGTGTTTCGTCGGATTGTTCGTCACCCTGCCGTGGATGATCTCGGCGTCGGCGGTGGCTTACCGTGATCTCTTCGGCATCGATGATCCGAATCGTACGAATCAGTAGCGGACAGAATAAACCACAGATGAACACCGATGAACACGGATCAAACAGAACATGAGGGGTGTGCCGTCTTGACCATCTGTGTTTATCTGTGTTCATCTGTGGTTTATTCTGTGTTGAATTAAATTATGACTAATCAATCAACGCCGCGCGTCGCGGTTGTCGGCGCGGGCTACTGGGGCATCAACCACGTCCGCAATTTTTATGAGATAGGGGCGCTCGGCCTGGTCTGCGACACCTACGCGCCGTCGCTGGCGCGCATCCGCGAGAAATTTCCCGAAGCGCGCATCGAGCCGGATTTGAACGCCGCGCTCGAAGACCCAGGGATTCGCGGCGTCGTTATCGCTACGCCCGCTGAAACTCATTACCGACTGGCGCGGCGGGCTATCGAAGCCGGCAAAGATGTGCTGGTCGAAAAGCCGCTGACCCTCGACATCGAAGAAGGCGAAGCACTGGTCGAGCTGGCCAACGCGCGCGGCGCAATTCTTATGGTCGGCCACCTGCTGGAATACCACACCGCGGTGCTAAGGCTGCGCGAATTGATCGCTTCGGGCGAGCTTGGCGAGCTGCGCTACATCTATTCGAACCGTTTGAACCTCGGCAAGGTGCGCCGCGAAGAGAACATTCTCTGGAGCTTCGCGCCGCACGACATCGCTATCATTCTGCGTCTGGTCGGCGCGTGGCCAACGCGTGTGGCGGCAACCGGCGGCGCATACCTGCAACCGAAGATTGCCGACGTCACGGTCACCAATATGGAGTTCGCTTCCGGGGTGCGGGCGCATATCTTCGTTAGCTGGCTGCACCCGCACAAAGAGCAGCGGCTGGTGGTCATTGGCTCGAAGAAGATGGCGGTCTTTGATGACGTGCGCCAGACGGACAAGCTGGTGATCTATGACCAGGGCGTCGAGATCGTTAACGGCGAGCCGGTGATGCGCAAGCATGGCGGCACAGCCGTTCAGCTCGAAGCCGGCGAGCCGTTGCGCCGCCAGTGCGAGCAGTTTCTCAGATCAATCGAAACCCGCGAGCGCGCCATCACCGACGGCGAAAGCGGCCTGCGCGTGTTGCGCGTGCTCGACGCCGCCGAACGCTCGCTCGCCAGAGACGGCGTGCCGGTCGACGTGATGGCGAGAAAAGAGATGCGAGGCTGAATGGCAAAAGATTATTTCGTTCACGAATCGAGTTATGTTGACGAGCCGTGCGAGATCGGCGAAGGCACGAAAATCTGGCACTTCTCGCACGTCATGAGCCATTCGCGCATTGGCCGCCGCTGCAACATCGGTCAGAATGTCGTCATCTCGCCGCAGGTGACGATTGGCGACAACGTCAAGATTCAAAACAACGTCTCGGTCTACACCGGCGTCATCCTTGAAGACGATGTCTTCTGCGGGCCTTCGATGGTCTTTACCAACGTCGTCAACCCGCGCAGTCATGTGTCGCGCAAAGACGAGTACCGCACGACGCTCGTTAAGCGCGGCGCTTCGATTGGCGCGAACGCGACGGTCGTTTGCGGCCACACCATCGGGCGCTATGCATTCATCGGCGCGGGCGCGGTCGTCACCCGCGACGTGCCGGACTTTGCGCTGATCGTCGGCAACCCCGGACGCATTGCCGGCTGGATGTGCCAGTGCGGCATCAAGCTGCCGCTCACGCGCGACGCACAAAAAGACGAAGCCGCAACCTGCGAGGCTTGCGGCGCAGCTTATGCGAAGCGCGCCGGCACAGTCTCCGAAGCGGCAGGCGTGTAGATGATGTTTTGAATCAATAAAGGTGAGGCGAAAACCGGGGTGCAAGCGGCGAGGCTGTCAGAGGCAGCCTCGCTTTATTTTTATACTTATGCAGCGATGTGATCGTTGGAGACCGGCAGGTTAATCTGATTATCGGGCGCGGGCCGCAGCTCGATTTTGATTTCGCGCTCGGCGCCGCATTCGTAACAGGTTTGCACCAATCGGTTATCCAGGGCGCGCGGGTGCGGGACGCCCCAGTAATGCGCGTGATTTCTCAAAAAAGCGAGTAGTGACATCGTCTTCTCCTCAGTCGTTGAAAGAACCTCTTTGGGGTTTTTATTCCCTCTCATTATGTTAGACGACAAATACAAGCCGATTGCCGCAAAAATTTCGCCGCCCGGTGATTTTTTTTTAAGCAGCCGGCTCAAAGCAGCTTATCGAGATTCTCAATCGGGCGCGCCAGCACTGCTTTGTCGCCGCGCACGACGATGGGGCGCTGCATCAGGTCGGGGTGCGCGACCATCAGGCGAATCAGCTCGTCGTCTGACACGTCGCGCTTGCCTAACTCAAGCTCGCGATAAACCGTTTCGCCCTTGCGCAGCAACTCGCGCGGCGGGATGCCGAGCTTATCAATCAGCGCGCGCAGTTCCGGTTCGGTCAGCGGCGTTTCGTAATAATTGACCGCCTCAAACTCGACGCCGCATTCTTTCAGGCGGCCCAGCGTCTTCCGGCACGTCGTGCAGGTTGGCTTTTGATAGACCTTGATCTTATCGCTCATCTCTTGCCTCCAAAGCGATTCTATCACAGCCAGGACGAGGTGCGCCGCGCCACATCCGTCTCCGCATTTCTGTTATAATATTTGTTCAAGCATTAAGGAGTAGATTTTGAGAGTCGTATACGATAAGGGAATTTATCTGCCTGAAATTGACCTGTGGCTGGACGCGCGGCGGCGCTGTCAGTTATCGGTCATCTCGCATGCACACGCCGACCATATTCAGCATCATCAGAGCATCATCGCCACGCCGGCGACGGCGCGCATCTTCGAGCATCGCATCAAGCGAACGGACGCGCTGTTGCTCGACTTTTATGAAACGCGCGACTTCGGCAACTTCAAGCTGACCTTTTACCCGGCGGGCCACGTCCTCGGCTCGGCGCAAACCTTGATCGAATATAATGGCGAGCGCATCGTCTACACCGGCGACTTCAAACTACGCACAGGGCTATCGTGCGAAGCGCCTGAGATCGTGCCGTGCGACACGCTGATCACCGAATGCACCTTCGGCCAGCCGCACTTCGTCTTCCCCGATGACGCGCACGTCCACCGCTTGCTCTGCGAGCACGTAGACGAAGCCTTCAAAGCGGGCTTGCAGCCGGTGGTTTTCGGCTATTCGCTGGGCAAGAGCCAGGAGGCGCTGAAGGTTCTGCTGCGTAGCGGTTATTCGGTCGCCGTGCATCATTCGATCATGGCTATCGTTGATATTTACCGCGAGATGGGAATTGAATTTGAAGGCGATTATCGCCCGCTCGATTGCAGCGACACAGACGGCCTGGTGGTGCTGGCGCCGCCGGGAGCGCGCAATGGCAGGGCGATGCAGTTGATCGAAAAGCCATACACGATCTACTTGAGCGGCTGGGGACTGGATGCGCGGGCGCGCTACCGTTATCAAACTGACGTGGTGCTGCCGTTGTCGGATCACGCGGGCTTTGACGACCTGGAGCGCTATGCCATTGCGTCGGGCGCAAAGAAAGTGTATACGCTTTACGGCGACCACACATTTGCGGCGCACCTGCGGCAGCAAGGCATTGACGCAGAGCATCTGCACCCGCTCCCGGTCATGCAGGCCGCGCCTGCGCCGCCGGCGCGTAAGCCATCAAGCAGCCGACGGCGCCTTAAAGACGAAGCGACAATGAGCCTGTTTGAGTTGATCGAAAGCGCCACGAGTTAAGGTTGAATGGCGAGCAAGAGAGCGAGCGCACAAGAAGAGATCGGGCGGTTGCGCGAACAGTTGCGCTACCACGACGAGCGCTATTACGTTCACAGCGACCCGGAGATCAGCGACTACGAATACGACCAGTTGCTAAAGCGGCTCGGCGAGCTTGAGGTCGCGCATCCTGAACTGGTCACGCCCGATTCGCCAACCCAACGCGTCGCGGGCCGTCCGGTCGAGAGCTTCACGGAAGTCCGCCACCGCGTACCGATGCGCTCGCTCGACAACACCTATTCAGTCGAAGAGCTGAAAGAATGGGACGCGCGGACGCGGCGCGGCGCGGGGCGCGACGAGATTGAATACGTCGCCGAGCTGAAGATTGACGGCATCAGCATGTCTTTGCTCTACGAGCAGGGCGCGCTGACGCGCGGCGTGACGCGCGGCGATGGCGTCGTCGGCGATGACGTGACGCAGAACGTCCGCACCATCCGCTCGCTACCGCTGCGACTGCGCCCTGATGCTTTCGCGCCACTCGAACCGGACAAACCAACGACATCGCAAACGCGCAAAGGCGCGGCGGAAGCTGCCAACCAGACAACGCTGTTCGACTTTGGCGCGAGCACCGGCGAGGCGCTTGCGGCGGGCGTAATGCCGCAAGAGATCATCGTGCGCGGCGAAGTCTTTCTGTCCAATGCTGCCTTTCGCAAGCTCAACGATGAGCAGGCCGAGAAGGGCTTGCCCCTTTTCGCGAACCCACGCAACGCGACGAGCGGCACGATGAAATCGCTCGACGCGCGCGTCGCCGCCGAACGCCGCCTCGACATCTTTTGCTATGACCTGTTGTTTGATGGCCGCAAGCCGTTCGCGACCCACTGGCAGGCGCTCGGCTGGTTGGCGCGTGCCGGCTTTAAGGTAAACCTGCGGCGTCGCCTCTGCTCCTCCATCGAAGCGGTGATCGCTGAGATTGAAAAGTGGGGCGAGCAGCGCGACGCACTCGGCTACGAGATTGACGGCGTCGTCATCAAGGTCAACCGCGTAGACTTGCAGGAAGAGCTTGGCTCGACAGCGAAAGCGCCGCGCTGGGCCGTCGCCTACAAATACCCGCCGCGCCAGGCGACGACCCGGCTCAATGACATAACGGTGCAGGTCGGGCGCGTCGGCACGCTGACGCCCGTGGCCGAACTCGAACCGGTGCTGCTCGCCGGCACCACTGTATCTCGTGCTTCGCTGCACAACGAAGACAATATCAAGCGGCTCGGCGTGATGATCGGCGATGTCGTCTTGATCGAAAAGAGCGGCGAGATTATTCCGCAGGTCATCAAGGTCATCGAATCAAAACGCAAAGGCCGCAATAGTGAGCGGCGCGAATTCCGCATGCCGACCACCTGTCCCGTTTGCAACGAGCCGGTGGTGCGAACCGAAGGCGAAGCCGCATGGCGCTGCGTCAATGCCGCTTGCCCCGCACGGCTCAAGGCAGGCTTAAAGCAGTTCGCTTCGCGCCGCGCCATGCGCATCGAAGGATTGGGTGAAGCCTTGATCGATCAATTCATCTCAGAGCGCACGCTGAAAGATAAAAAAGGCGAGACCCTGTTCAACGCTGCTGGCCAATCTGTAAAGCTGCCGCCGCTGGTGCGCGACTTCGCCGATTTATATCACCTCGAAGAGAAGCGCGACGAGTTAATTGCGCTCGAACGCTTCGGCGAAAAATCTGCCGACAACCTGCTGCGACAGATCAACGAGAGCCGCAATAACGATTTGGCGCGCTTGATCTACGGCCTGGGGATTCGCCACGTCGGCGAGCGCACGGCGCAGATTCTTGCCAACGAGTTTGCCTCGCTCGATGAAGTGATGAACGCCAGCCAGGAACGCCTCGCCGGCATCTTTGAGATCGGCCCGGTCGTCGCCGCGGCGATTGCCGAATGGTTCGCCGAGCCGCGCAACCGCGAATTGATCGCGCGCTTGAAAGCCGCCGGCGTCAACACCGCGCGTCAGCAACTAGATGCGCCGGCGAATCGCCAGCTCGAAGGCAAACAGTTTGTGCTGACCGGCAGGCTGACGCGCTTCACACGCGACGAAGCGAAGCAGATGATCGAGCAGCGCGGCGGGCGCGTCACCGGCTCTGTAACTAAGAAGACAGATTATGTGGTCGCCGGCGAAGACCCCGGATCGAAGCTCGACCGCGCTGGCGAGCTTGGCGTCAAGGTGCTGGACGAGCAAGGGCTGGTTGAATTGCTCGGTGAATAGATTGGAGGCAGCGGCGCGGCAAAGATGGAAGACGCTTATGAGGTGGAACTCGACAACGTCACGCGGCGCTTTGGCGACCTGACCGCGGTTGACGCGGTAACCCTCGGCATCAGGCGTGGCGAATTCCTGACCCTGCTCGGCCCGTCGGGTTGCGGCAAGACGACGCTGCTTAGAATGATCGCCGGCTTTGCCGTGCCCGACAGCGGGCGCGTGCGCCTGGGCGGGCGCGACGTCACAGACCTGCCGCCTTACCGCCGCGATGTGACCACGGTCTTCCAACAGTACGCCCTCTTCCCGCACATGAACGTCTTCGACAATGTTGCCTTCGGGCTGCAACGCCGGCGTGTGGCGAAAGATGAAATCCGCCGCCGCGTCGACGACGCGTTGGAGATGGTTCGCCTGAGCGGACTGGATGAGCGCACGCCTGCGGAGCTATCCGGCGGCCAGCAACAGCGCGTTGCGCTGGCCCGCGCGCTGTTGCTTGAGCCACGCGTTCTCCTTCTCGATGAGCCGTTGGCGGCACTCGATTTGAAATTGCGTAAACAGATGCAGCTTGAGCTGAAAGGCTTGCAGCGGCGACTCGGCATCAGCTTTATCTACGTCACTCACGATCAAGAAGAAGCCCTGACGATGAGCGACCGCATCGTCGTCATGAATGCGGGTCATATCGAGCAGATCGGTCGCGCCGAAGAGATTTACGAGCGCCCCGTCAGCGAATTCGTTGCCGGTTTCATTGGCATCTCGAACATCATTGAAGCCACGGTCGCGGAAGTGCGCGACGGTCTTTCTATTGTCGACATCAATGATTCATCTGTCGCCGTTCAAGGTGATGTCGTGGCCGCAGGCGACCGCGTCCGCCTGATGGTGCGGCCTGAAAAGATCAAGTTGTCGAAAGACGGCGCAGCGGGCGGGCTCGGCGGGCACATCGAGTCGGCGGTCTATCTCGGCGAAAGCACGCAATGGCGCATCATGTTAGACGGCGGGCAAGCCATCATCGCGCTTGAGCAGAATCAACAGCCGTTCGATTCTTCGCAGGCGCGCATCGGCCAACCGGTCACGGTCAGTTGGGAACCGGCCAGCGCCGTGATACTTCGCGGGTAACAACATAGATGGCAAGCGCTCAGATAAAAGCCAGCAACACAAAACGGCGCGGTGGCTGGTTGATGCTGCCTGCCGTTGGCTGGCTGCTCCTGTTCTTAATCGCGCCGCTCGTCATCGTCGTGATTGTCAGCCTGGCGACGCGCGGGCCGTATGGGAAAACCATCTACGATCTGTCACCTGCCAATTTCCTGCGCGCCATAGACCCGCTCTATCTGCGCGCTTACTGGCGCACGATCTGGATCGCGACGGCAACGACTGCGCTCTGCCTGATTGCCAGTTACCCGGTGGCCTATTATCTGGCCTTGCGCGCCGGGCAGCGTTGGAAACGATTGCTGCTCGTGCTGACTGTGATTCCCTTCTGGACAAGTTTTTTGATTCGCACCTATGCGTGGATGCTGTTGCTGCGCAGCGAAGGCGTCATCAATTCATTGCTGCTGCATACGGGACTGATTCACGAGCCGCTGAAGCTCCTATATAACGACTTCGCAGTGCTGGTCGGGCAAGTCTATGGCGAGCTGCCGTTTATGATTCTGCCGATCTATGTGGCGCTCGAACGCCTGGACACGCGTCTGCTCGAAGCGGCGCAAGACCTCGGAGCCAATCGTTTCTGGACATTTATAAAAGTGACGCTGCCGCTGTCGCGCCCCGGTCTTATTGCCGGCATCGTGCTGGTCTTCATCCCGTCGCTCGGCGCGTTCATCACGCCCGATCTGCTGGGCGGCGCCAAATCGATCATGGTCGGCAACCTGATTCAGAACCAGTTCGCGCAGCTCAATCAACCGTTCGGCTCGGCGTTGTCATTGCTGCTGACCGCTGCCGTCCTGCTGCTGCTCGCCCTCGCCTTAAAAGCCGGCTTGAAAGCCGCCGAGCTTGCTTGAGCAGAAATGATGAATGATGAATAGATGAATGATGAATAAAGGCAGGGGATTGTCTATAGAAAATCCGGCTGCCGTTTCCTCTTCAGTTCATCCTTCATCATTCATCATTTTCTTGAAAAGACCGCCCGCTGATGGTTATCGTATAAGTTCAGATTAAGGACGGAAGCGCTTTAATGAACATACTCGGACTATCTGGACAGGAGCGCGACGCGGCGGCGGCGCTTGTGCAGAAGGGACGCGTCGTTGCCGCCATCGAAGAAGAAAAACTGGCGCGCATTCGTCACATCGGCATGAATTACGCCGGTGGCTTGCCGCAACGCGCCATTCAGTTCTGCCTGGAGCGCGCCGGCATCACCTACGAGCAGCTCGATTACATCGCCTATTACCTCGAGCCTTATAAGAAGTTTCATCGAGAGATTGCTTTCAGCTCGACGCGCGCCACACAGGCACTCGACGCCGATACCATCGAAGACTTCCCGCCCTACTTCGTTGACAGTCTTAACGAGCTAAAGCAGCGGCTACGCACCCGGCGGATGATCGAATCGCGCCTGTCTGCAAAGGGTCAATTCATCGCCGTGCCGCATCACCTGGCACACGGCGCGAGCAGCTTCTACGCTTCTGGCTTCGAGCGCGCCGCTGTAATCTCTGCCGACCAGCGCGGCGATATGACGACGACCGCCTTGATGACCGGCAGCGGCCACGAATTGCGACTCAACGCCGAAGCGCGATTCCCCAACTCGCTCGGCCTCGTCTATAATGCGGTCACCGCGGCGCTCGGCTTCGATTACGAAGGCGACTGGCACAAGACCATGTGGTTGGCGCCGACCGGCGAGAATCGCTTCGCCGATCTCTTTAACGATCTGCTCGCGGTTGACCAGAGCGGTCTGCCGTTGATCAATCAGGAATTTTTCAATATTGACGCGCGCGGCATCGCGGCGCTATCGGAGAAATTTTTTGAGCGTGCCGGGATCAAGCCGCGCGCTCGAACCGACGCGCTGACCGCCACACATTGTGATCTTGCCGCCAGCCTGCAAGCCCGCCTTGAAGAGACACTCTGCGACATCGCCGCGCGCCACCGCAAAGCGACCGCCGAAGACAGCCTTTGTCTGGCGGGCGGTGTGGCGCTGAACAGCCTGGCCAACGCGGCGCTCGAACGACGCGCCGGCTTCACGCGAATCTTCGTACAGCCGGCGGCAGGCAACGCCGGCGCATCGCTGGGCGCAGCGCTTTACGTCCATCACCAGATGCTTGGCAACCGCGAGCGCGTCTACCGGATGGAGCATGCTTTCTTAGGCCCGCAAACCACCGACGACGAGATCAAGAGCGTGCTGGATAATTGTAAGCTGGCTTATGAATACTTTCTGACCGAAGACAAGCTGATCGCCGAAGTCGCCCGCCTGCTGGCTCAAGGCCGCATTACCGGCTGGTTTCGCGGCGCTATGGAATTTGGGCCGCGGGCGCTGGGCGCTCGCAGCATTCTGGCGTCGCCGGTATCCGAGATGATGCGCGACAACCTGAACGTCTACATCAAGCGCCGCGAAGATTACCGCCCGTTCTCGGCCTCAGTGCCGGAAGAGCGCGCCGCCGAATTCTTCGAGCCGAGCGCGCTGACCGAGTTCCTGCAAGGGATCAGCCGCATTCGCGAGGACAAGCGGGCGCTGATTCCTGCGGCGGTCTTCGGCAACGATCTGGTGCGCGTCCACAGTGTCAATCGTAAGACCAACCCGGTGTTCTGGAAGCTGCTGACGAAGTTCGGCGAAGCGACAGGCGTGCCCGTCTTACTGAACACCTCATTCAACCTCTTCGGCGAGCCAGTGGTATCAACGCCGCGCGAAGCCGTGCGCGGCTTTTATTGTTCCGGTATCGATTGCCTGACCATCGGCAATTTCGTGATCAAGAAATAATGAGTAAACAACTTTATCTAGTCACCGGCGGCGCGGGTTTCATTGGCAGCCACCTCTGCGAGCGGCTGGTTCGAGAAGGCCAGGGCGTGCGCGTGCTTGATAATTTCTTCGCTGGCAAAGAAGCGAACCTCGAACCGTTCAAAGACAACATCGAGGTGATACGCGGCGACATCCGCGACGCGCGCACAGTGACTGATGCGATGCGCGGCGTTAATATTGTTTTTCACGAAGCCGCGCTCGGCTCAGTGCCGCGCTCGGTCGCCGACCCTTTGAGCACGCATGAGGTCAACATCAACGGCACGTTGAACGTCTTGCTCGCGGCGCGCGACGCCGGCGTGCGGCGGGTGGTTTCGGCATCGAGCTCGTCGGTCTACGGCGAAACGCCGACGCTGCCCAAGCATGAAGGAATCACGCCGCAGCCGCTTTCGCCTTATGCGCTGTCAAAGCTCACGGGCGAGCAATACATCAGCGTCTTCAATAAGGTCTATGGATTCGAGGCGGTGGCGCTGCGGTACTTCAACATCTTCGGGCCGCGCCAGGACCCTGAGTCGCAATACGCGGCGGTGATCCCGCGCTTTGTCACTGCCTTGTTCGAAGGCCGCCAACCGGTGATCTATGGCGATGGTCAGCAGTCGCGAGATTTTACTTTTGTCGAGAACGTCGTCGAAGCGAACCTGCTGGCGTCGGAGGCCGAAGGCATCGCGGGCCGCGCCTTCAATGTGGCCTGTGGCGGACGTTACACGTTGCTCGACGTGCTAGCGAAGCTGAAAGAGATCATCGGCAGCACCATCGAACCGCTGCACGAAGCCGCCCGCCGCGGTGACGTGCGTGATTCGCAGGCTTCGATAGATGCGGCTGCCGAGGCTTTCGGCTATCGCGTTAAAGTGGATTTTGATGAAGGCTTGCGGCGCACGGTGGCGTGGTACAAGGCGCAGGCCGTCGGCGATTGAGCCACTATGCTGACAATGCCGCCACATGCGTTCTGACCGTCTCGCCGAGTGTATCCAGATTGTAACCACCTTCGAGCACCGAAACGACGCGGCTGTGACCGTGGCGCTCGGCCATGCCCATCACCTCTTTGGTCATCTCGCGAAAGTCAGCATCTTCTAACAGCAGGCCGCCCAGGGGATCGCCGCGCCGCGAATCGAATCCGGCAGAGATGAGGATCAGATCGGGCGGGAAGCGCGCTTCAATCGCCCGCAAGGCGTCGCTGAACGCTTGCCGATGATCGCGCGCCGAGGTGCCTTCGCCGAGCGGCACGTTGAGCGTGGTGTCCTGGCCGCGCCCTTCGCCGCGCTCGGTCGCCGCGCCGGTGCCGGGATAATACGGATATTGATGCGTCGAGAAATAATAGACCGTCGGATCACTGTAGAAGATGTCCTGCGTGCCGTTTCCATGATGCACGTCCCAATCAATGATCAAGACGCGCTCGACACCGTAGGCAGTCTGCGCGTAACGCGCGCCAATCGCCGCGTTGTTGAATAAGCAGAAGCCCATCGCTCGGCTCGGCGTCGCGTGATGGCCGGGCGGTCGCACCAGCGCGAAGGCGTTCTGCGCGCCGCCGCCGAACACCTGATCGATGCCGACAAGAACCGCGCCCGCCGCCAGCCGCGCCACTTCAAATGATTGCTCGCTGATCACTGTGTCGAGGTCAATGTAAGGTACGCCACGTTCGCAGAGCTTGCGAATCTGCTCGATCAAGCGCTCGCTGTGACAGCACGCGATCTCTGCGTCGCTGGCCTCGCGTGGCGCCAGCCGGGCAAGGCGCTGCCAGAGCGCTTGATCATTTTCCAGCGCTTCGAGGATCACATCGAAACGCTTGGAATTCTCAGGATGAGGGCCGGTCTTGTGCAGACGCGATGCCGCATCGTAAACGAGTGCCGTGGTCATGCGAGGATTATAGGAAAGGCAGAGGGAAAATGCGACACGGCAACGCGGCGACGCGGCGAGGGAAAGATAGATAGAATGACTGCTGACTTTCTTTCCCCGCGTCGCCGCGTCGCCGTGTCGCCGCGTCACTTTCCTAGACGGTGACGGGCGGGGCGGTCTTCTCTTCGTCCACGACCAGGCCGTCGAACACGTGCACGGTGCGGTCGGCGTGCGAGGCATAGCGCTGGTCGTGCGTCACCATGCAGATGGTCGCGCCCTGTTCGTGCAATTCGCTGAGCAGTTCCATGACCGCTTCGCCGTTGACCGAATCGAGGTTACCGGTCGGCTCGTCGGCGAGCAGGATCAGCGGATCGCCGGCGACGGCGCGGGCGACGGCGACGCGCTGCTGTTGACCGCCAGAGAGCTGGCTGGGCAGATGCTTGGCGCGGTGCGCCATACCGACGCGCTCAAGCGCCGCGCGAACGCGGTCACGGCGCTCATTGGCGCGCATGCCGCGATAGGTGAGCGGCAGCTCAACGTTCTCGTAAACCGAGAGGTCGCCGATGAGGTTGAAACTTTGAAAGATGAAACCGACTTCGCGGTTGCGGATGCGGGCGCGCTCAGACAAGGGCAGATCGGCAACCGGTTTGCCGCCGAGCCAGTAGCCGCCATCGGAAGGCGAGTCGAGGAGACCGAGAATCGACAGCAAAGTGGATTTGCCGCATCCCGATGGTCCGGCGATTGAGATATACTCGCCGCGCTCGACTTCAAGGTGAATGCCCGACAGCGCATGGGTTTCGACTTCGTCGGTGAGAAAAACTTTGGTCACGCCTTCGAGCTTGATCAGCGGTTGATCGTTCGCGCTCATCTATCCTCTCCTTCCGCAGGGAGCGCGGCGCTGGGCCATCGCGCGCTCGGTGAATTCTTGCTTAATCGCCTCCGACCCTGATTACGTTTCGCGCACCCCTGGCGGGTGCAGTAATGCAGGGCGTTCGGGCGACACAATTCCGCCTCAAGTTCTTCAGTGAGTGGCACGACGCTGCAAAAGGTTGCAAAAAAAATGGCAGGCGTGGCCCGCACTGGCCTCACCCATTAAGACGTTCTGCAATGAATAGTGTTATCGCCGGGCCGCGATTAGATACTGCGGCGAAACAGGTATGAGGTTTTGATGAAGAACGTCCGGCTGTTGCGCCGAAAGCCCGCCTCGGGCAGGCCGGAATACGGGTTGAAGCCGTCATAATTCATGTCGTCGTTGTAGCCGACATAAAAGCTCGTCCCCGGGTTCGGCGTCCAGCCGAACAGGTATTGGCCGCGCACGCTCGACGCCAGCGAATCATAATCGAGCCGCGCTCGCGCAAACAGGAAGCGCGTGAACTGATAGGTTGAGCGGAATGAATAGATGTTATCGAGAAAGACGGTGCGCCCGGTAGCATTGCGTCGCAGACTGCTGCGCGAGTAATTGAGCGACATTGACAGCGCGTTAGTCGGTTTGACGACTGCGCCGAACTGCATATCTACGCTGTTGGCCGGGCCGGGATCAAGCGGCGCGTTCGGGTCGAGCAAGGCCGCAGGGCTGACGCGCGGGTAGCGCGGCCCGGCCCCGAAGTCATAATCGAAAATGTTCCACCGGTGGCCAATGAAGCCGAAGATGTTGAGCTTTTTCGTCGGGTTGGTCTCGGCACTTATTCGCAGCGAGTGGCCGAGGGTTGAACGTTCCGAATCGCCAAAGAACGCGCCGGCGCGCGCCAGTGTGCGCTGCGGTCCGAACTCTTCTTCGAGCAGCCGTTCATAGGATCGCGAATAGCCGAAGTTCACCCAGGTCTGCCGGGTGAATTGCAGATTGCCCCGGATGCCTTGCGTGAGGCTCTGCGAGCGGCCTTGAAAGTCATAGTTGATGAAGTTGAAGCCGAAGACGCGCCACGACACCAGCCGCGCATTCTGCTTGGGGTCGTTGCTGAAACGGAAAAACGCGCCATTCGAGTTGGTGTTCGTGCGCTCGACAAAGCCGGCGTCGGCGCGGTAATCACGCGTGCGGCCCTCGCCCATCAGCGTATAGCCGAAGTGTCGCCCGGTGTAGTCCAGGTTCCAGTTATAGCCGAGGCCATTGCCTGTGCGGTAGCGGTCTTCGTCGAGCGCGGCGTCGTAGAAGTGATGCCGCGAGGTGGTGCCGAGCGCCTGGAAGCTAAAGATCGTCTTCGGATCGAGCTTGAAGCGCCCATCAAAGCCGGCCAACTGGTTGTGCTGCTCGATGAAGTTATAGCTCGTAGCAATCATACCGAGCGACGATTCGCGGCCTACATCGCGCTTGAAGCGCAGCACGCCGACGGTGGCGTTCTTGTCGAGGAATGGCTCGATGGTGGCGCGCGTCGCCGGGTCCTTGCGCTCTTCTTCAGAGAAGTTGCCCGGCGCATTGTCCGAGGCCAGCAGCAATCCGAAAGAATTGCGCCCAGTCTTGCCCGTCAGCTTGACCGCATAATCGGGATCGATGATCGAGCGCGTGTGAACGGCCTGGATCGGCGTCTGAAAAATGTCAATGCCTTCGAGGAAGAACGGGCGCTTTTCGGCGAAGAAGATCGGGAAGCGCTGGTTGGCGGTAATCACCGGCTGGTCGGCTTCGACCTGCGCGAAGTCCGGGTTGGCGGTGAAGTCGAGCGTCACGTTCGAGGTCAGGCCAAGTTTGATGCTGATGCCGGGGTCGGCTTTGACCGGATTGTTGACGAAGCGACCGTTATCGATGACGCCCGGATTATTGACGGTGAAAGATAGTGGGTAGACGGGCGCGCGGCGTCCAGTTTCGGAAAAGGTGATCGTCGGAATGATCTCAAGGGCGCGCTCGGTCGCCAGGTTATCGAGGCCCGTAAGGTGGCCTTCCTGCTCAAGCCGGCTGACCTTGTCGCGCGAGATAGGCACCCACGAATCCATCTCGTTGTCTTGCCGGGCGATTCGACGCCAAACGTGAATGCCCCACAGCTTGCCGTTGCCTGCTTCGTAACGCAGCGACTTGAACGGCACCGCGACTTCAACGACGTAGCCATCGTCGGTGAGCGCGCCTTTCGATTCCATGACGATGTCCACGTTCATGTCGGTGTCGCTGCCTTCGGTGTAGACGCCATCGGCTTGGACGCCGAAAGGGTTGAAGCTGAGCATGTAGGCTTTGCGCTTGTCGTTGAAAGTGTCGAGGAAAATCAGCACGCCGTCTTCGCTAAATATTTGATCACGGCAGGCGACGGTGGCGCGCACCTTCTGTGGGTCGTCGTAGCAACGAAAGGCGAAGTAGAGAAAGCGGGCGTCATAGCCGATGCGAACTTCGGTGGGCGCCGTCGGCGCAACGTTGTCGCCGGGCTGAAACTGATAAAAGTCGCGCAGCAGGACGGCCTTTTTCCAGATGTCGTCATCGAGCTTGCCGTCAATCACCGGCGCGCGGTCGAAATGCGGCACGACGATGGGACCGGCCTTTTCGGGCGGCAGCAATGAAGCGGACGAGCCCGACGCTGCTGACTTTGTTCCATCCTTGGCAGCCGACTTGCTGTCATCACGCTTCTTACCTTCGGCCTTTTTGGCTTCTTTCTCTGGAGCAATAGTCGCAATAACGGATGCAGGCGCAGCCTGTGCGTGAGCGACGGTAAAAGCGACGGCAAATGATGCCAGCACGCAAAGCAATACGATAATGATGCGTAGGTTTGTATGAGTCAAAATCTTAAATCCGCCGGGGGGTTCGGCTTGTCGTCTCGCTCAACCGCCGTCCTGTTAGACGCACGGCAGAGGGCGTTTGTTCCATTCAATATTTTCCGGCGATTGTGTAGCGTGGGCACAGCCGCTGTTGATAAAGACGGTGCCTGAAGTGAAAGTGTTACACACCATCCGCCATGCGTCTACGCTTTTGTCATGAAGGGGTGGCGCAGCGCCACGAACAGCGCAATGCGCGGCTTGAACCGCGGGCCGGGGTTATTATTTTTGCCTTAAAATCAACAAATGACGTATAGTAATTTCCGGCTGAGTGAGAGACAATGTTTGTGGAAAGTGAGGTCATATGAGCAACGATCAAACATCAGACGACCTGACAACCAAGCCAACCCTGGAAACGGTGTTGGAACGAATTAACGCGGTTGCCATCAGCATCGGCGAACTGCGAGCTGACGTGAATCAGCGGTTCACTGCTGTTGGCGACGAGATAGTGCAACTGCGAACCGATATGAATCAACGATTCGACGCCGTAGAGCAACGATTCGAGACCGTTGACAAAGAAATCGCCAACCTGCGCAAAGATGTGGAGCGAGGCTTCCGCAACACAGAGCGCAAAATGGCATATCTCGCTAACGATTTTCTAGGGCGGCGTGCCGAGCAAGATGAATTATTGGAACGTATCGAGGCGCTCGAAAATAAAGCTTCCTAATTGTGCCCACTCGCAGGCGCAAGCATCACACTGAACCTTACAGTCGCTTCATCTTCCCCACTTTTAACTCGGTTCATAAACAAGTAACTGGCGGGTGGTCGCTACAACCCGGCGGCGCGGAATATGTCTGCCTCTGGCCGCACGTCGAGCCAATCGGGCAGGTCAAACAACCCTAGACGCGTTTTGTCTGCGACGCTGTTGGCGTAGATGCCACGGCGGAAGCGGATCGAGATATCGGCGCGCGTGCCGTAGACTTTGATCGAGTGAAAACTGGCGTCATCCGCCGAGCGCTCGGTCGAATAGGCGATCACACATTCGGTGCCGATCTCTTCGACCATGCGGTTGCTCATGCCTGTAAAGGCGTCGCGCGATTCCGGCATCCAGGCCATGCCGCCGGTCTCTTCGGCCAGTCCTTTTAGCGAAAGCTCGGACGCTTCGAGCTGGCGGTAGTAACGGCGCAGGCGGTCAATCTTCTTACGCTGTAAGGGGTCGAGCCGTTCGTACCAGGAGAGCGCGTTGAAGGCTTCGGGCTTGATGGCTTTCAGCAATATCTCGTTCTGCCCAGCAATGTAGATGGTCGCGCGGGCGCGATGCAGCGCTGCCAGCGCCTTCTCGAACATCAGCGTCGCGCCTTCGGCAACCGGCTTTTCGTATGAATCAATGCCGTCGGTGAGCAGGACGATGCTGCGGCGGCCCGGCACTCTCGACAACACCTCGTCGCAGCCATAGATAATGCTGTTATAAAAGTCGGACTCGATGCCCGGCTTGAACTTCCATTCAAGCGCCTGGCGCAGAGCCGTTTTGTTACCGGTCCAGGCCGACAGCAACTGAATGGTGTCGCCGTACGAGATGATAGCGGCGCGGTCTTCGACGCCGAGCGCCTCGATCATCTTCAAGGCCAGCTCGCGGTGCAGGTTGATATTCTTGACGGTATGCTCGCCGCTGGTGTCAAGGATGAAGAGGATGTTGGCCGGCGCGCGCAAGACGTCGTTGACTTCGTGGCGCTTGCCGTCTTCGGTGACGATAAAATCGGTGCGCTTTAAATCTACAGGCAGATGACCGAAGGCATTGCGCACGTTGACCGCCAGCAGCACTTCTTCGACACGCAGACGCACGGCATCGCTGTCGTCCGTGGGGTGTTGGTGCACCGGCGCTTGCTTGCGCAACCGCCCGCTCTGGGCGTAGAGATCCGTCACCACGGCCAGGGTCAGGCAAAGAGCGAAAACGGCTCGAACATTCAATCCCTTCATCGGAATCTCCACCGTTTCAGGGCGCACGGCCAGTAAGCCAGCGCGCTTCAATCATCCATTGTGCGCGGGTGAATGCCCCGCGTTCTTCGTTAGCTTGCGCGTAAGCCAACCGGCTCCGCGCCACATCCTTAGTCGCTGCTTGCTCCGGCGATTATATCAAGGATACGAAAACTTCGTTAGATAGCAAGCGGCCTTTGTCCGTCAGCATCATGCGCCCTTCGGTGATTTGAATCAAGCCGGCATCAGTGAGTCGCGGCAATTCGTCGCCAAAGCGCTCCAGCACGTCCAGACCGTACTCGTCGCGAAACGGCTGAAGCGCGACACCTTCATTGAGCCGCAAGCCCATAAACAAAGCTTCGGCGGCGCGGTCTTCGGCTGAAAGCTCATGCCGTTCGGCAATCGCCTGGCCGCGCTCGGCAATCGTCGCAATGTACGCGTCGGTCTTCAAGAGGTTGACCCAGCGAGCGCGCCCGTCATAAGAATGCGCGCCGCATCCCAGGCCGTAGAACGCCGCGCCCGTCCAGTACTTCATATTGTGCTGCGAGCGGAACCGCGACGGCGCGCTTCCCATGCCTTTCCACGGCTCAGGCTCAAGGCGCGCGAAGTTCGATATCTCGTACTGCTCGTAGCCGGCGCGCCGTGTCGCCGCGCAGATCATTCGATACATCTCGGCTGCCGTGTCGTCGTCGGGCTGTGGGCGCTGGCCGCGCTTAAGCTGCGCATAAAGCTGCGTGCCTTCCTTGACTTCGAGCAGGTAAAGCGACAGGTGCTCGGGGTCAAGTCGCAGGGCTTCCTCGAGATTGAAGCGCCAGTCGGCGAGCGGCTGTTCGGGCAACCCGGCGATCAGGTCAAGGCTGATATTTTCAAAACCGGCTTCGCGCAAAGCAGCGACCGTAAGCCGAGCGTCCGTCGCCGTGTGGGTGCGCGACAGGCGCGCAAGCTCTTCGTCAATGAATGATTGCACGCCGACGCTGGCGCGGTTGATGCGTGCGGCCAGCCAGCCTTCGACCTTCTGGCGCGTAAAGGTCGCCGGGTTGATTTCAATCGTCACCTCGGCATCGGGTGCGACTGTGAAGCTCTCGTGGCAGGCGGCAACCAGCGCCGCCAGTTGCTCGGCTTCGACGATTGAAGGCGTGCCGCCGCCGAAATAGATGGTATCAACGGCCATGCGATGCGGGTTACTTTCTGCCAGTCGCTCGCCCCAGGCGACAATCTCGCGCCGCACCGCGTCAACGTAGTGCGCCGCCAGGTCTTCAAAAAAATCGGTTGTGTTAAAAGCGCAGTAGGTGCATTTGCGCGCACAGAAGGGGATATGAATATAGATGCCTGCCTGCCGATTCACTCAGGGATTATATCACGCCCTTCGTTTGCAAAACCCCATCGCGGGTGACCTGTTTCTCGGCGATTTTGCGCATGCATGATTGAGCACAGAATTGCTGGAGGATGAAGAGATGACCGCGAGATGGGTACGCGCCGGTGTGATGATAATTTCAGCGCTTGCGGTGCTGGGCCTGGCTTCGAGCCAATTTGAAGAAGCGGCTTCCACTGCCGGCTTACAGAAGCGGGCACCCGCCGCCGTCTTCACCGTCAACTCGACGGGCGACCAGGCAGACCTCGTGCCTGGGGACGGGGTTTGCTTGACCGCGAACGGCGACTGTACGCTGCGGGCCGCCCTAGAAGAAACCAACGCCCTGGCCGGTGCCGACACCATCAATTTCAACATCGGCACGGGCACCCCCTCAATCACGCCGGCAGCCGCGCTGCCATCGATTACCGATCGGCTGACGATTGACGGCAACAGTGGCGGCGCGGCCCGCGTGCAAATCAATGGAAGTGGCGTTGCGACAGCCGGCACACACGGGCTGGTACTGGCACCAGGCAGTAGCGGCAGCGCGATCCGCTCGCTGGTCATCCGGCAATGGACCGGTAACGGCGTACGCATCCAGTCAGACAACAACCTAATCGAGAATAACTACATCGGTACGAACGAAACCGGCAGCGTCACGGCGGCCAATGGCGCGGGCGGCGTTGTGATCTCTGGCGGCTCTGGCAACACCATTGGCGGCTTGAGCGCGACGGCGGGGACGGCGCCGGGCAATGTCATTTCGGGCAACGACACGAATGGCGTCATGCTCACCGCCGCCGCGACGATGAATAGCGTGCAGGGTAACCTGATCGGGATTGCCGCCGGCGGCGCAACAGCGCTGAGGAACACAGGTCACGGCATCTTGATCGATAGCGCGCCGGCCAATACCATCGGCGGCTCGACAACAACGGCGCGGAACATCATTACCGGGGGCACCGCGACGACTTCATTCGGAGTCGCTATTCAGGGCGAGACCAGTGACAACAACACGATAGCCGGAAACTATATCGGCACAGACATCACAGGCATGAACGACATCGGCGCGGGCGGCGACGGCGTGCGAATCAATTCGGGGCCGGATAACAACACGATAGGCGGCTCGACGGCGACACCTGGCACGCCGCCCGGCAACGTCATCAGCGGCAACGGCGCGACCGGCTGTGGCACCTGTGACGGTATTGAAATCGTCGGCAGCAGTACGATACAGAACACGACTACCGGCAACAAGATTCAGGGCAACATCATCGGCCTGAAAGCCGACGGCATGGCGGCTTTGAAGAACGAGCGCAACGGCATCAACATCAACGACGCCTCTAGCACGACCATCGGCGGCTCGTCGGCGATGGAGCGCAATGTCATATCGGGCAATAACACAGACGCCAACACCGACGGCATAGATATGAATGGCGAGAACGCCGACAACAACACGATTGCCGGCAATTACATTGGCACCAACATCAATGGCACGGCGGCCATCGCCAATGGCGGCAACGGCGTCTTTGTCAACGGCGGGCCGGATAACCTCACCATCGGAGGCTCGACGGCAACGCCCGGTACGCCGCCCGGCAACGTCATCAGCGGCAACACCGGCGACGGCGTTGAGCTTCTCGGCGGCGCCAGTTCGGGCCATCTGGTGCGCGGCAATTTGATCGGCCTTCAGGCGGGCGGCGCGGCGGCGCTGGGCAACGGAGCCAACGGCGTGCTGCTGAATCAAACCACCAGCTCGATCATCGGCGGCTCAACTTCTGATCTGCGCAATATCATCTCTGCCAACGGCGCCAACGGCGTGCAATTGAACGAAGGGCAGGGCGGCATATTCGACAACAACACAGTCGCAAGCAACTACATCGGCACAGACATCACCGGCATGAGCGCCCTCGGCAACACGAGCGCCGGAATTCACATCGTCCAGGCTGATGGCGTCACTGTCGGCGGCATTACGGCAACGCCCGGTACGCCGCCCGGCAACGTCATCAGCGGTAACAACACCGTCGGCATCGATGCCGACAATGCTAATGATGATGCGGTGCAAGGCAACCTGATCGGCCTGAAAGCCAATGGCGCGGACGCCCTGCCCAACACCAGCCACGGCATTCATATCCGCAACACCTCGGTCAGAATCGCCGTCGGCGGGACGGCAGCCGGGGCCGCCAACCGCATCGCTTTTAATGGCGGCGATGGCGTGAATGTCGCGGGCGCTTCCAGTAACGGCAACTCGATCCGCGCCAACTCGATCTACTCGAACACCGGGTTAGGCATAGACTTGGCCGGCGGCACCGAGAACGCCAGTGGTGTGACGGCCAACGACCCGAACGATAGCGACGCCGGGGCAAACACCTTACAAAATTACCCGGTGATCACTGCGGCCACCGTGAGTGGCGGCAGCATAACGGTCGCAGGCACTTTGAACAGTGCGCCCAACATGACCTTCGCCATTGAGTTTTATTCGATGACGACCGCCGACCCTTCGGGCAATGGCGAAGCGACAAGCTATCGCGGCTCGACCTCTGTGACGACAAACGCCAGCGGCAACGCCAGCTTCAGCGGCATCATACTGGCCACCACAGACCCGCTGATTACCGCGACCGCCACCAACACGACGGGGTCGCCTGCCAACAACACTTCGGAATTCGCCGCTGACTTCACGGCGTCGAGCCCGACCATTGTCCGGCTCGAATCGTTTAAGGCGCTCGCTGATGACAGCGGTAAAGTCTATTTAGAATGGCAGACCGGCTACGAGGCAGACAACCTCGGTTTCAATCTCTACCGCGAAGTCCGTGGTCAGCGCACACGGATTAATCCTTCGCTGATCGCCGGGTCGGCGCTGATCGCCGGCCAAGATACTGTCCTTGCCGCCGGCGCTGTTTATTCGTGGGTTGACGCGCAAGGTGCGGCTGATATGGCGGCGATGTACTGGCTCGAAGACATTGACTTGAGCGGCGGCGCAACCCTGCACGGCCCCTTCTTTACTTCGCCCGTAGGCAAGCTCCCCGCCGAAGCCCGCGCGGTTCTGCTCAATGAGATTAATGATTCAGGCGACGCGGCTCAGAGGCAATTGCTGCCGGTGACTGCAAGCCGCAAAGGCATGGCGATGTTTTCAGCCGACCGCCTTGCCAACGACAGCCTTGCCAGGCAGTGGGAGATTGCCGCTCAAGCAGGCGTCAAGCTGCTGATCAAGCAAGCCGGCTGGTATCGCATCACTCAGCCCGAACTCATTGCCGCCGGGCTCGAGCCAATGCGCGACCCGCGCTTCTTACAACTCTTTGCCGATGGCCAGGAGGTCGCCATGCTCGTCAACGGCGGCTTTAAAGGGCGGCTCGATTCGACCGACTCCATCGAGTTTTTCGCCACTCCACTCGATACCCCGGAGACCGCTACACACGCCTATTACCTCATCTTCGGCGCGCAGCCCGGTCGCCGCATCGCGGGCGTTAGCGGCCTTCCCGACAAACCGGACGAGGCTCAGAGCTTTGCTTACACCACCGAACTGAAGCCGCGGTATCTCTACTTCCCTTCAATCAAGAACGGCGACGCCGACAACTGGTTCGGCCCCATCATCAGCAGCACGCCTTATACGCTCTCCTTGAAAGTTTCGCAGCCTGATTCCCAGGCCCAATCGCCTGCCACGCTCGATCTGGTTACACAGGGACTCGGCCTCAACGTTGGGCATGGCGTCAGCCTTAGCTTCAACGGCTCGTTTATCGGTACAACTCTATTCGATAGTCAGGCGCATTCAACGACCTCGTTCACGCTGCCGATGTCGCTGCTGCGCGACGGCGACAACAGCATCACTTTGCAAGCTCTCAATGGTCCGAGCGATTTCAGCGTCCTCGATGTCGTGCGTCTGACTTACGCGCACCGCTTCGTCGCCGACGACAATGCCCTGCTGATGAGCGCCGACGGCGGACAGACCATACAGATCAGCGGCTTCCTGCGGCCCGCCGTTCGCCTTTTCGACATCACTGACGCGAGCAACCCTGTCGAGATTCAAGGTCAGGTTGAAGCGGACGGTAATAGCTACCGGCTGACAGCGGCATTGCCCAGCGGCGGGCCGCGCCAGCTCTATGCCATCAGCGAGCGCGCTGTCCAACATCCGGCGCAGGTCATCACCCAGCGACCCTCAACCTGGAACCGCGCCGCCAATGGCGCTGACCTCATCATCATCTCGCACGCCAGCCTCATCTCTAGCCTTGAGCCCCTCAAACAGCTCAGACTCAGTCAGGGCTACTCCGTCGCCGTCGTTGATGTCGAAGACCTCTTTGATGAATTCTCCTTCGGCGCTCACTCCGCCGCTGCCGTCCGTGACTTTCTCACCCGCGCTCACACGCTCTGGAAGAAAGCTCCCCGTTGGGCGCTGCTCGCCGGCGACGCCAGCTACGATCCGCGCAACTATCTCGGCCTCGGCGACAACGACTTCGTCCCCACTGGCCGCATCACCACCTTGCAGTTCGAGACCGCCTCTGATGAGTGGCTCGGCGACAGCGACGGCGACGGCCTTTCAGAAGTCGCCATCGGTCGCCTGCCGGTGCGCTCACCTGAGGCTGCGGCGCTGGTTGTCGGTAAGCTGCTCAATTATGAGAAGCAGCGCCACGAAGGCGCTTTGCTGGTCGCTGACCGCAATGACGGCTACAACTTCGAGGCGGCGACAACGGCGGTCAAGAGCCTGCTGCCGCCGGGGCTGGCGGTGATGACCATCTATCGCAGTCAGATGGATGACGCGGCGGCGCATCAAGCGGTGATGGCGGGGCTCAGTCGCGGGCCACTGGTGGTCAATTATGCCGGGCACGGCTCGGCCAGTGTGTGGCGCGGCAGCGTGCTGGTGACCGCTGATGCGGCGAGTCTGAGCAACCGCGACCATCTGACGGTAGTGATCTCGATGACCTGCTTGAACGGCTTGTTCAATGATCCGCGAACGGCGAGCCTGGGCGAAGCGCTGCTGTTATCAGAGGGAGGAGCGGCGGCGGTGTGGGCGTCGTCGGCGCAGACAAGCGGCGACGGGCAGGCGCAGATGAATCAAGAAGTGATGCGGCAGTTGTTCGGGGGAGCGACGGCGCGAGTGCAGGGGATGACTATCGGCGAGGCGACGAAGCGAGCGCGGCAGGTGGTCAGCGACAGTGACGTGCGGCGGAGCTGGGTGTTGCTGGGCGATCCGACGATGCGGGTGAAGTAAGGCGGCGTGAGCCGACAAGAAAGCAGCAGAGCGCACGAAAAAGCGAAGGGTCAGAGAAGCAGCGGACAACCTCTTGCCGGGGATGACGTGGCTCTGATCCTTCGCTCTATTTTTGCCGTCCGGGCGCTGCCGGCTGGCAAGCGAAAAAACACTTTGGCGGTTGGCTTGTCGTCGCGAAATCGGGTATCCTTCACAGGTTATTTTACCGCCCTGCCCGCTTGCCATCATCATCGCCGTTTTGCTTGCACAGGCTGGGGCACGTGCGAATTGGCGGAGAGAGTGTAAATGATCGCTTTTGAAAAACTGTCAGGACAACGGATCGTCGTGACCGGCGGCGCCGGCTTTGTCGGTTCCAACATCGTGCGCCGCCTCCTGCGCGAAGGCGCGCGCGTCGTCGTGCTGGATGATTTCTACACCGGCACGCTAGAGAACTTGCCCGGTGACGCCGCCGACATGGAGATCGTGCGCGGCACGGTGACCGATTACGAACTGGTGCGCGACGTCGTCCAGGGTGCTGCCATCGTCTTTCACGAAGCGGCGCGCAACATCATCGTCTCGACGCGCAACCCGCGCGAGGATTACGAAGTCAACATCGGCGGCACACTGAACGTGCTGCTGGCGGCGCGCGAAACCAACGTACCGCGCACGGTTTACGCTTCGTCGGCTTCGGTCTACGGCAATCCGCGTTACTTGCCGATCAATGAAGACGATGCGACCAACATGCTCAGCCCTTACGCCGTCTCGAAATTCGCGGGCGAGAATTACTGCAAGGCGTTCTACGAAAGTTACGGCTTGTCAGTGGCGGCGGTGCGCTATTCAAACGTCTTTGGCACGCAGCAACGCCCCGACAATCCTTATTGCGGAGTCATCGCTAAGTTCTTCGAGTCGACGATGCAGAACGAAGCGCCGCGCATTCACGGCGACGGCGAGCAGACACGCGATTTCACCTACATTGATGATGTCGTCGAGGCGACGCTGATGGCCGGCATCTCGTCGAAGGCCGAGGGTCAGGTCTATAATGTCGGCACCGGGCGCGAAACGACGATCAATCAACTGGCGCGGATCATCATCCGCATCACCAATGCGCAGGTCGAGCCGACCTATGTTGACCGCCGCGACATTGACAACATCCGCCGCCGCGTCGTCAACATCGAAAAGATTCGCCGCGAGCTGCGCTGGGTGCCATCCGTGACCATCGAAGAAGGTCTGCGCCGAACTTACCAATGGCTGAAAGAGAACAACGAGGGGAGACCGGCATGAACGCTTCGCCGGCGCTCGACGTGGAGGTTATGACCCGCCCGCAGCCGCGCGTGCTGTGCGTCGCACCCGCCTGGAACGAAGGCGAGCGCATCGCCCGCGTCGTCGGCGCCGTGCCGCGCGACCTCGTTGAAGCGACAGTGGTCGTGGACGACGGCTCAAGCGACGCGACCCGCGATTACGCCGAAAGCGCCGGCGCGACAGTGATTCGTCAGGGCGCTAACCGCGGCGTCGGCGCGGCGATTCGCGCCGGCATCGATTATGCGCGGGCCAATGGTTTTGATGTCGTGGTGATTGTATCGGGCGGCGGCAAGACACCGCCTGAGCAGATTCCGCGACTGGTCGAGCCGATTCTGCGGGGCGAAGCCGAGCTGGTGCAGGGCTCGCGCTACCTCAATGGCGGCGAATACCTGCGCATGCCTTTGCGCCGCCGTGTCGGCACGCGCGGCTACACCTGGTTGTTTTCCTTCTTCTGCGGCAGGCGGGTCACTGATGCATCAAGCGGATTTCGCGCCATCAAGCTGTCGTTGTTCGACGACCAGCGCATCAACCTCTGGCAAGAATGGCTCGACCGTTACGAGCTGGAGCCTTACTTGCTCTTCAAAGCCCTGCGCCTGCGCCATCGCGTTGTCGAGGTTCCGGTGACAATCGAGTACCCGAAGACCGACGGCATCGCTTACACAAAGATGCGCGCCATCACCGATTGGTGGAAGATCTTCCGCCCCATCGTCTTTCTGGCCTTCGGCATCAAGCGATAGTCAAGGCGTCTTCTGTTCCAGCTTGTCGAGGCGGTCTTCGAATATCTCGTGTTCGGCCCGCACCTGCAAAACTTCTTCCGCGAGCATCCTAAATTTCTTGTTGAGCAGGACGAACTGCCTATCAACGTCGGCGAACCGCTGATTCATCTCCGAACGTAATGATTGAATCTCGGCAGTCAGGCCAACGCGCAGTTGATCCTGGCCAACGCGCAGTTGATCCTGGCCAATACGCAATTGTTCTTGCCCAACGCGCAGTGTTTCAATCTCCGCTTTCAGGCCGTCACCAATTTCATTGAGGCGTTCCAGCACCGTGGTTATGGGCTGGCTGTCGTATTGTGTCTCATCGGGCAGTTTGTTTGTCGGGTCGTCGCTCATATCACTTCCTCTCTCACCGCATGCCCGAACAGCATCTGTCGGGATTATTGAGTGGGGATCATTCCAACGTCAAGAAAATAGTTCCGTCAGGCGGCGCGGCGGCGAAGGCTGCAAGCGCCTGCCGGTAGATTGAGAAAGTCATCACCCGCGTGGTATGGTTTTCTTTGTTGGTCGTCGAACAATCCAGCGCAATCCACAACCGACATTAACGCTGAGAGGATACCTGAGTGAGCGAGGCCGCGGCGGCGCACGAGGCGCTGCAACAGCATTTTGGCTTCACCGAATTTCGCGAGGGCCAGGACGAAGTCGTCCAGGCTGTGCTTGCGGGCCGCAACGCGGTCGTCGTCATGCCGACCGGCGGCGGCAAATCGCTCTGCTATCAACTGCCTGCCCTGATGCGCGAAGGCACAACGCTTGTCGTTTCGCCGCTCATCGCGCTGATGAAAGATCAAGTTGATCAGCTCGCCGAGCGCGGCATCAGTGGCACCTTCATCAATTCCAGCCTGAGCTACAGCGAAACCAACATTCGCCTGAGCCGTTTGCGCATGGGCGAATACAAGCTGGTTTATGTCGCGCCCGAACGCTTTCGCAGCCAGGCCTTCATGGATTCAATCGGCGAGACCCGCGTGCGATTGTTTGCCGTTGACGAAGCGCATTGCATCTCGCACTGGGGCCATGACTTCCGCCCCGACTACCTGCGGATGAAGCCGGCTATCGAGCAGCTCGGCAATCCGCAGGTCATCGCGCTGACGGCGACAGCGACGCCGCAGGTGCGCGCAGACATCTGCGAGCAGCTCGGGCTTACGGACGCGCAGGTCTTTGTTGCCGGCTTTGACCGCCCCAATCTCGCCTTGCGCGTCATGCACACGGCGACCGAGCGCGAAAAGATCGACACGCTGAAGCGCTTGATCCGCCATGCGGCGGGCGCGGGCATCATCTATGCGGCGACGCGCAAGAGTGTCGAGCAGATTGCCGCCAAGCTCAAGCTCGCCGGATTGCGCATTGAGCTGTATCACGGCGGCATGGACGACGGCGAGCGCAGCCGCGCGCAAGACGCTTTCATGCGCGGCGATGCGCAGGCCATCGTAGCGACCAACGCCTTTGGCATGGGCATCGATAAACCCGACATTCGCTTCGTGGCGCATTTCCACCTGCCGGGCTCAATCGAAGCTTACTATCAAGAGGTTGGGCGCGCTGGCCGCGACGGACTGCCGTCGGAATGCGTCCTGCTGTTTAACTACGCGGACACGCGCACGCAGCAATTCTTCATCGAAGGCAGCCACCCGTCGCCAGAGCTGATCAAGCGCGTCTATGACGAGATCGCTTCATTCGGCCTGGAGCGCGTCGAGCTGACGGCGCGCGAGCTCAGCGAGCGATTGCGCGTCAAGAATGATATGTCCATCCATTCGGCGCTCGTCGTGTTGGAGAAGGCCGGCCACATCGAGCGTGGTCGCGCCAGCGAAGCGACCATTCTGGCGCTGATGAAGATGCCAATTGACGTGGCGCTCGAAGCCGTCCGCGACGATTCGAATGAAGGCGGCGTGCTGCGCGACCTGATTTTCACGCGCAACGTCAACGAGCGGGAGCAGACAGAGCTTGATCTGAAGGCCATCGCCGCGCAACTCGGGCTGAGCGACGCACAGATGCGCCGGGCGCTGGCGGCGCTCGAAGCCAAAGGCTTGATCGGTTATCACGCGGCGTTTCAGGGGCGCGGCATCCGCTTGCTGGACGCGCCGCCGGCGCGGGCCTTGCGGGTTGACACCAGAGAGCTGGCCGCGCGCGCCGCCGCTGAACAGGGAAAGCTGCGGCGCATGATCGATTATTGCTATCATAAGGCTTGCCTGCGCACCTACATTCTGAAATACTTCGGCGACCGCAAACAGGCGCCGGCGTGCGAGAGCTGTTCGAGCTGCGCGCCCGCCGACGCGCGTTACCTTGAAGAAGAGCGTATCCAGGCGCCGCCCGCGGGCACCTTGCGCATGGGCCGCGCACGGAAAGCCGAGACCAACCGGGCGACCGAACTTGAGCAGTTCATCATCGAGCAAGCGCCAGCCGGCGTCGAGTTGCGCGAACAACTAAAAGCGCGCGCCGCCAGCCGCCGCGCGCTGACGCGGGCCGAATCCGCGGGCGATGCGCCGCGAGAGCGTGCGCGCAAGCCGAACCTGGCACAGATGACCGTCGTCATCAAGATACTCAGTTGCATCGCCCGCATCGAGCGCGAATATGGCCGGGGCCGTTTCGGCAAGGGAACGGTGGCGGCAGTCTTGCGCGGCTCGACCAGTAAGCAGGTGCTTGAAAGCAAGCTCAACAAGCTCTCGACCTATGGCTTGTTGAGCGATATGCGGCAGGACGAGATTACCGCTTACATCAAAGCATTGATTGATGCCGCGTGCGTCGCCGTCGAAAAAGGTCTCTATCCAACGGTGAGCCTCACCGATTTCGGGCGCGAGGTGATGCACCGCCGCGCCGAAGTCATGCTGGAATTGCCGGATTGATCGAAGACGCATTTCTCTATTGGAGTGATAATGGACTCACAACCGACCGTAACGGGCGTTTTGCAGCTCAACGAAAAAGGCTTCGGCTTTCTTCGTCAGGCGGCGAACAATTACCTGCCCGGCCCGAAAGACATCTTCGTCGGGCGCAACCTGATTCAGAAGTACGCGCTGCGCGAAGGCGTGATGATTGTGGGCCGCGCGACCCCGAGCGACGCAGGCCGCGGGCGCGCGCAATCCGACCAGCTCAGCCAGATTGAGACCATCAACGAGATGGCGCCGGAAGCTTACACGCACCGGCCAGAGTTCACCCGTTTGACCAGCGTTGACCCAACTGAGCGATTGGAGCTTTCCGAAGGCAACGACAACCTTTCAATGCGCGTGCTCGACCTGATCGCGCCCATCGGCAAGGGCCAGCGCGGCTTGATCGTCGCGCCGCCGAAGACTGGCAAGACGACGCTCATCGAAGAGATCGCCGAAGCCGTCGCCGATAACCATCCCGAAACGCATCTGGTCGTCCTGCTGATTGACGAGCGTCCCGAAGAGGTCACGCATATGAAGCGGCGCGTGCGCGGCGAAGTCGTCGCTTCGTCGGCGGATCAAGGCGGCGAGCTGCACCTGCAAATTGCTCGGCTGGTTCATGAGCGCGTCAAGCGCATGGTCGAATGCGGCGAGGACGTGGTGATGTTGCTCGATTCGATCACCCGGCTGGCGCGCGCCTCGAATCGTGAGACCAGCCGCCGCGGTCGCACCATGAGCGGCGGCGTGGATTCGCGGGCGATGGAGTTCCCGCGCAAGTTCTTCGGCGCGGCGCGCAAGGCCGAAGAAGGCGGCAGCTTGACGATCATCGCCACGGCACTGATCGATACCGGTAGCCAGATGGACGAAGTGATCTTTCAGGAGTTCAAAGGGACGGGCAATCTGGAGATCGTCCTCGACAGAAAGCTTGCCGAGCGCCGCATCTTCCCGGCCATAGACATCTCGAAATCGGGGACCCGCAAAGAAGAGAAGCTCTTCGATCCCGACTCCATGCCGCAGATCAATCTGCTGCGCCGCGCCCTCGCCGGCAAAAAGTCTATCGAAGCGATGGAGCTGTTGTTGAAGGGCCTGACCGATACGAAGACCAACCGCGACTTTCTCGCCCGCTTAAAATAAGGACTCACGGCGCTGTCGAGTCCACCCGGCCTTCCTTCGACCATCGTCCGCTAATTGCTTTGCGCCGTTTTGCCACAGACCGGCGAGTGTAATATAATCGCCGCCGCAAGCACTCCAATAGCGATTGACCAGTCACAAGGAGGGTTTTATGTTACAGCGTATGAGCCGCATTGCGGTGGCGTTCGGTATTGCCGTGTCGTTGGCGCTGGTGGCGAACCTGCCACGGGTCACAGCGCAGACGGATGCCAAAGGCGACCCGCTCGCGAAAGCCACGCGCACGGAACGCAACGGCTGGATCTACCTGCATCTTGAAGGCACGCCCGATGAAGTCGGCTATCAGCACGGCTGGCTGCTGGCGCGCGAGATCGATGACGCCTTGCGCGTCTTCAAGAAGTACTTGCAGCGCGTCACCGCGCACGACTGGGCATTTTATCGCAACGCCGCGCACGAGATGTTCTGGAGCAAGCTCGACGACGAGTACAAGCACGAGATTCAAGCCATCGCCCGCGGCGCTTATGCGCGCGGCGTGCACATTGACGCCGACGACGTGCTGGCGATGAACGGCTGGATGGAGCTGGCGTTTTATTACATCCCGTCGCTCACGCAGGCGCGCATAGACGACCCCGAACTGCATCAGTCGCCGCCGCCCGCCTGCTCGGCCTTTGTCGCCACCGGCAGCTATACCAAAAATGGTGACATCGTTATGGCGCACAACAACTGGATCGATTACTTGATCGGTCGTCACTGGAATATCATGGTCGATCTAAAGCCGGCGGCGGGCCACCGCATCCTGATGGATTCGTTCCCCGGTTTCATCCATTCAGGCGATGATTTCTATGTGAACGATGCCGGATTGATGGTCACTGAAACGACGATCAGCGACTTCAAAGGATTCGACCCGGCGGGGCTGCCGGAGTTCTACCGCATACGCAAAGCCACGCAGTACGCCGATTCGATTGACGGCTGGCTGAAGGTGATGATGGATCATCCAAACGGCGGCTATGCTAACGACTGGCTGATTGGCGACCGCAAGACGGGCGAGATCGCGCGGCTCGAAAACGGTCTCAAGAATAACATCGTCGAGCGCACCAAAGACGGTTACTTCGTCGGCTCGAACTTCCCCGTCCATGAAAAAACGATTAAGGAAGAGACGAGCTTTGACCCGAACGGCACGACCAACGGCGCCAATGCACGGCATCGCCGCTGGGACGAGCTGATGAAAGAAAACCGCGGCAAGATCGATGTCACGCTGGCCAGGAAGTTTCTGGCTGATCATTATGACGGGACGCGCAAGCGCAACGGCGGCTCGGCCAATACCCTCTGCGGCCATGTCGAACTGGACGACAAGGGCGCGAACAGCGACTGGCGCAGCTTCTATCCCGCCGGCGCATCAAACGCCAAAGCTACAGACGGGCGGCTGGCCGCTGAGATGAAATTCTGGGCGGCGATTGGTCATGCGTGCGGCGCGGATTTTAGGCTCGATACGTTTTTGAAAGCGCACCCGGAATACGAGTGGCAGCGCGAGCTGGCTGGTGATATGCCGAGCGGCGCGTGGACATTATTTGCAACGACGACGCCGGCGACCGGAGCGAAAGCCCGCAACCGTGGGCCGATAGACACGCAAATCCAGACGCCCTATCCAAACGACGTGAGGAACCGGCAGCGCGGGCCGCTCGGAGACCCAAAGGCGCCCTTGCCCGGTGACACGCGCCCGCCAATCAGGTAAAGCGCAGCGCCAGAGCGCAAGAAAGGTCGAGCCGCCAGGACCGACAGGTGTCTGTCCTGGCGGCTCTCGCTTTTCCCGTTCGTTTGCGACTCGATGGGCTTATGTAAGCTGCAACACAATCCCCGGCTTGTTGATGTTCACGTCAATCTCGTGCTTGCTGCCGCCAAACATCCTGTGGAATGCGCCGGTGAAATACAGCACGGCAAGCAGTACGATCAGCATCAATACGATAGCAATGGCCGTCATGCCGCTGCCGCCATCACGGTTCACCTCAATAATTCTGTCTGCCATAAACGATTCCTCCGCTCTATTCGGATTTGCTTTCCCCTCGCTATTAGGGGCAACTCCGATGCCACGCTCGCGTAGAGGCGCAGGGCGCGTCTTTTGGCGGAAATCGTCTGCCCCGAGCGCCGGCCTGTATCTGTTTTCCAATCGGTGTGTACGGCGAAAAGACAGCCGGCGCGTACCGTGCAATCCGGTCTTCACGCGGCGCGTTCCTTTTTTTGCGCCGTGCGCTAGTGTAGGATTATTCGTTCACGCAACGACCATCACAGGAGCGATTATGGTGCAGACTTACATCCGCGATCTAGCCGGTCACGTCGGCGAAGAAGTGACCATCAAAGGCTGGCTTTATAACATCCGTTCGAGCGGCAAGCTCAAGTTCCCACAGATCCGCGACGGCTCAGGCTTGATCCAGGGCGTCGTCTCGAAGCGCGACGTCAGCGAGCAGATATGGAATGACTTCGAGCGTCTGACGCAGGAATCATCGATCATCGTGCGCGGGCGAGTGCGCGAGCATCCTAAACAGCCCGGCGTTTATGAGCTGGACGTCAGCGGCCTCGACGTTGTGCATGTGGCCGAAGAATATCCCATCACGCCGAAAGAGCATGGCACAGAGTTCCTGATGGATCACCGCCATCTCTGGCTGCGCTCGCGTCGCCAGCATGCCATCCTCTCGGTGCGCGCTGAAATCATTCGCGCCGTGCGCGATTACTTCGACTCGAATGGCTTCCTGCTGATGGACACGCCGATCTTCACGCCCGCCGCCTGCGAAGGCACGACGACGCTATTCGAGGTCAACTACTTCGACGACAACAAAGCCTACCTGACACAATCGGGCCAGCTCTACAACGAAGCGACCGCCGCCGCTTTCGGCAAAGTCTACACCTTTGGCCCGACGTTTCGCGCAGAGAAGTCGAAGACCCGCCGTCACCTGACGGAGTTCTGGATGGTCGAGCCGGAAGTCGCTTACGCCGATCTCGACGATGTCATGAATCTGGCCGAAGACTTCATCTCGTTTGTTGTCGGGCGCGTGCTGGAAAACCGCCAGGCTGAGCTAAAAGAGCTGGAGCGCGATACGGCGAAGCTCGAAAAGATTCAGAAGCCCTTTCCGCGCCTGCAATACGACGAGGCCGTGCGTATGCTGCAAGAAGGCTTCGAGAAAGGCGAGCTGGAAACGCGCTTTGAATGGGGCGGCGACTTCGGTGCGCCGGACGAGACATACATCTCAAGCCAGTACGACCGCCCGGTGATGGTGCATCGCTACCCGGCGGCGGTGAAAGCGTTTTACATGAAGCCCGACCCCGAGCGAGCCGATCTGGCGTTGTGCGTTGACGTGCTGGCGCCCGAAGGCTACGGCGAAGTCATCGGTGGCGGCCAGCGCGCTGACGACCTCGATTATCTGCTCAAGCAGATTCAGGCACACGGCCTGCCCGAAGAGGCTTTCGACTGGTATCTCGACCTGCGCAAGTATGGCAGCTTCCCGCACGGCGGCTTCGGCATGGGCATCGAGCGCTGCACCGCGTGGCTCTGTGGCATCGAGCACATTCGCGAAACGATTCCCTTCCCGCGAATGCTCTATCGCCTGAAGCCTTAATGGCAGCGGAAAGGAGAGGCGGCGCATGACGAGCGGCGAGGTGATGAGCGACAAGATGGCGCGCGGGCTGTTGCTCGATGATGAGGCGCGGCGGCGCGTAACCGTCTTCGGCGGCTCGCGCTGCGGCACCGACGCGGCAGAGTATCAGGAAGCGCTCCAGCTTGGGCGCTTGCTGGTCGAAGCCGGCTTCGATGTCTGCTCAGGCGGTTACGCCGGCGTTATGGAAGCCATCAGCCGCGGCGCGCCTGACGCCGGCGGCCACGTCATTGGCGTCACCATGACGCAGTTCAAATCAGCGCCCAATCCTTACCTGAAGAAGATCGAGCCGAGCGCCGATTTCTACGCGCGCTTGCAGAAGCTGATTACTCAGTCGGTCGGCTACGTCGCCTTGCGCGGCGGCATGGGAACGATCACCGAGATTTCATTGGTCTGGAACAAGCTAACGATGAACGTCCTGCCGCCGCGCCCGCTCATCCTGCTGGGCGAGTGCTGGCCGCGCGCCATCAAGTGCCTGCGCGAGCATCTGGTGATTTCGGACGCCGACCTCTCGTGGCTGTCGTTTGTAAATACGGCGGAAGAAGCGGTCGCCATTTTAAAGGAGCGGGCGCGCTGACGGGCCGCCCGCGCCGCGATTGAGCTGTAGGGTTGCGGCGCGGCGATTCTGGTTCCTGGGCCGCGGCTCAGGCTTGCGCCCGAAGTAGTAATACCACGCCGCGATAATCAGCAGGACAAAGAGAATGCCCGCCACAAAGCAGCCGATTCCGAGCTTGATTCCCGTCTTAAAGATGCCGAACATCGTGCGTTAATGATGGCAGAAAGCCCTGCTTTGCTCAACCTCTGCCGGCTAGCCGCCGATGCCTGAATCCTCGCTTTTCTTGTGATTTTCTTGCACAGCGACAAAGGTATAGACGCCAGCATGGGGTGTTGATAAGATTAAATTGTCGCCACCACATAACGGTTTCAAGAACGAGCAAGGGGGATGGGGAGACAGGCAGTCATTCGAAGTTGGCCGACCTCAGGCACAGCGAAACGCACCTGAAATTCTCCATAAAACTCCAGAATTATTGACCATTGGCTAACCCGGTAAGACCGGTTGTACCCACACGGAGAGTCAATGAAGATCAGACGTATCTTTGCCTCAAGTTTGGAAATTCTGCCCACGAAAAAACTCCTCGTTCGCAAGCTTGCCACGACGGCCCTACTGACTGCCGTGATGGCGATTGCGACCTCCTTTTATGCGGTCAAGCACCGCCAGCCCGCCGGGGCGACCGAAGCATCGTTGAATGGCTCGACTTCGGCCATCGCCGTGACCGAGATTCCGCCGCGCGGTCTGAGCCGCCAGCGCGCTGATTTCGAGAAAGCTCTCGACATTCTTGCCACTGCGGCGAACAACGATTCGCACCTCACCGATTATTACAAGCGCGTTGCCCGCCGCGTCGCAGGTCACTCGACGCCTGCGGAGACGGCTTCGGGAGTGCGCGCCATGCGCGTGCGCCGTGACCCGCCGGTTGATCCCGATAAGATGGTTGCCGACGTGTCCATGCCTGTGCCGCAGCTTCCCGGCGCCGATGCGCTGCCCGGAATCGCGACGGCTTCGGCCAGCGACGAGCCGGCCACCACGACGGCGACAGAAAATGCTTCGGAGCTTGCCGATGGCGACGTGCCGGCACAGCTCACCGTGGGCGATATGGCTTTTCAGGTGAACCCGGCAATCGAGCATTGGGTGAACTACTACACGACGACGAAGACGGGCCGCCAGACGATGACCATCGGGATTACGCGCAGCAGCGCTTTCCTTGAGATGGCGCGCCAGGAATTTCGCCGCGCCGGCCTGCCGGAAGACCTTGTCTGGCTGGCGCACGTCGAGAGCGTCTGGAATCCGCGCGCCGTTTCGCCTGCGGCTGCCGGCGGCATCTGGCAATTCATCCCGAAGACCGCCAAGGAATACGGCATGACGGTCGAAAGCGGCAACGACGAGCGCGCCGATCCGCTGAAGCAGACGCGCGTTGCCGCCTCTTACCTGCGCGATCTCTACACGCTGTTTGGTGATTGGGCGTTGGCGATGGCAGCCTACAACTCGGGCGAGCCGCGCGTGATGGAGGCGGTCGTCAAGAACGGACGCGCCAATTTCTGGGAGATTTATAACAAGCAACTGCTGCCGAAAGAGACCTGCAATTACGTGCCGAAGATTCTCGCCGCCATCGAAGTCGCGAGCCGCGCCGACCAGTACGGCTTCACCACGGCGAGCGATGATGTTGCCGGCCACTGAAGTTTAGCTACTCATCATTTCCTCATAAGGGTGGGCCGCCGCGTGCGGCCCTTTTTTTATCCGCGCAAGCCGACGCCGCTACCGACGATTGAGCGATGCGCGCAGGGCGCAGTCCCTCACATTCCTCAGATCGCTCTAGCCCCTCCGACCTGTGCATGGAGTACCGCCTTTGCGGCGATACTCCATGCTTTTCTCCTCTTTGATTCCCTGTCGAATCGCCTATCAAAGCCGGCGGCGTTTGTTGACGAGCCCATTCCATTCGACTATCGTGAAATGGAACCTTTCGGCGCTTCCGAAAGGAGCAAAAGGCATCATGACTTTGAAACGCCGCTGTAGAATTATCGGCGTGCCGATGGACCTGGGGGCCGGACGTCGCGGAGTTGACATGGGGCCATCGGCGATCCGCATCGCCGGGCTCAATCAAGCCCTCGCCTTTCTTGGCTACGACGTTACCGACGCCGGCAACGTCCACGTCGCGCCGCCGGAAGCCGTCGCCCAGGTGCATACGCGCGCCCGCTACCTGCCTGAGATCACCGCTGCGTCAGAAGAGTTAGCTCGCATGGTCGAAGCGGCGCTCGCCGAAGGCGCGGTGCCGGTCGTGCTGGGCGGCGACCACTCAATTGCCATCGGCAGCGTTGCCGGTGTCGCCGCGCATTTTCGCAAGGCGGGTGCGGTGGTCGGGATTATCTGGCTCGACGCACACGCCGACTGCAACACGCCCGAAACGACGCCGTCGGGTAACATTCATGGCATGCCGCTGGCGGCGCTGCTCGGCTATGGTGCGAAAGAGCTGACAGAGGTAGCCGGCTTCGCGCCGAAAGTGCGGCCCGAGAATACCGCCATCATCGGCGCGCGCAGCATCGATCCGGGCGAGCGCGAGCTGCTGCGCTCGCTCGGCGTCCGCGTCTTTACGATGACAGAGATAGATGAGCGCGGCATGAATACTTGCGTCGAAGAAGCGGTTCAGATCGCGGCGCACAATACCGCCGGCATTCATGTGACGATGGACATGGATGTCATAGACCCATTCTACGCGCCGGGGGTCGGTACGCCCGAGCGCGGCGGCGTCACTTACCGTGAAGGACATCTGGCGATGGAGAAGATCGCCGACTCTGGGCACGTCGTATCGGTGGAGCTGACGGAAGTCAACCCGCTGTACGACACGGTGAATCAGACGGCGCAGCTTGCGGTCGAGATGATCCTGTCGGCGCTCGGCAAGAAGATTATGTAAGCGGGGCAGCCAAAGATGCGACTACCGGACGAACTATCGCAGAAGCCGTCAACAACGGCGACACGCGAGGCCGAGCGGCACAGGCTAGCGGTCGGACTGGCGGAGAGTGAGTCGCGGCTCGCCGAGCAAGCGCGCGTGTTCGTACCGCTCGTCGCGCTGGCATTGATTGCGGCCATGCCTGTATGGGCGAACTCGCTTGGGCGCTTCTTGAAACTGCTGGCCAGTCCGTTCGTGCTGTTGCCGGTCGGCTTCTGCATCGCACACCTTGCCATCAGTTGGCGCAAGATCATCAGAATGCGCCATCGCCTTCACGAGGCCGAGCGCGCAATGCGTGAACAGAAACCCGAATAGCTGGTCGAACGACGCACGTCGCCACTTGTCATAGAGAGCGGTCTTTAGCATTAATCATAAAACTACTGGCGATCATCGTTGCGCTTGCCTGTGAGAATGGGGGAATCGTTGGCAAAGAGAATCCGGGTCGGAGTCATTTTCGGCGGGCGGTCAGGAGAGCATGAAGTGTCGCTGCGCTCCGCCGAATCGATCATCAACGCGATAGACAAAACCAGATACGAAGTCGTGCCCATCGGCATCACCAAGCAAGGCCGCTGGCTGGTGTCGGGCGACGCCAAAGCCTTGCTGCCCGAAACCGTGATGCGCGCCAATCATCAGCAGTCGGTGGCGATCATCGGCGACCCGACGCAACAGGGATTGAAGCGGCTCGACGCCAATCTCAGCCAGCCCCTAGACGTTGTCTTCCCGGTGTTGCATGGCACCTACGGCGAGGATGGCACGATTCAGGGATTACTGGAGATGGCCGGCGTGCCTTATGTCGGCTGTGGCGTGCTGGCATCGGCTACGGGCATGGACAAAGTGGTGATGAAGCAGTTGTTCGTACAGGCCGGTCTGACAGTCGCGGATTACGAATGGTTCCTGCGCGCCGCATGGGAAGCCGATCCCAACGCCATCATCAAGAAGGTCGCTCGCCGTCTCGGCTACCCGGTCTTCGTCAAGCCGGCCAATCTCGGCTCGTCAGTCGGCATCTCGAAGGCGCAAGACCGAAGCGAGTTGCGCGAGGCGATCAACGACGCGGCGCGTTACGACCGCCGGGTGATCGTCGAGCGCGCCGTCGTCGGGCGCGAGATCGAAGTCAGCGTGCTTGGCAACGATGAGCCGGCTGCCAGCCTGCCGGGCGAGGTCATCACTGGCCACGAGTTTTACGATTACGAAGACAAGTACATTGACACGACCTCGCGCACCGAGGTCCCGGCGCGGCTGCCTAAGAAGATTGTCGAGCGCTTGCAGCGCGACGCCGTCAAAGCCTTCCAGGCCGTAGACGGCGCCGGCCTGGCGCGCGTTGACTTTTTTGTTGAAGACAAGACCCACCGGGTCATCATCAACGAGATTAATACCATGCCCGGCTTCACTTCGATCAGCATGTATCCGAAGCTTTGGGAAGCCAGCGGCATTCCTTATAACGAATTGATTGACCGCCTGATTCAGCTCGCCATCGAGCGCCACCGCGACAAGGCGCGCAACCTGACCAGCTATCAACCGAGGTAGTTACCCGTTGTCAGTTGTCAGCGGTCTACGACAAGCGCCCGTTGATGGCGGCGATCATCTCGCGCACCGCTCGTTCAAGGCCGACCAGAGCGGCCCGCGCAATGATGTTATGGCCGATGTTCAACTCTTCAATCGGATAAATCTCGGCGATGGCCGCGACGTTGCGATAAGTCAATCCGTGGCCAGCGGCCACCTGCAAGCCCAGCTCGCCGGCGCGCTCGGCGCATTCGGTGATGCGCGTCAGCTCGGCTTCGATGTCGCTTAATCCCATCGTGCGCGTCGGGTCGGTCAGTTCGGCATAGCGCGCCGTGCAGATTTCGATCTGCTGCGCGCCGACACGTTGGCAGGCTTCAATCTGTGCGATGTCCGGGTCAACAAAAACGCTCACAAGCACGCCGGCATCAGCGATTTCAGCCGTGACGCGGCGAAGCTCCTCTTCGTGCGACACGACATCGAGGCCGCCTTCGGTCGTCACTTCGTCGGCGCGTTCCGGCACCAGCGTCGCCGCGTTCGGCTTCACCTCGCAGGCGATCTTGACCATTTCATCGGTCGCCGCCATCTCGATGTTCAGGTGCGTCTTGACGACGGCGCGCAGGGTGCGGGCGTCGTCGTCTTGAATGTGCCGGCGGTCGCCGCGTAGATGAATCGTGATGCCGTGGGCGCCTGCCATCTCGGCCAGCACTGCGGCGGCGACAACGCTCGGCTCATAGGTGCGCCGCGCCTGCCGCAGCGTCGCGATGTGATCGATGTTGACGTTGAGTCGAATCATTAAGGTTCTTCCGCGCCGGCCCGGCGCTCAGCCCTCGCGATGGCGCCGCCGCGCGCGATCAGGCTGTAGCGCCCCCTGATGTCGTTAAGGCGAATGCGCAGCAGATCGGTGAACATATTCAGCGAGTCGCGCATATAATTCAGCTTACTTTGAAGCTCGCCACCTTCCGCATGATTCCAGACCACGGCGACTTCCAGCAACCGCGCGCGGCGCTTGCGGGCAATGTAGAGCACCTCAGGGTCGAAGCCGAAGCGCTCGATGCGCTGCATGGCAAAGACCGGGCGCGCCACCTCGCGGCGGAACGCCTTGAAGCCGCATTGCGTGTCTTTGAAGCGCAGGCCGGTGATCATCTGCATGAAGAAGTTGAACACTTTGCCGCCGAACTCGCGCATCGCCGGTTGATGCACGCCGATCATCTTGCGGTTGAGTGCGCGCGAGCCAAAGACGACATCGGCCTGCTCGGTGAAGATCGGTTCGAGCAGCTTGGGGGCTTCGCTGATCGGTGACGACAGATCGGCATCGGTAAATAGGATCACTTCGCCGCGCGCTTCGCTGACGCCGCGCCGCACGCTGTAGCCTTTGCCGCGGTTCGGCGTGTTCGTAAGCAAGCGCAATTCGTGGCCGGCCTCAAGGTAAGCGGCCATGCGCTCGCCGACCACCGCCGCCGTGCGGTCTCGCGAGCCATCATTGACGACGATAACTTCAGCGCGGTAAGCCCCGTGCCGCAGAAATCCCAGCACATCGTCGAGAGTCGGGCCGATGCGGGTCGCTTCATTGTATGCCGGGATGATGATGGACAAGGCGTAGGACATATGCGTTCGATGCCACCTCAATCGTAAATCTGCAATATAGCATACCGGCTGGCGAGCGACTACCGGCAACTGGCGAGCGGCGCGAGGGTATGCTAGACTCCCTGAACTTACATGCAGCCTGCGCCATCACAAACATCAGGAGAAAGGGAGTGACGCGACGCGCAATCTACCCGGGCACGTTCGACCCAATGACTCAGGGCCACCTCGACATCATCGAGCGCTCGGCAAAGCTGTTTGATGAAGTGATCGTCGCCGTGCTGGTCAACCTCGACAAGCAGCCGATGTTCACCGTCGAAGAGCGCGTCGAGATGATCCGCCAGGTGGCGCGCTGGCCTAATGTGCGCGTCGGCACCTTCGCCGGATTGCTGGTAGATTACGCCATCGAGCAACAGGCGCAGGTGATCGTGCGCGGCATCCGTGCCATCTCTGATTACGAGTACGAGTTGCAGATGGCGCTGATGAACCGGCGGCTCCAGCCGGGCGTCGAAACCGTTTTCCTGATGGCCGCAGAGGCTTATTCTTATCTCAGCTCCCGGCTCATCAAAGAAGTCTTTAAGCTGGGAGGCTCGATCAACGGGCTGGTTCCCGAATGGGTCGAGCAGCGCATGCGAGAGAAAGTAAAGGGGTGAAGGAAACAGGAAGCAGGAGGCAGGAAGCAGGAAGCAGGGCAGAAGATTGTGGCTGCCTGTCTCCTGCCTCCTGCCGCCTGCCGCCTGCCTCCTCGTAATCAAATGAAGCAAGCTGAATTCAAGGAATCGGCCTATGTGGCCGACATGACCGTCTCATCAACGCTCGCCGTGCTGGTGGCCGCCGAGCGGTTGCGCGCTCAAGGCGTCGAAGTAATCGATCTGGGAGCGGGCGAGCCGGACTTTCCGACGCCGGAAAACATCAAGCAAGCGGCGCACAAGGCGCTCGATCAAAACTTCACGCGCTACACCGCGACCAGCGGCATCGCGCCTCTGCGCAAAGCGATTGTCGATCTGCTCAAGCGCGACTTCGGCAGCGACTCCGACCCGGCGCAGGTCATCGTCACCATCGGCGGCAAGCAGGCCATCTTTAATGCGATGGCGACGCTCCTTAACCCCGACGACGAGGTGCTGATTCCCGCGCCTTACTGGGTGACGTTTCCAGAGATTGCCCGCTTCCTGCGCACACAGCCCGTCATCATCGATACCGAGGCGAATCACTTCGGGCTTACTGCCGAGATGGTAAGCGCCGCCATCAGCCGGCGCACAAAGTTGCTCATTCTCAATTCACCCAACAATCCAACAGGGCGCATCATCCCGCCCGACGAGTTTCGCAAGATCGTCGAAGTGGCGGCGAGCCGCGATGTCTGGGTGATCAGTGATGAATGTTACCTTTACTTCGCTTACCCGCCGGCGACGCCATTCACCGCCGGCCAGTTGCCGGCAGAGCTGCGCGAGCGGCTGATGATCTGCGGCTCGTTTTCCAAGTCGCATGCCATGACCGGCTGGCGGCTGGGATTTGGCCTGGGGCCGCAGGCGTGGATTCAGGCGATGCTTAAGGTGCAGAGCCATTCGACCTCGAACGCGAATTCGATCACGCAGATGGCAGCCATCGAAGCGGCCAACGGCTCGCAGGCTTCCATTCATGAGATGGTCGCCGAGTATCAGCGGCGGCGCGACTGGCTGGTGCCGGCGCTCAACGACATTCCTGGCGTCACCTGTGACTTGCCGGAAGGCGCTTTCTACGTCATGCCGAATATCAAAGGATTGCTTGGCAGGCGCGTCAAGACTTCGGCGGAGCTTGCCCGCGTGTTGCTCGAAGAGAAAGGCGTGGCGCTGACTGCCGGCTCGGCTTTCGGGATTGAAGGATACCTCAGGATTTCTTACGCCAACTCGCTGGAGATGATTCGCGAAGGGGTGCGGCGTATCAGTGAGACCGCGCAGGAATTGCGTGGGTAACAATCACAGCAACCACCCGGCAGTAACGACGGGATCGAAGGATCAAACAAAAGCTCTCCGTCCTCACCCTTGGTGGCGCGGAGCAGAAAGGCTTAAGTGACGGCGGGCCACCGGGCAATATAAGCAGGCCGGTTGCTCGCCGTCGGTTACAGTCAAAGCATCGCTAGCCGTTTTCAAAAGCCGAAATCGCTTAGAACTTGGTGATGCTGATATCCTGGTCAGCCTCGGCGCGGAATCTCTTGAAGAAGAAGACCGCAAAGCAAACCAACGCGACGGCAAAGCAAGTTCCTCCGAGAATCAGATCGGATCGGCTCGCAGGCGGGGGTGACGGGTACAGATACCTGTAGATAAAGAACGATCCGACGCCAATCCCAATGACACCCAGAAGCAAGAGTAGTTTATTCATGGCTCCTCCTCAGTGATTGTAGAACGCCCGTACTACTCGGTGTGGATGCGCTGCAAATGCTAAACCCCTGCGACTGCGATTATACACGAATCCTTCGGTGACGAGAACCCCTGGCCGCTTTCGGCACAACGATTTCTGACCTCACCACGATCCGCGTTGAAACTTTCACGGCTGAAAGAGCTGGGCGCTGCGGCTCGCTTGAATCAGCGTGCAGGCCAGCTCGTAAACTTCATCGGCGCTGACGCGAAGCCGTGACGCGCCGCGCACGAGGCGATGAAAATCCGAGGCCGGGCGCGCGGCGCTCTGGTTTTCGACGATCTCGATCACCGGGGTGCCGGCTTCTGTCGCCATCCTCGCGACGCCTGAGGCGTCTGTGACCACGAGACTGGCCCGCGCCACCGTGGCGGCAAGCTGAAGGGCGCGCGGCGCCGCTAGCTTGATCGCCGTCTTCGGCAGCAATGGGCCTACAGCCGTCGTGAATGACTGATCGCCCGGCTCGCTTAGAGCCACCACGCGGCCGCTGAAGGCATTGGTCAGTCGCTGCCCGATCTCGCCGAAGGCGCTCACAGGCCAGCCGCTCTCATGGCCCACGGCAGCCGCATAGAGCGCGACGAGCGGTTCGCCGCCGCGCGAGCCGCTGCGTTCGAGCAGCTTCTCGAATTGCGCATGTTCTTCGGTGGGGACGATGATGCCGAGCCGCTCGTCGCGCAGCTCGACGCCCACTTGGCGCAGCACTGCTTCATAACTGCCGCCGCCGTTTCGCGGGCCGCGCGTCAATAGCTCAAGCAGGCGCGGCAACCGCGTCGGCATCACCGTGCGCGCCCGCACCACCAGACGTGACAGCACCTGCGTGTCGAGCTTCGGCGAAAAATCGAGCACCAGGTCATAGTCGCGCCGCCGCGCACGTTTGAACAGGCGCACCAGTCGCTTCAGGCCGTCGCCGCCTTCATGCAGCTTGATGACGCCGAGGTCAATCGTTTCGTCGGCCAGGCGCGCGGCCATCAACAATTCGCTAACGCCTGTGGCTGCCGCGACGGCGACGAACGTCTGTGGCATGGCAATCCTGAGCGCACGGATTGCCGCCAGCAGCATCAGCGAATCGGCGAACGGCGCGGTGTCTATCGCCAGAATAGCGCGCGGAGTTGGTTGCATAACGTCATAGCCTACGCCTTGCGGCGGCGAATTGTTCTTCGACGGCCTCCTTGCCTTCGTCAATAGATTATCGCAGTATCATACTGAAAATCTTAGCGGTCGCGTTGCTTGAATGACATTGTAAAGAGAGAGTTGACTTGGAAAGTTTCATTCGCCCTGCCTTGCTGTCGGTGACCGCCGGTCACGGTAACATTCTGCTGGCACTATTCATCGCGCTGCTGGCGGCCAAGCTGCTGGCCGAGTTGTTCGAGCGCTTGCGCCAGCCGGCGGTGGTCGGCGAAGTCCTGGCCGGCATTCTCATTGGCCCGGCGCTGCTCAACTGGGTGCAGCCAACCCCTGTGCTGGATGCGCTGGCGGAAATCGGCGTTATCTTTCTGCTCTTCACGGTCGGGCTTGAAACGCGACCGAGCGATATCTTCAAAGTTGGCACCACGGCGCTGACCTCGGCCATCCTCGGCGTCATTGTGCCTTTCATTGCCGGCTGGGCGCTGCTGTCGCTGTGGCCCGGATACTCGCGTGTCGAAGCGATCTTTATGGGCGCGGCGATGGTGGCGACCTCTGTAGGGATCACGGCGCGTGTGTTGTCGGGCCTTGGGTTGATTACCGCTGAAGCCAGTCGCGTCATTCTGGCCGCGGCAGTGATTGACGATATCATCGGCTTGCTAGTGCTTGCCGTCGTCAGCAGCTTGGCTGAAGGGCATGTCAACTATCTGCACCTGGCGCTGACGGCAGGGCTGGCCGTTGGCTTCACTGTATTCACCATCACACTGGGCGCACGCGTCGTCAAGCGCGTCAAGCAACCTGTCCACGACCTGCGGATCACCCATTCGCTGCTGATCTTCGCGCTCATTCTCTGCTTCGGGCTGGCGGCAGTCGCCAGCTTCATCGGCATCGCCGGAATCATCGGCGCATTCCTTGCGGGCGTGGCGCTCTCGGAGATCACAGACGGCACGTCGCTGCACCAGCAATCCGAGGCGCTGAGCGAATTCCTGACGCCCTTCTTTCTTGTCACCATCGGCATGAAACTCGACTTGGCGATCTTCCTGTCGCCGAATGTCGTCCTGCTCACAGCGGTGATCGTCGCGCTGGCTATCACTTCGAAACTAATCGGCTGCGGCATTGGCGCTCTCGGCATGGGCAGGCGGCGCGCTTTGCAAGTGGGAGTAGGGATGATTCCGCGCGGTGAAGTCGGTATCGTCGTCGCGCAGATCGGTCTGTCGCTGACCGGCAACCATGCGCTCTACGGTCTGGTTGTCGCGATGGCGGTGATTACGACACTTGCCGCGCCGCCGCTGATTCGCCTGACCTTCAAAGGCGAGCCCGTGACGGCTCAAGACAGCGAAGAGGCCAGCGAGTTACAACACGAGCTGAGATAGCCCAGGTCAATCTACCACTCACCCGCCTGATGGCAATGCCGCTGTAAGCCACACCAGATCAGGGCCAAGCACCGGGAAAAGCTAAAGAATAAAAAGAGGGCCGCATTGCTGCGGCCCTCGGTTGATGCTTGTGCATCCGCGAGGAAGGCCTCAGCCTTCCTCGCGGCGCGAAGCGGTTAGTTAGTCGGGCAGGACTTGTTGCAGAAGAACGCTGATGAAGAGCCGCCGGAAGTACCCGGGTTCGTCACGACGATGTTCCCAGGCAACTGGCCGCAGATCTTCTTGATCAGGCGAATCGTTCTGAAACTGGTAGTTGAGCCAGGCTCAAGTTCGATGAACTTGACCTTCTTCGGTGCCACACCACCGATCGTTACGGTCGCACCTTGCTTGATGTTGGAACCAAAGACATCAAGGAAGAAGGCGCCGGTCGTTTGACGACCGAGGTCGCAACCGTTGACCAGCGGAATGTCAGGAAGCGGCGGGCAACCCGGCGTACCCGGCGGGCAGACCACCGGAATATTGGAGTTGCAGGTGAAGGTGACCTGTATGCCTTGCTCATTGCCAAGCGTACAGCCCGCCGGCTCACCCGTGATCGCCGCCGTCCGGTTCCGGCTCACTCCACCCGGTCCTTGCACGAAGATCAAGAACGTCTTCCCGGCATTCGCACTGCCGAAGTTGAAGAACGCATCGATCAGGTTCGCGTTGATCACCACAAACGGTGCCGCATTGATCCGGTTCGCCGTGTTCCCGCGCTCCAGCGCGAA
>JBJMGU010000221.1:0-40041 GCA_045807765.1 Blastocatellia bacterium
CGCGGCGCTTTTCCGCGCGCGCCGCAAGCGCCGTGATGGCTTCGTCCACACAGTCGTAGAGGCGCGTGCGATCTTCGGCCTTGGCGTCCCAGATTGCGTCGGCGATGTCGCGCAGATTGGTGAAATCCTGTATCTGTCGCACCTTGTTGTTGAAGCCGTAGACCGCCACTTGATCGTCGTCGCGGATGTGATCGATGAAAGCCGCCGCGGCGCCGCGCACCTGGCCGAACTTGTATTCCATGCTGCCGCTCATATCAATCAGAATGGCGGCGGCAAACGGCGACTCTTCGGCGGAAAACGAATTGATCGTCTGCGCCGCGTCGTCTTCAAAGAGCGCGAAATCTTTAGCCCTTAAGCCGTGCGCGTACTGCCCTGCGGCGTCGGTCACCGTGACGTTGACGACGACCAGATCGGCGCGCAGCGTGACTACATCATCTTGTTCGCCTTGCGGCGGCGTGGCTTCCGGTTTATTCGGCTGAGCGGCGCGGGTCTTCTTCTCTTGCGGCGGCGCGGCGACGCTAAAGATCGGCTGCGCCAGCAGCACGACGAGCAGCAGCGACGCGGCACACCTTGCCGGTCGCCCGCGCCGGGCGTCTGCCGATCTTGGTTGGTCGCAGCGCTTGCTCAACATCAGTCTGCTTTCAAGGTACGGCGGATATGCTGGGCGAGATGAATGATATCGTTGGCGTTGCTGATCACTGTGGCCGATACGACAAAGCGCGTCTGCTCTTTGACGCATTTCTGCACCTTGTCGGCGGCAGTGCTCATCTGTTCAACCGCGTCGTTGAGCGGTGTGTGCTGAAGGTCTTCGGCGTGACCAGCCACTTCGTCACCGCCGGCCTGAGTCAGAATGCGCTTGGCGAGTTTTTCAATCGTGCCGACTTTCTTCAGATCGTCGCCGGCTAGTTTGCCTGTGTCACGGAAGACATGCGCGACTTCGATTGAAAGCGATGACAGTTTATCGGCGTCATCGAGGGCTTTCTTGTACTCGGCGTCGGCGCGTGCAATCTCCATGCGGACGCGCATGTCGTCGGGCAGGTGCGATTGGTCTTGATCGCGGGGAGCGGGTAAACGAACAGATGGCGGTGTCGGCACCGCCGCCGGAGATTGCGCCGCCGCTGAGGTCGCAGCCAGCAGCACAAAGGCGAGCAGCATAAAAGCAGTCTTTGCCATATGGACTCTCGGCGCGCTCTACTGTCGGGCTATTTTAATTATTATCACAGCCGCCGCGCTGCCTTCAAACGCCGCGCGAAGATAAGCGAGCGCGACCCTGGAGTCCAGAAAGCTCAGGATGACATCAAGCCATCCATTGTCGGGCGCATCAGATTAGTTTCTGAAGACGCGAGCGAGGTAGATCTCTGTAAGCAGCATCACGAAAAACGGCAGCACGAAGACAACCGCCGCGGCCAGCGCCTGCGCCACGTCATGGCTATTAATCAGCGGCAGCAGCGTGACGTGCAGCGCCATCGCCACGAGCGCCAGCATGCTCATCAGCGTCCCTGCAAAGCGGTTCGCCGACTGCCACGCCACATCGTTAACCATCGAGCGCGGCGAGCCATAGCCGAGCAGCCAGTTGCGCCGCAGGCGCGGCGAAAACCAATACATTGTTGCACCACAGAGAATCAGCAATACATCGCTTACAACCAAAAGATATTCATAGATCGTCATAAAGCAATCCACCCAACAGATTTTTTTACACGTTCTTTTTCTCGAAAAGAGGGGCGTGATTTTCCGAACCAACTCCATTTAATACGACCGGCGCGGCATGCGTCAAGATAAGGGCGATTGCAATTTTCTTATTTTTGCGCTGCCCGCAGGCGCGTTGACTTCCGAGGCGAAGCTTTTTATAACCTCATAGACCGCCTGATTGAAGGAGAGTGACGATGAAAATCGGAATGTCGTTACCGCAACTGGGGACGCAGGCGTCGGCTGAAAGCCTGATCGCCGTCGCCCGCCGCGCTGAAGAACTGGGTTATGATTCGCTGTGGGTGCTGGAGCGCTTGCTCTGGCCGCTCAACCCGCAGGAGCCTTACCCCGCCGCGCCCGACGGCAAGCTGCCCGAAGCGTATCAGACCGTTCTCGACCCCATCGAAACCCTGACCTTCGTCGCCGCCCACACTTCGACCATCGAGCTGGGCACGAGCGTGCTGGTGCTCGGCTATCACACGCCAATTCAACTGGCGCGGCGGCTGGCGACGCTCGATGTTTTGTCGAAGGGCCGCGCCCTGGTCGGTTTTGGTGTCGGCTGGTCGCGTGATGAATTTCAAGCTGCCGGCACGCCCTTCGAGCGTCGCGGGGCGCGCGCCGACGAATTCCTCGAAGCTCTGCTGGCGCTCTGGACAAAAGACCCGGTAGCATTCGAGGGTAACTACTACCACATTCCCGAATCACTGGTCGGCCCGAAGCCCGTGCGGAAACCGCACCCGCCGATCTACATTGCCGGCTTCGGGCCGTACACCATCGAGCGCGCCGTGAAGTATGGCCAGGGGTGGAACCCTTCAGGCATGCCGTCATTCGAATGGCTCGAAGGCATGATCAAGCAGTTCCACGAGACCGCGGCGCGCGCCGGACGCGAGCCAATGGAAGTCGTCTTTCGCGCCTTCACGATGGTCTTCGAGCAGTCCGCCGCCCAGCGCCACCCGATGATGGGCACGCTCGCCGAGATCAAAGAAGACATCCAGCGGCTGCGCGACATCGGCGTCACGCACTTGATTCACTCGCCGCCGGCCATCGGCTTCGATCCATCGGCGACGACAGATGACGCCCTCGACCTGATCGAGCGGTTGCTCGAAATCTCTCGTTAAGCGACGCATGACATGCGCAGCGTCAGTGTGATTATCCCGACCTGGAATGGCCGCGGGCTGCTCGCGGAGTTCCTGCCCTCCGTCCTCACTGCCATCAACGAGTACAGCGACCGGCACAGCGCCAAAGCCGAATTGCTGGTCGTGGACGACGCCAGCACAGATGACACGCTCGATTGGCTTGCAGCGAATTATGGCGGCCAACCTTCGTTGCGCGTTGTGGCGCTGCCGCAGAATGTGGGCTTTCTGCGCGCCGTCAACCGCGGCTTTTCCGAAGCGCGCCATGAAGTTGTCTTCCTGCTCAACAACGACGTGCGCGTCGAGGCCTACGCCATCGCCCCGCTGGTCAGCCACTTCGACGACGAGCGCGTCTTTGCCGTGTGTAGCAAAGCTTACCGTCTGGGCACAGACTTTTTGGACGGCGCTGGCAAGCTCGGCTTATTCGAGCGCGGTTTCTGGCGCGTCTTTCTCAACTACGACGTTCTGCCGACGCGGCTGCCGCAAGTCGCGCCGCCCTTCTATTCTTTTTTTGCGAGCGGCGGCTACGTCGCTTATGATGCGGCCAAGCTCGCGGCGCTCGGCGGCTTCTGCGAATTGCTGGCGCCCAATTACTGGGAGGACGTCGAAATCTGTTACCGCGCCTGGAAGCGCGGCTGGACGGTCGCGTACGAGCCGGCAAGCGTCGTCCATCATGTCAGCAGCGCGACCCTCGGCGATGCGCGACAGCGCCATGTCCGGTTGATTAGCGAGCGCAATCGCTTGCTGATGACCTGGATCAACCTGCACGACCCGGCCTGGTTTGCCGCGCATCTGGCGTGGCTAGGGCTGAAGCTGCTGGGTGCCGCTCTCAGTCTCGACGGCATCTACTGGCAATCTTTCTGGCAAGCGGTCGGGCAGCGGCGCGCTGTCCGAGAGATGCGCCGGCAAGAGAAAGCGGCGGCGGCTCGCTCAGACCGCGAGCTTGCGGCCATCTTCACGGCGCTGGCCGCAAGCGAATGGGTTGCGGTCATGCGCAACGTCAAAGATTACGATCAGTATTTGCAACTGCGGCGCGAGCTGGAAAGCCGCTCGACCTGAGCAATCAATCATGGCTTTCGTGATCGATCAGCAGATTGGCGAATTCATCCGTGGCCATCGCGTCGCGCGGCTGGCGACGGTGGACGGAGATGGCCGCCCGGCCGTCATTCCCATCTGCTACGTCTTCGATGATGATCATTTCTACTCGCCGCTTGACGAAAAGCCGAAGCAGGTCGCGCCGCGCCAGTTGAAGCGCGTCCGTAACATCGAAAGCAACCCGCACGTCGCCCTGGTCATTGACGATTATACGGACGACTGGAGTAAGCTTGCATATGTGCTGGTCACCGGGCTTGCAGCGATCATTCAGTCGGGGAGTGACGAGCACGCCCGCGCTGTCACGATGCTGCGCGACAAGTATCCGCAGTATCGCGCTATGGCGATTGACGAGCGCCCGATGATCAAAATCACCCCGGCACGCATCAAGCACTGGAAGTCAGAACAAGGAACGAGAGAAGAGGAGAGGCAATGACGAAGCGAATCCGGTTTGGGGTACAGACAGCGCCGCAGCACGTCACCTTCGAGGCGCTGCGCGAAGCATGGCGATTGATTGACAGCGCCGGCTATGACACGGCGTGGCTCTTCGATCACTTCTTTCCGATATTGAGCGACCCGTCGGGGCCGTGTTACGAAGGCTGGACAATGCTCGCGGCACTGGCCAGCGAGACTTCGCTCGCGCAGGTCGGCATCCTGGTCACCGGCAACACCTATCGCCACCCGGCGGTGCTCGCCAAGATGGGCGCGACCCTGGATCACACGAGCGGCGGGCGGTTGATTATGGGCATCGGCGCCGGCTGGTTCGAGATGGAGCATGCGGCTTACGGCATCCCTTTCTATACGACTGCCGAGCGCATTCGCCGCGTTGACGAAGCCTGCGAAGTCATTAAGCGATTGTGGACCGAACGGCAGGCGACCTTTGCCGGCAAGTATTATCAACTGGTCGAAGCGTACTGCGAGCCGAAGCCTTTGCAGCAGCCGCGCCCGCCGCTGATGATCGGCGGATCGGGCGAACAGTTGATGCTGCGGGTCATTGCCAAGCACGCAGACATCTGGAACACCTTCGGCTCGCCGGAACTCTTTCGTCATAAGCTCGGCGTGCTGCGAGAGCATTGCGCGGCTACGGGGCGCAACCCTGATGAGATCGAAGTATCATGGGCCGGCATGACCTTCATCACCGATTCCGAAGAAGAGAAACAGACGATGATCGCGCGCGGCGCGGCGATGTTCGGCGCGCCGATTGAAGCCATTGCGCCGGGCCTGCTGATCGGCTCGCCCGCAGAGGTGCGCGACCGCATTGGGCAATTCATTGAAGCCGGCGTCACGCATTTCATCCTGATCCCACACACGCCGGCGGATCACTCGACGATTCGCCGCTTTGCCGAAGAAGTCATGCCGACATTCCGCAGTTGAGTCGCAGGTTGCTAATGCAAGTGCTTTCTCAAACGCTAACCATGCCGTTTACCGAAGCGCTGGCCGCGGCGCGCGAAGGCGAGATCACGCGCGACCGGGCCAGCGTCTTGCTCCGCGCCGCGGACGGCGAAGCCTACGATTCGTTGCTTGCGGCGGCAGCGCAGATGCGCGATGAGCTTAAAGGCCGCCGCGTCACCTACTCGAAAAAAGTCTTCATCCCGCTGACCAACCTCTGCCGTGATTACTGCGGCTACTGCACGTTTCGCAAAGACCCGCATCAACCGGGCGCGCACACCATGACGCCCGACGAAGTGATTGCCGTGGCAGAGGCCGGCGCGCGGCTCGGCTGCAAAGAGGCGCTCTTCAGTCTCGGCGACCGTCCCGAAGCCATTTTCCCGGAGATGCGTGAGACATTGGCGCGGCTCGGCCATCGCACGACGCTCGGTTATCTGACCGCGATGTGCGAGCGTGTGCTGAAAGAAACCGGCCTCTTACCGCATGCCAATCCCGGTCTGATGGGGCGAAAGGATTTAGAGCGCCTGCGCGAGTTCAATGCCAGCATGGGGTTGATGCTCGAAACCACCAGCGAGCGATTGACCGGCGCAGGCTTGGCGCACGACCGCGCGCCCGACAAGCGACCGGCGCTGCGGTTGAAGACGATTGCCGAAGCCGGGCGTCTGCGCATCCCATTCACCACCGGCATTCTCATCGGCATCGGCGAAACCCTCGACGAGCGCATTGATGCGCTCTTTGCGATTCGGGAATTACATGACCGCTATGGCCACATACAGGAAGTCATCGTGCAGAACTTTCGCGCCAAGCCGGACATCCCCATGCGCTTGCATAAGGAGCCGAGCGCAGATGACCACGCCCGCACGCTCGCCGTGGCGCGCTTGATCTTGCGCGACATGAACGTGCAGGCGCCGCCCAACCTGTCGGACGAAAAGTATCCTCCGTTACTGAAGGCCGGCTTGAACGACTGGGGCGGAATTTCGCCGCTGACCATCGATTTCATCAATCCCGAAAAGCCGTGGCCGCACATCGCCGAGCTTGCATCGCGCACCGCACAGAGTGGCTACGAGCTGACCGAGCGTTTGAGCGTTTACCCGGAATACATTTATCGTGACGAATATCTCGATGCGCGCCTCGCGCCGCGTGTCCGGGCGATGGCCGACGCCGAAGGCTATGCCCAGATAAGCGCGAGCCGATGAAGTCAGTCCTCTGCTTAAAAGTCACCGTCGCTGGACGGACTCAAGCCGCCTGGTTTAATTTAAGGGGACGATGACCCAGGACGATTATTCGGCGCGCTCCAAATCTCGCCCCGACCACAAGCCGCCTGCCGCACCGGCCCGTGGTTACGACATCTGGAAAGTTATTGCCGCCTCTGCCGTCGGCACCATGATCGAGTGGTATGACTTTTACATCTTCGGCAGCCTGGCGACGATCATCGCGCCGCTCTTCTACCCCGCCGGCAATGAAACGCTGGCGCTGATCGCTTATCTTTCGACCTTCGCCGTCGGCTTCGTCGTGCGCCCGTTCGGAGCGCTGTTCTTCGGTCGCATCGGCGATCTCGTCGGGCGCAAGTACGCCTTCCTGATTACGCTATTGATGATGGGAGGCGCGACGGCGCTCATCGGCTTTCTGCCGACCTATTCTCGGATAGGGGTTGCCGCGCCCATCGCGTTGCTGCTGATTCGCATTCTTCAGGGCCTCGCGCTCGGCGGCGAGTATGGCGGCGCGGCGGTTTATGTTGCCGAGCACGTCCCGGATTCTAAACGTGGTTTTTATACCAGCTTCATCCAGATCACCGCGACGCTCGGCCTGTTCATTTCGCTCGCGGTCATCCTGGTCGTGCAGAATCTAGTGAGCAGAGAAGCGTTCGGCGCGTGGGGCTGGCGCATCCCGTTTCTGCTCTCGATCTTTCTGGTCGCCATCTCGCTCTACATCCGTCTGCGCATGAAGGAATCGCCGATCTTCCAGCACATCAAAGGCGCGGGGATGACTTCGGCGAAGCCGATCAAGGAAGCCTTCACGCAAGGGGCGAACCTGAAGCGCGTGCTGATCTCTCTATTCGGCGCGACCGCAGGTCAGGGCGTCGTCTGGTACACCGGCCAGTTTTACGCGCTCTTTTATCTACAGACGATTCTGCGAGTGAACGCCACATCTGCTAATTACGTTGTCGCGGCGGCGCTGTTGCTGGGGATGCCTTTCTTCGTGGTCTGCGGCGCGCTATCCGACCGCATCGGGCGCAAGAAAATTATGATGCTGGGGTGCCTGCTTGCGGCGGTGTCTTACTATCCGATATACAAAGCGATGCAGGCCGCCGCCGGCTCGAACGTCGTGACCGCCGCCTCGCAGAAGAACCCGGTCACCGGAGCCCTGACGCTGGTGCCGCAAACCCTGGCCGATGGCGTGCTGCAACCGGCCAGAGAGGTTCTCGTCTATACCGGCTTCTCTAATTTCATCACCAACCCGGTGGCGTGGAAGCTGATCCTGCTGGTCTTTATCCAGGTGCTATTCGTGACGATGGTCTATGGGCCAATCGCCGCCTATCTGGTCGAAGCCTTCCCGGCGCGGATCAGATACACGGCGCTGTCGCTGCCTTATCACATCGGCAACGGCGTCTTCGGCGGGCTGCTGCCGCTGATCGGATTATCGGTAATAGCAGGCAGCGGGAACATCTACGCGGGGTTATACTACCCAATAGTTGTTGCGGCCACGACATTCATCGTCGGGTCGCTGCTGCTGAAAGAAACCAATCATGTGCTGATCTGGGACGAGCTGGAGACGGACGGGCAGTTGATCAGCGATATAAACAGGCCGGCCTGAGCGTACAGGCAAGCCGCTTTCTTGGAGTAAGCAGAATCAGTGAAAGCGCAGCGAACAGATTTCCTTGCACTTGCCACAGAGCTTGCGGCAGTGGGCCGCTTGTTTTACGGACGCGGCTGGGTACTGGGAACGAGCGGCAACTTCAGCGCCGTCACCAGCCGCGCGCCTTTGCAGTTAGCCATCACGTCGAGCGGCGTTGACAAAGGCGCGCTCACCGCCGAGCACATCCTTGAAATCGATGCAGCCGCACAGGTCATCGCCGGCATGGGGCGGCCATCGGCTGAAACCTTGCTGCATCTGAGCGTCGTCCGTCTGCGCGGCGCCGGCGCGGTGTTGCACACGCATTCGGTCTGGAGCAATATCCTCTCTGGCGCAAGTCGCGACGGCATCAGTATTGAAGGCCACGAGATGCTGAAAGGGCTCGACGGCGTGACGACGCACGAGTACCGCGAGTGGCTGCCGGTGATTGATAACTCGCAAGACATGCCGCGGCTGGCGCAGGCGGTCGAAGCGGCATTGCAAGCGCACTCGCAGGCGCACGGTTTCTTGTTGCGTCGGCATGGCCTTTACACCTGGGGCCGCGACCTTGCGGAAGCTAAACGCCACGTCGAGATTTTCGAATACCTGCTTGAAGTGACGGGCAGAAGCTATCGCCTGCACGGCGAATGACAGAGGGCGACTATGGCTATCGTGAACATCCCTGACGAAAACCGCACGCTGCGCGACAGCGATGAGATCATTGCTTATCTTGCGACGCTCGGCATCACCTATGAGCGATGGGACACCTCGCGCGCCGTGGCAGCAGACGCGCCGGCTGAAGCGATTCTTGAGGCTTATGCGGCAGAGATCGAAGCCTTGAAAGCGCGCGGCGGCTATGTGACCGCCGATGTCATTGACGTAAGCCCACAGACGCCCGGACTCGAAGCCATGCTGGCGAAGTTCAAGAGCGAGCACTGGCACGCTGAAGACGAAGTGCGCTTCATCATCGCCGGGCGCGGCCTGTTTCATATCAATCCCGGCGCGGGGTCTGTGGCGGCCATCGAAGTCGCGGCCAGCGATTTGATCTCGGTGCCGCGCGGCACGCATCACTGGTTCAATCTCTGCTCGGATCAGCGGATTCGCGCCATCCGCTTGTTTCAAGACCCGGCGGGCTGGGCACCGCATTACACCGAAAGCGGCAAAGACGCCGGCTATCAGCCGCTCTGCCTGGGGCCGGCTTACATCCCTGCGAATGTTTAGGGCAAGTAACCGGGCGATGCTTCGCCCTATGGATTGTTGTGAGCACGCCATTCCCCGATCATCCGCCGCGCGTCATTCTGCTCGACATCGAGGGCACAACGACGCCGATTGATTTCGTCTATGAGGTGCTATTCCCTTACGCCCGCCGTCGCCTGAAAGCGTTTTTGCGCGCCCACTCTACAGACAGCGATGTGCAAATGGACATCGAGCAGATGATTACCGAGCAGGCCCGCGACATCGAGCAAGGATTGACCCCGCCACCGTTTCAAGCTGACAGCGACGAGGCGCGGCTCGCGTCGGTTGCGGCTTATGCCCGGTGGCTGATGGATCAGGACAGAAAGGTGACGCCGCTCAAATCCTTGCAGGGGCGCATCTGGGAGGCGGGCTACCATGCGGGCGAATTGCGCTCGCAACTTTTTGCCGACGTGCCGCGCGCTTTCGTCCGCTGGCACGATGCGGGGCGCGGCATCTGCATCTATTCTTCGGGCAGCGTGCTGGCGCAAAAGTTACTCTTCTCACATACCGAAGCCGGCGACCTGACGCGCTTCATCCGCGATTACTTCGACACACGCGTCGGCGCGAAGCGCGACACAGAGAGCTATCGGCGCATCGCCGCATCGCTCGCCTGTCTGCCGGCAGAGATATTATTTATCTCGGATGTTGTTGCCGAACTCGACGCGGCGTGCGATGCGGACTTTGACACGCGGCTCTGCGTCCGACCGGGCAATCCGCCGCAACCGCCCTCGTCACACGCCCTCATTTCCTCGCTCGACGAGGTGATGCCGTAGAGAATGGCTATCCAAAGTGGCGCGTGATAGATTTCAACTTATTGGGCGCAGCCGTGGCGGGAGAGTTATGAAAGAACTGTCAGCGGGACTCAAAGAGCTTTGCGAAACCGGCGAGTTGATGCGACTGGCTTACACGGATGCGCGCGGCTACCCGCGCGTCGTGCCCGTGTGGTACGTGCTGATGAACGGCGCTTATTATGTCGGCACCTACGCGACGAGCGCCAAGAGTCGGGCGATTAAACGCGAGCCGCGCGTTGGCTGGGTGATTGACGGCGGCGACAAGCCGAAGTATCGCGGCGTCTCTTTTTATGGCCAGGCGCTTGAAGTCAACGATCCACAGGAGCGCGAAGCGGTCTATCGCGCGCTCGGCGATAAGTACTTCGGCACAACCGATGATCCCACCTTCCTCAAAATCTATGGCCAGGTGGATGATGAACAGACGAGCTATCTGCGGCTGACGCCTGAAGACGGCACTTCGTGGGAGTATTGAATGTTACAGATTGAAAAAGCGCCCTCGAAGGAGGCGCTGAAAGCGATCGGCTGGGATACGCCGGGACGGCTCGAAGCCTTGCTCACGCAGGTTGACCGCGCGGTTGCCGCGACACTCGACCGCGCGCTCGGCGGGCGCGAGCTCGATTTCGATGATGGCATGCGGCTGGCGCAGACGAGCGGTCACGAATTAGAAGCCCTCGTGCTTGCCGCCGATCACATTCGCCGCAATCGCGTCGGCGACGTGATCACCTATGTCGTCAACCGCAACATCAACTTCACCAACATCTGTTTCGTCGGCTGCCGCTTCTGCGCCTTCAGCCGCGCCCCGCGCCAGTCGGACGCTTACTTTCATTCGTTCGACGAGATTCAGCGCCGCGCCCGTGAAGCATGGGAGATGGGCGCTCGCGAAGTCTGCGTGCAGGGCGGCTTGCCCCGCGACCTTGAGCCGTTTTATTACCGCGACCTGTTGCACGCCATCAAAGCGGCGACGCCGCGGATGCACGTGCATGCCTTCTCGCCGATGGAAGTCGTCTATGGCGTCGAGCTGACAGGGATGCCGCTCAAGGATTATCTGGCGATGCTCAAAGACGCCGGCCTCGGCACGCTGCCCGGCACAGCAGCAGAGATTTTAGACGACGACGTGCGCCATCAAATCGAGCGCATCAAGTTAAAGGTCAGCCAGTGGCTCGACGTCATCCGAACCGCGCACCGGCTGGGCATCCGCACGACTTCGACCATGATGTACGGCCACACGGAATCAGAAGAACACTGGGTGCGTCACCTGATGTTGCTGCGCGACGTGCAGAAAGAGACGGGCGGCTTCACAGAGTTCGTGCCGCTCGGCTTCGTCCATGAGTTCACGCAATTGTACCGCTCGGGCGACGCCCGCCCCGGCCCGACCATCGAGGAGCATCTGAAAGTCCACGCGCTCTCGCGGCTGATGCTGCAAGGCTGGATCGATAACATTCAAGTGTCGTGGGTGAAGATGTCGCGCGAGATCACGCAAGCCTGCCTGCGTGCCGGCGCCAACGATTATGGCGGCACGCTGATGAACGAGAACATCTCGCGCGAAGCCGGCTCGACTTCAGGCGAGTACCTTTCTCCCGAAGAATTCCAGACGCGCATTCGCGAGCTTGGCCGCACGCCCGCCGAACGCACAACGCTTTACGAGATCGTGCGGACGTACGCCGATTGAGCCTGGAATAAATCTTCTCTCCGATTCGATATAATTGAAGCAGGCGCGCTCGCTGCTGCCATCAGCGCGCCCCTTAATGCTTATGAAAAGAATTGCTGTGATGCTTGTACTCTCGTTGCTCGCCGCCACGTTCGGCGGGCCGGCGCTTGCTTCGGCAGGCGCGCCCATTCAGGAAGGACAAAAGCCCGTGCCCGAATATGAAGGCAAAGTGAACGCGCCCGATTTCCCTGAAGGCTTGCAGTGGTTGAACACCGACCGGCCCATCTCGATCCGCGAGCTGCGCGGCAAGATCGTCCTGCTCGATTTCTGGACTTACTGCTGCATCAACTGCATGCACATCATTCCGAATTTGAAGAAGCTGGAAAAGAAATATCCCGACGAGCTGGTCGTCATCGGTGTGCATTCGGCGAAGTTCACCACCGAGAAAGAGACCGACAACATTCGCCAGGCCATCCTGCGTTACGAGATCGAGCATCCGGTCATCAACGATAAAGACCACCGCGTCTGGAGCGAGTTCGCGGTGCGCGCCTGGCCGACGCTGATGCTGATAGACCCTGCGGGTAAAGTCGTTGGCCGGCTCGAAGGCGAAGGCGGCTTCGAAGCGCTCGACCGCTACATCAGCGGCATGATCGCGACCTTCGACGCCCGCAAACAACTCGACCGCCGTCCGCTGCGACTGGCGCTCGAACGCCACCGCACGCCCGCTGGCCTGCTCGCCTTCCCCGGCAAAGTGCTTGCCGACGAAAAGACGCAGCAGTTATTCGTCAGCGACTCGAACCACAACCGCGTCGTCGTCGTCTCGCTCGCCGACAACTCTGTGAAAGAGATCATCGGCGCGGGTGACATCGGTTTCAGTGATGGCGACTACAATTCGGCGACCTTCAACCACCCGCAGGGCATGGCCTTCGACGCGGCGGCCAACGTTCTTTATGTCGCCGACACCGAAAATCATGCGCTCCGCGCCGTTGATTTGAGCAAGCGCACGGTGACGACGATTGCCGGCACCGGCGAGCAGTCGCGCGAATCTGTCACTTTTGGCGGCCAGGGGCGGCAGGTGGCGTTGAACTCGCCGTGGGATGTGACGCTACACGATGGCCTGCTCTACATCGCCATGGCCGGGCCGCATCAGCTCTGGCGCATGAATCCGAAGACCGGCGGCATCACCCCTTATGCCGGCACAGGCCGCGAAGGCCGCATGGACGGGCCGCTCGACAAAGCGGCGCTGGCGCAGCCCTCAGGGATCACGACGGACGGCAAGAAACTCTACTTTGCCGATAGCGAAGTCAGCTCGGTGCGCGCCGCCGACCTCGACCCGTCGGGCAACGTGACGACGGTGGTTGGTGAAGACCTGTTCGAGTTCGGCGACCGCGATGGCCACGGTGATGAGGTGCGATTGCAGCACCCTTTAGGCGTGACCTATCACGACGGCTGGCTCTATGTCGCAGACACCTACAACAACAAGGTGAAGCGCGTATCGCCCGACAAGCGCACCGCCGAGACCTTTGCGGGCACCGGCGAGAGCGGGCTTGAAGACGGCTCGCGGGCGCGGTTTGACGAGCCGGCTGGCCTCGCGGTCGCCGGCGGCAAGCTCTACGTCGCCGACACCAACAATCACGCCATCCGCGTCGTTGATTTGAAGACCCGCCGCACAGAGACTCTGCAACTGAAAGGGCTTGAAAAATTGATGCCGACGGCGCGCTCGAAAACATTTGCCGGCGACACGGTTGAGCTGGCGGCGCAGACCATCGAGCCGGGCGAGGCGACCTTGACGATCAACCTTGACTTGCCCGCGGGCTACAAGCTGAACGCGCAGGCGCCGACCGTGGTAAAAATTACTTCGCAAGGCCAGCCGCTGTTTGCCGAAGGTGAGAAGACGTTGCGCAATCCGCAGTTCCCCGTCAGCCTGCCGTTGAAGCTCGGCGAAGGCGAGGCGATGGTGAAGGCCGACATCGTGATCTATTATTGCGAAGCGAAAAAGGAAAGCCTCTGCTTTTTCAAAGAAGCGATGATCAGTGTGCCTGTGCGTGTCAAAGCGGGCGCGGGCAATCGCAAGCTCAACGCCAGCTACACGCTGAAGGTGACGGACTGACGCGGTCGGGCAAGCTATTTGTCATCAGCCGGGCGCTGCCAAAAGGAGCCGTCGTCATACTCGACGCGAAGAAGGCGCACAGTACTGAGGTTGAAGCTGGTGACAAAATTGACAGTGTAGTGGTGGACTTCGCGGGTCAGCAACTTCTTTTCTCCCGGCCTGATCTTCAGGTCGGCGCTGCGAAACCGCAGCTGATCGCCATCCCCGGCGACCGCTTCGGGCGATTGGTATTCCCACTCGATGGCGCTGATGGTCTTCGTCCCGTTATTGCCCACTTCAATGGTGAAGCTGGAACTGTGCTTTCCGTCGGAACCGATGGAGGACGCCTTATAGACGAAGACGTCCGGTGCGTTGCGCGCTTTGAGGGCTTCGTCGGTGTTGTTCTGCGCCCGTTGCGCGAAGGCGACGAGCGCAAGCGAGATCAGGATGATGAGCGCGCCGAGGCTTTTCATTGGGTTGACTCCTTGCCCCATTCTGAGATGGCGCCACATGCCATTTATAAATGATTTTCTGCCGCGCCGCCACGGCCCGTGGACTAAGGCGGCAGCCTTGCGCGTCAGGTTGTCGATTAGCGGTTGACTCGCATTTCGCCGCAATGGCGAGCGCGCGCGGGCGTGTGCTACCATCAACTCTTGATGTCCAAAGCACTAGAAAGCCACAACGCCGGGCGGCTCAAACATAAGCTGCTGCGGGCCACGGGTCGAGCCATCCAAGATTTCCACATGATCGAAGATGGCGACCACATCATGGTCTGCCTGAGCGGCGGCAAAGACAGCTATACGCTGCTTGAACTGTTGCGCGATCTGCAACAACGCGCGCCGGTGCGCTTCGCGCTGCTGGCCGTGCATCTCGATCAAGGGCAGCCCGGTTATGAAGCGCATGCGCGAGTGCTGCCGGATTACCTTGAGCGGCTCGGCGTGCCGCACCGGATCATTAACAAAGACACTTACTCGGTGGTCAAGCGGCTGGTGCCCGAAGGCAAGACTTACTGCTCGGTCTGCTCGCGGCTGCGGCGCGGCATTCTTTATAACGCCGCCGTCGAAGAGGGTTGTAACAAGATCGCCCTCGGCCACCACGCCGACGACATCACGACGACCTTTCTGCTCAACTTCTTCTTCGCAGGCTCGGCCAAAGCCATGCCGCCGGTGCTGCGCTCGGACGACGGGCGCAACGTCGTCATCCGCCCGCTGGCTTACTGCTGGGAGCGCGACATCGCCGCGTTTGCCGCAGCCGTCGAGTTCCCTATCATCCCCTGTACGCTGTGCGGCTCGCAGCCGAACTTGCAGCGCGCACAGATCAAGCGGCTCATCAGTGAGCTTGAAAAGACCATACCGAACATTCGCAACTCGATGCTCGCGGCGCTCGGCAACATCGTGCCGTCGCATCTGCTGGATCATCGCCGCTTCGATTTCAAGCGCCTCGCGCCGGCCACCGGCGACGTCGAAGCCGAGTTGGATGCCGCTCTCGGACACACGGACGAATTCGACATGAGCCTGACGGCGGAAGAAGCAGCGTCGGCGCTTGTGTCGCTGACCTTGAACCGCGCCAACTGACACTGTGCGCGCCGAAGCCCCATCGCTGCCTGCCACGCCAACCAGCCACGAAACCGGCTCTCAGGGCCACTTTGATCGCCGCACGGTCTTCACGGTGTTTGCCGCCATTGTCGCCGTCACCTTTTTGCTGCGCATCTTTTACGCAGGCTATCTCTACCAGGACGATGGGCTGTGGTTCGCCGCTGCCGAAGAATTGCTGCGCGGCAAGGCGCTCTATCGCGACATCTATTTCGACAAGCCGCCCGGCATCGTGTTGCTCTATGCGGCGCTGTTCAAACTGTTCGGCGCGCACATTCTAACCATTCGTCTATTCACCATCGTTTATTCCATTGCCGTGTCGGCGATGCTCTATGTCTTCGGCAGGCGCTTTTACAACGAGCGCATCGGCTTGACGGCGGCGGCGCTGTTCGCGGTCGTTTCGACGATCTTTACGACGGGTCATGTGCAGGGGCTGAATACCGATTTTTTGATGACTCTGCCGTATGCGGCGGGGGCTTACTGGCTGCTGCGCTCATGCGACAAGGTATTCGGGGGCAACCTCACGCGGAGGCAGAGCGCCGGCTTTGCCATAGCGGGCGGCGCGGCGGTTGCCGTCGCCACACAGGCCAACCCGAAGGGGGCTTTCGGCCTCGCCTTCTTTGCCCTCTTTCTCTTGCTCGCGCATTTCTGGCAACGCCGCGTCGCCGCGTCCCGGCGTCCCCGCATCGGGTTTCTCTCGCTTGTCGGTTTCGCAATCGGCACGCTGCCGTTTGTCATTTATCTCGCAAGCAATCATGCGCTGAGTTTTTACTGGCGAGATGTTTGGGTCTGGGGCGCGCGCTATGCGCGATACTATCCGACGTCGCAAGTGATCGCCACAGCGCTCGCTCAGACCGGCTATTACTTTCTGATCAACAACACGCTGCTGGTCGCTCTGCTATTCGTCGCGGTGACAACCTATAAGCGGCTCAGAAGCGCGGCACAAAGCGGCGCGAAAACCGCTACAGGAGCCAGTTTCGTGGCCAACGCAACGGTCAGAGCCGACGCCGCGCTGCTCCTATGGTTCGCGGTCTCGTTCGCAGGAATGTCTGTGGGCGGGCGTTTCTTTGGCCATTATTTTCTTCAAGTGCTGCCGGCGCTGTGCCTGATCGGCGGGCGCGGCCTGACCGGCATTCTTGCCGCGCTTGCTGATAAAGCGAATCCATCGCCAGATAGCCAGGCGGACAATCTGCGCAGGACGCGAAGGCGACGATGGCGACTAGCCTGCCTGGCATTGCTGGTGTTGGGCTTCGCTGTGACCTTTGTGAGATTTCATACACGCACGGCAGTGTTTGCCGTCGGCTGGCTGCGGAGCGCGCCGGGCGCAGAGGCGCACAACTGGTTTCACGGGCGCTTGAAAGATGAAGAGCGCCGGGTCGCGGCGGCAGTAAAAGGACTTCAGCCGGAAGCCGCGGACGCGCTCGGCCTCGAAGCCTTGCGCCGCGGCGGCCCGCGCGAGCGTCCACCGGCAGGCCCTTCGGATTATCTCTTCGTCTGGGGCTACCGGCCTGAGATTTATTTCTGGTCGGGACTGTTGCCGGCGTCAAAGTACCTGAGCACGCAGCCGCTGACCGGCGTGCCCGCCGACATCCATTATTTCAGCCATGATTACCGAAAGGTGCTTGATGAGCGCGACACGGCGGCGGCGCGGCGCGAGCTGGCGCAAGAGCTGGCGGCGGCCTATCCCGAATACATCATTGACGAGCTTGGCTTCTTTAACGACGATTTGGCGATGGCGCGCTATGCGGAGTTTGCCGATGTGCTGAGCCTTTATAAAAAGGTCGGCGCCGTCGAACGCTTCATCATCTATCGCCGCCGGGATTTGATCCGGGCGACAAAGCAAGAAAAGCGTGAGTCGGACGCTGGGGCGGCAGAGCCGCAGTGAGGTCGCCGCATCAATCGGCCATAAGATCGGCAAGCCGTACGCGGTTGCCGAGCAGGCCGGCATGGCCCGCGCCCTTGACGATCTTCACTTTGGCGTTCGGCATTCGCGCCGCCATCAGGTGGGCTTCACGCGCCGAGGGGAGCAGCAGGTCTTTATCGCCGGCGATGAAAAGCGTCGGTGCCTGAATCTCTGCAAGGCGGTCTTCGAGGTTTAATTCGACGATCAGTTGCAAGCGGCGCAGGTAGCTTGGGCGCTTGACCGTGCGGATGGCTTTGAAGAAGCGGCGGCGGTCTTCAACCTCCACACCTTCGGCCCGCAGGCCCAGAGTATTGGCTAACAGTCGCGCCTGCGACGTCACCCAGAAGGGCATCACCGAGCCGAACATCACCGCCAGCTTGATCTTGAGGCGCGCATGAAAACGCGCGAAGGAATTGACGATTACCAACCGCTCGACCATCGCCGGGTGGCGCAGCGCGAAGGTGAAGGCGACGCCGCCGCCGAACGATTCGGCGACGATGGTAGCGCGCCGCTCGCCGAGGTCTTCAATGATTGCCGCCACGTCGTCGGCCAAGTCTTCATAAGTGAACGGCGCATCGTCGCGCGAGCGGAAGGTCACCACACGGTATGAGCGCGCCAGCGCCGGGGCTTGCTTGAAGAAAAGCTCGCCCGTGCCGTCCAAACCGGCGATGTAAATCAGCAGCGGGCCGCTGCCTTCGAGGCGATAGGGCGGGACGCGTTTTTTGACATCGGCGGCGGACATTGCGGCGCGCTCCTTCATCTCCTGACATTCAACGCTGCTGCCCTTCTGCTGCGCCGCGGCAACCGCCGCCGACGCACCTGCGGTTTTGACGACGCCTGTTGCGGCGATGGCCACAGCGATCAATAAGGGAGTCGAGAAGCCACTGACTATTGAGAAATTCATGGCGGCTCCTTATCGCTGCCTAGAGCGTTTTTCAATCGGCTGTAGCGCAATCTGTTAGATTGGCTACCTGGCAAACGCAATCGAAAACCTTCTAGCTGCGGTCAATTTCTTCAACGATGCGCTCGGCGGCAGCGCGCGGCTCCGGGCTGTCGCTAATGGCGCGGCCAATGACGATGAAATCGGCGCCATCGCGGATGGCGTCGGCGGGCGTGGCGATGCGCTTCTGGTCGCCTTTGGCCGACCAGGCGGGGCGTATCCCTGGGGTCAGGACGATGAAGCCTCTAGCGGCGATGCGCTCGCGGATCAGGCGAATCTCGTGCGGCGAGGCGACGATGCCATCCAAGCCCGAGTCGCGCGCAAGCGTCGCCAGCCGTACCACTTCTTCGCGCAGATCCGAAGTGATGCCAACATCGGCGAGGTCGCCTTTGTCCATGCTCGTCAACACAGTGACGCCGAGCACAGCAGGCCGCGTAATCCACAGCAGGCCGCGGTCGCCGACTGCATGCGCCGCGGCGCGCATCATCTCGCCGCCACCGAGCGTGTGGACATTCAGGATCGTCACCCCCAGCCGCGCCGCGGCTTCGACCGCCCCGGCAACAGTGTTGGGAATGTCGTGGTACTTCAAGTCGAGAAAAACGCGCTCGCCGGCGCGGACGATTTCGCGTACCAGCTCAGGCCCTTCAGCGGTAAAGAGCTGGCTGCCGATCTTAAACATGCCAACTAAGCCGCTCACTTGCTCGACCAGCTCAAGAGCGCTGCGGCGGTCGGGCACGTCGAGCGCGACGACGAGCCGGTCTTTGGCGGTCGTTGGAGTGGTAAGGGTATTTATCATGCGAGACTCGTATTATTGGAACGCCGCGCCGGGCCGATCCACATAGGCGCGGCTGTCTCGACTATAGTGGAGCAGGGCGGCGCGTTCAAGCAGAGACAGGCACAAGAAAGCGCACGGCGCATGTGGCGTCGTGCGAGTATGAATAGAGGGTTTTGCGTTAAGCGCGGGCGGCGCGTTACGCGCCCTTGGCCTGGCGCGGGATGGCGCTCGAAGGGGGCACTTCTTCGAGCTTGCGGCTGCCGCTCTCCTGGCCCATCTTGATAGCGCCGTTAAAGAGGGCGCCTTCTTCGATCAACAGCACAGGCGTAATCAAGTCGCCATGCACGCGGCCCGACTTGTGGATTTCGACTTTGGTTTTGGCGATCAGATTGCCGTGCAGCGCGCCTTGAATGATGCAGGTGCCGACATCGACCTGAGCTTCGAGGCGGCCCGATTCGCCGATGACCAGCGTGCCGCTGTCGGAAACGATCTTGCCCTCTACTTTACCATCAACCCGAAGCTGATCTGAAAAGAAGATGTCGCCCGACACTTCGATACCGCGACCAATCAGCCCCATGTCTGAACCGCCACTCTCGGACTTCACGAGATTCCCCTTCAATATTCCCATAAGTTTCCCCAACCTAAGATGTCCCATCCCCGATGGCGCCAAGAAAACAGACGCTCGAAGCGCTTCGTCGGCCTCCGAGTCATATTTGTCGCATTGATGAAGTGGGGCAGCCGTGGTTATACGCTGGCGGTGCGGGGAAAGTCAAGCAGAAGCGGAAAGGGGAAATGCGGACGCGGCGACACGGCGACACGGCGAAAGAGATTAACCGCTCTTCTCGCCGCGTCGCCCTTGTTTCGGTTGGCTTAGCTGATCTGCACAGCGATCTGCTTCGGCTTGGCCTCTTCGCGCTTCGGCAGCGTCAGCCGCAGGACGCCGTCCTTGAACTGCGCGTTGATGGCTTCCGAGTTGACGTTGGGCGGCAACGTGAATGAGCGGTAGAACTGGCCATAGCTGCGCTCGATTCGATGATAGCCATCGCGCTTGTCTGCGTTTTCGATCTTGCGCTCGCCGCTGATGGTCAGCGTCTGATCGTTCAGGTTAACCTTGACGTCGTCACGAGTCACTTCGGGCAACTCCAGCTTGATGACGTACTCGTTGTCACCCTCAAAAATATCGACCGCCGGCGTCCAGGCGCTCAGCGCCACGTCGTCACCGGTCGTTCTGCCGGTATTGAAAAGCTGGTTGATGCTGCGCTGCAACTCCATCATCTCGCGCAGCGGGTCGAACGTCGAGAAATTCCGCGCGGCCCTCGCCTGGGCCATCTGAGTTCCAGTCTTCGCCATAACTCTTAACCTCCCTTTTAATCTCCATTGAGCCCATTCGGCGGCTGTCTGTATGATCTGCCGAATTCAACTCGTATTATCTTCTGACAAAGATAATATAAAATCTGAGTTATTAATTGTCAAATATTTTTTTTTGACAAAAAGCAAAACCCTGCCCTTGCCTGAATTGAGCAGTTAAGGGCCGAAAGCTATCAGCCGGATTCGCGCATTCCGACGAGAAATTGATTCGGCATCGCCTTTATTGGTATAGTTGCTTTCCCCTGCCGTAAGTAGCGGCCCGTTGTAAGCCGGTCGCGCCTGATCGTCAACGGCGAGAGGTTCGCAGGAACCTGAAGCTCTTTGATGAGATTTTCAAACATTCAGCCTCCGTAGAGCCGCCGGCATTGCAGCCGGTGGGAAAGCCTTGTGGAGCCTGTAAATGTTTCAATGAAATATCTTGTTGTCGGCCCCTTAGCTCAATGGTCAGAGCAGCGGACTCATAATCCGTTGGTTCCTGGTTCGAATCCAGGAGGGGCCACCAATCTTTCAATAGGCACAAATGAAGTTAGGAAGATTATGAGCGGTCGAGCAAAGGGTTGGGGAATTATTCTAGTCTTGATGCTGCTCCTGCCAGGCGCACCCGCTGTCTTCGCGAAAAAGAAGAAGCTGCCGGATTTGATCGTCGCCCACCTGAGCAGTGACACAGCAGCCGTCGTCGGCACGCCTTTGCAAAACGTCTCGACGGAGATTCTCAATCAGGGCAAAAAGCCGGCGGGCGCGTTCCGCCTTCATTACTATCTGTCGCTTGATCGCACGATCACGCTGCAAGACTTCGATACCGGCGCAACCTGCGAGATCACTGGCCTGGCGCGCGACGAAGCGGGCAGTTGCACGACAAGCATTGATCTGCCGGCGTCGCTTGTGCCGGGAATCTATTACCTGGGCGTTATGGTTGACGATCAGGAAGCCGTGGGCGAAGCGGACGAGAGCAATAACCTCGGCGTCTTCGGGCCGATCACGGTTAATCCCAAAAACGTCGAAACGCCGCCCGCCTCAGGCACCATCCACATAGACGGCGACCCGAGTGATTGGGCAGACATCGCGCCGATCCTCCGCGACGCCGACGGTGACGGGCCGTTCGATTCGTCCGGGCGCTACATCGCGGGGAGTGATTTTCTGCGCCTATGGGCGACGAACGACAACACCTACGTTTACTTCTTGATGGAATTTGCCGGCGCGCCTTACACGGGCGGCATCCAGCTCTTTTTCGACACCGACGTCAATCCCTCGACCGGCTGCACTGGAATGGAAGCGGTGATTTTCACATCGCCCGCTGAGCCCGGCGGCCACCTGGCGCTCGGCGACTACCGCAACTGTGTGGCAACGAACGATTACCCTGGCGCCGTCCTGTCTGCCGTGCAGGAACGCGATGGCCACAGCTTTCTTGAAGGCCGCGTTCTTTTGAATGATCTGTTCAGGCAGACGCCGGGCCGCAGGGACTTTCGCATCTTCGCCAGAGCCGATTTCGCAGGAACCAGCGATACCGTTTGGCCGCCGACAGTCTACTCGCTGACGGAACATTATCCGGGCGGCGCCAATCTGCGCATCACTTTCGACACGCCCGACGTGCAGCCGGATTTCACTCAGCCGTGCGGCGGGCGAACGCCTGCATGGCGTTACGGGATGACGCTCACCGAAGTCGGCGGCGTCGGCCTTCACATCACCAGCTACAAAACGGTGCTGTACGACAGCAACGGCGGTTATCTGATCACGCTCGCGGCCAACTCGGCGGCAGACTTTGCCCGGCTGTTTGTCAGATGTGGAGAGAACGGCGATTACATCCCCGCCAACGGCAAAGCGTGCAGCCAGTCGCTCTGCCTTAACGCGACCAGTGCCAGCGGCGGCCAGATCGATATGACCTTCGACGGCTTTGACGACAAGGGCAACCCTGTGCGCTTCACGAGCGGCAAGCTCGTCCTGAGATCGCGGTAAACAAATGCTGCCGCGCCGGTCGCCCGCCGGCTACTTCTGCTTGATCCAATAGACCTGACCACCGATCTTGACCGTTCCCTTGTGCGCTGCGGGCGCGCCGGCGGTTCGCTATAATTGAGGCAAGAGATTGAAGCAGAGGCGAGCCAGCTTGTTCGTTAATGAGGGAGCAAATGGAATTTCAGCTTGAAGAAGCCATCGCGATTCTGCGCCGCACGCCGGAGACGTTGAAGGTGCTGCTCAAAGACTTGCCGGAAGCCTGGGTGACAGCAAATGAGGGCGGCGATTCGTGGAGCCCTTACGATGTCGTCGGCCATTTGATTCACGGTGAAGAGACCGACTGGGTGCCGCGGGCTCGAATCATTCTTGAACACGGCGAGGCGCAAGCGTTCACACCTTTTGACCGCTTCGCGCAGTTTGAAAAGTCGCGCGGCAAATCGCTCGGAGAATTGCTGGAGAAATTTGCCGACCTGCGCCGGCAGAATCTCACGGCGCTTGCTGAGTTGCATCTGCGGCCTGAGCAGATGCGCTTGCGCGGCACGCACCCTGAGCTGGGCAGCGTCAGGCTCAGCGAGTTGCTGGCGACCTGGGTAGCGCACGACCTCAGTCACATCGCGCAAATCCTCCGCGTCATGTGCCGGCAATATGGCGACGCCATCGGCCCGTGGAAGCAATATCTGCCGTTGGTGAATGGCGACCGGGGCTAGCCTTCGCCGGGTTCACCCACGCGGCGCTTGGCTTCGTCAATCAACTCGTTGTTGCGCTCGTAGGAAAGCTCGCCGTCACCGCCCGCGAGCCGTGGCGGATACTGATGACGGCCGTAGACCGGGTAGGCTTCTGTGCGCAGGTGCGCCAGCATGTGATGGCCGCGCCGCGCCGCACGCTCATGTCTTAATGCCGAAATGTCTACGGGCGCGACGACGATGCGCTCGCCCGGCCCCGGCGACGCCTGCGCCAGAATGCGCCCGTCAAAATCAACCACCATGCTGCCACCCGGCCAGGAGTACGGCGGATAGAATTTCAACTGCGCTCCCTGGTTGGCGGCGACGACATAAGCCATGTTCTCAAGCGCCCGGCAACGGTTCACCACCGTCCACCAATCCATCGGCTCGGTCGCGCCCCACGGGTCCATGTAAGCCGACACCCGAATCATCACCTCCGCGCCGTTGGCCGCGAGTTGCCGCATGGCTTCGGGAAAGAGCCAGTCGTAACAGATGGCGCAGCCAATGCGACCGAGCGGCGTGTCGGCAACCGGAAACAAAGGCTCGTCGTAGCCTTCCAGATCATGCGGGCTGGCGTGAACTTCGTAAGGAATCCAGGTATTCACCTTGCGGTACTTGTATAGCACGCCCTGCGGCCCGATCAGGCAAGTTGTATTGAAGACCACATTCGGCCACTTCGGGTCAAGTTCGATCATCGAGCCGCTTTGAATGTAGATATCATGCTCGCGAGCTTTCTGCTCCAGGCGCTCGGTGTGCTCGTTGGGAATTTCGACGGCGAGCTTTTGCCGCAACTCCTCGACCGTGGGAAAGACCGGCGCGGCGTGGGCGAATTCGGGAAAGACCACCAGCCGCACCGGCAGGAATGGCGCGGCGCCGGCGACCGCCGCGTCAATCATGGCCAGCATGCGGTCGGTCGAACGGCGCATCTCGCGGCGCTCTACGGGATTCGGCATGTCTGTCTGACACGCCGCGACGGAATAACGAATGTGCTGCATATTACAATTCCTATATTGATGGCTTCAGCTATTGATGACTTCAGCGGCGCGGATTGTCGCTTGATAGATTCGGCGCAATGACCGGCTCGGCAAACGTGCTTTCGATGCGCGGCAGCGGCGCGGCGACGATGCGCGTGTTGTAGCGCTCAATCAAACGGCGGCGCGCGGCGCTCATCGGATAGCTCTCCGGTGCGTTGTACGGGTACTGCTTCATGCCGTGAAACGGCAGCGGCGCGACCGCATCGGGACTCGCCGAATGGATGTCCATCTCTTTGCTGAAGCCGTCGGCGTAAAGCAAGTAAGTGCGCTTCCAACCCGCGGGCAAAGGCGGCAGCCGCGTCGCGTCGAATGATAAGATGATCTCGTCGCCGGGCCGCGAGACGACAAACAGGTCGTCGGTCTTCATAAGCAGCTCGCGCACGTCGCCTTCACGCGTGTAGCGACCGGGCATCGTCTTCCACGGCGATTGCGATGAAACGCGCGAGTAATCATAGCCGAACGGCTCGCGCCCGTCGGGCGTCGTCTCGGCTGAAAACCCGCGCCAGTGCAGGTCGGCCACTAGCGGGTCAAGCCGGGTCATCGGCAACGCCGCATCACCCGCCGATGTGTCAACGAGAATCTGATCCCAGTAGATGCGCATGTTGGTCACGATGCGCACTTCGCGGCTCGCGGACAGGAACTTGCCGGTCAGATCAACGGTCACGGTTTGCGGGCGGCCCACGGGAATGCCGATGTCTTCGATGACGGTCTGCCAGCGGCCCTGCCGGTCTTTGACTTGCAGAGCCGGCAACTGTGCCGCCAATCCCGATTGCGAAGCGGCAACGTTGTCGCTCGAAAAGGCGTAGTCAGTCCAGCCCGTGAGCAGCAACACGGTGCGCCCCTGCGCCGGTGCGCCGAGGCTCATCGTCAGCGTGTGCGGCTCGGCATAGCCGCGAATCGGGTGCAGCGCGAAATCATCAACGAAGCGACGATCTAGTTTCGCCAGCCGGTCGCGCACGTCCCGACCGCGATCATCTATGGCCGTGATCGGTGGATGCGCGTTGCGCGTCGTCCAGAGGTTGAACGGTCGCGGCGGCTCGGTCATGCCTTCGTTGGGATAGATTTCTGTGTCTGCCGGATGGGTAACGGCGATCAGTTGCAGGCGATCAACGTATAGCACCTCTTCAAGCTCGTTGGTGACGCGCAGCTCGAAGCGCCCGTCGCGCGCTTTCAATTGATCATCGCGGATGCGGACATATTCATCCGGGTCGGGTGTGTTACGCTGGCCCGGCGCTTCCCAGTAACCCATCTCGCCGCCGCCCATGAAATCGGTAATGAACTCGAAGCGCTCGCCGTTCCAGGCGTACAGGAAAGGGCAGGACGATGGCTTGCGGTTAAGCTCTGTGATGGTGAAGCGTCCGACAAGCGGTAATTGTTTGTCGTTAGGTTTGGCATTGGGGAGTGGGATTCCGGTTTCGGACTGCAAAGTGCCCGAAGGCCAGAGGACGCGCACGGCGTCAAAGGCCGCGCGTTTGCCGAGACCCAGGATGATACTGGTAGGCGCGGGCGCGGGGCTGGCCGAATAATTTTCGAGTTTCTGGTAAAGGCTACCGGCGCGCGCCTCGACCTTGGCGCCGACCGGCAGGCGTATCTTGCCTTTGTCGTTAAAACCCACCAGCCGCACACTCAGCGAAGGATTCTTATTGCCGCCGTCATTGCGAGCGACTTTTACATCGCCCGCAGACGAGCGGGCAATGAGATCGGTGTCGCCATCGTCGTCAATGTCACCTGCCGCGAAGGCGCGAATCGCCGCGCCGACGAACAGGTCTTTAGTGATCGCACGCTCAGAGGTGTTCTCCCACCTGTTGCCTAAATTACGAAGCACACGCAGGCCATCGCTGGTCGCAACCACCAGATCGAGCAAGCCATCGTTGTCGTAATCAAGGAGCTGTGCAGCGGTCACCGCTTCTGTGCCGGCAGGAGCCATTGAGGTCGTGAAGTGGCCACGCCCGTCGCTCAACGCGAGCGTGCCCGCGCCGTCGGCACGGCCAAAGAAGAAATCGGTGTAGCCGTCTTTGTTCACATCGCCCGCGGCGGCGCAGGTGAATGCGCCTTTGACGGTCAGCCCGACTTCTGTAGCAACGTTGCGGAACGTGCCGTCGCGCTGGTTGCTGTAAAGCGCCGGTTGATCGCCGGCGTTGACGACCAGCAGATCAACGTCACGATGGTTGTCGTAATCGGTCGGCACGACGGCGACCGCGTGCGCCGTGCCGCCACTCAGTTTTGCTGCTGCCGTGTAATCGATGAACTTGCCGTCGCCATTGTTTCTGAGCAGTAGATTTGGCGCGGCGGCGAAGTCATCGGGAAAGGTCAATTGGCGATTCGCCTCACCCGCCGGGGCCTTCGTCAGATCAGCACAGCCGGCGATGAAGATGTCGAGGTCGGTATCGTGATCGACATCTACGAACGCGACCGAGAGCGCCAGGTAAGGATAACTAGGAATGCCCGCGGCGGCGGTTGCGTCAGAGAACTTGCCGTTGCCATCGTTGTGATAAAGCGTCAATCCGCCGTAGCGCAGCACGAACAGATCGGGCTTGCCGTCACTATCGTAGTCGCCGGCGACCGCCGCAATGCCGACGGTGTTCGCCGGCGTCTTCGCCAGTCCTGACGCTTCCGTCACGTCAACGAATTTGCCGCCATCGTTGCGGTAGAGCTTCTGTGACGCGGCGCTGGCGACAAACAGATCAAGGTCGCCATCGTCGTCATAGTCAAACAGCGTCACGCCGCCGCCAAATGAAGCGACCAGATCGCGCTTCGCCTTGTCGTTCCACTCCGCGCCATTGATCGTGCGTCCGATGATCTTGCCGGCGGGCACACCGTCCGAGGCTTGCGGCGGTGTGCCGGAGATCACGCTCGCAGTGGCGTCCGCGAAGGTGACTTCGGGCGTTGCCGTTGAAACCAGCTCAGGCTCGGCGCCGGTCGAGACAATCGCTTCGGCGTAGCGCCCATGCTCCAGGTACTCTTTGCCGATCTCTGTGCCGTAATGGGCGTCGCTCACCCGCTTGAACTCCTGCATTATGCGCGCGCCCTCTTCGCGCTGGCCCGACTGACTCAGGGTGAGGCCGAGGCCGTACATCGCTGTCGTATTGTAGGGCTCGGTTTCAATGGCGTGGCGGAAGGCGGTGATGGCGTTCGGGAAGTCGCGCTGCTGTTTATAGAGCTGTCCGACGTTGATATTCGCTCCGGGGTCGCGCGGGTCAATGTCGAGGACGCGCTTGAAAGCCGCCATCGCATCCGCCGGGCGATTCTGCACCTTGGCAATCATGCCAAGCGCGTAATAGACCTGCGGCGCGGTCGGCGCAATCGTTTCAGCGGTCTTCGCTTCGCGCTGCGCGGCGTCATATTCGCCGGCGTAGAAGAGCGCGATGGCCAGATTGATCTGCGCCATGGCGAGCTTTGGCGCAAGGCTCAGAGCGCGGCGAAACTCTTTGACTGCTTCCGAGTAATTGTACTGCTCAAGCAAGGCGACGCCGACGTTGTTGGCGCGATACGCCTCTTCGCGGGTCGCTGCTTTCGCATCCGTCTGGCTGTTGGTTAAAGCGGTGAAGCTGGCGGCGAGCAGAATACTGCTGATGAGCGCGGCGGCGAGCAACAAACGTCCGGTCTTCATAAGTATGTTTATAAATCCCGGACGCCGGTCTGTCCATGCCCGCTTGACGCAGGGACGCAGTGACACGTCACCGCATCTTCAGTTCGCTCTATTCTAGGCGATCACTCTGTGGCGCGCCGCTTCCATCGAGCGGCAGAAGATGTCAATGGCGATGGCGATCTGTTCAGCCGTGTGCGAGGCCATCACCTGAAAGCGGAAGCGGGCGCGGTTGCGGGCGACTGCCGGGTACTCGACGAGGTTGGCGATCAAGCCATTCTCTTCAAGCAAGCGGCTCGTCCATCGGGCGAGCCGTTCGTCGCCGACCGTGACCGGAACGACGTTCGACGGCTCGCCCAAAGTTTCGACGCCGCGTGCCAGGAAGCCCTCGCGCAGGTGATGAATGTTAGCTTTCGAGCGGGCGCGCAACTGATCGCCTTCCGTAGAGCGGACGATGCGTATGGCTTCGAGCGCGACACCGCACTGCACCGGCGAGATGGCGTTCGAGTAGGTGTGCGAGCCGCCGTAGATGCCGAGGTATTGTTTGACCGACAGATCATGCGTGGCGACGAAGCCGCCGTTGCTGGCAAAGGTCTTCGAGAAGCTGCCCATCACCAGATCGACTTTGCCGAGCATGTTCTGCAAGCCGATCTGACCACTGCCGCCCGGCCCCTGCGCGCCAAGGTCATGCGCCACGTCGATCATCAGCACAGCGCCGTATTCGCTACAGACATCTTGCAGGGCGGCGATGTCCGGGCTGTCGGAATCCATCGAGAAGAGTCCTTCAGAGACCACCAGAATGGCATGGCTGGTATCTTTGTCGCGGATGCGGCGCAGCTTGCGGCGCAGTTCCGCGGCGTCGTTGTGACGGAAGAAGCGCACGTTCTGTGTGGCGGCGCGCGCGCCCTGCATCAGGCACGAGTGCGCCAGTTGATCGATGACAATGTGGTCATAGCTGCGCACCAGTCCGACGATGGCGCCAAAGCCGGCGGCCCAGCCCGTCGGAAACAACAGCACATGATCCATGTTGACCAGTTCGGCGACTTCGGCTTCGAGATGGCGCGAGAGCTGCGTGTTGCCTTGCAGCATGGGCGAGGCCGCGGCGTGCGGGCCATACTCCATAAGCGCGCGGATGGCGGCATCGCGAATCGCCGGATGCTGCGCCAGGCCGAGGTAATCCTGCGAGCCAAAGTTGTAACCGGCGACTAGGCGGTTGTTCTGGCTGCGAATGCGTGTGGTCGGCGCCGGGGCCTGTTCCAGGGCGCGTGCGTAAGGCCAGGTGTTGAGCTCTGCACGTTCAGCCAACCACTGCCCAAGCGCCCGCGTGCGTTCGGTCAGGTGTGTGCCTTCAGGCTCGATAAACATGCCAAGGTGCCTGCTGAAGACATCCGTCTGATGATTGCGGGCCATTTCCTCTTGCTCGGTCATGATCATTTTCCCTCATCGTATCGGTGCCGGAATGGAGTAGTGCGCAGGGTCATCAAAGAACCTGTCCTTCGACTAATAATGCTGTCGCTGCAAAAACATTTCACGACCGGGGCCATTGGCCGTGGCGCGTTTCAATCCTCTTCCCTGGTTCGCAATAGCGCCTTCAACTCGCCCCACCACGGCAGCCGCTGGCGGTTGACTTCTGCGGCAAGCGCCGTGACGTAACGCAACCACGCCTTGGCAAAGCGCACGCGCTTGCGGCGCTCCGGCGAAACCAGGAAGTGACGCTCGAATTGCGCGCGCTCGGGGAGAAAAACATAAGGGATGCCGCAGATGACAACTCATCAGACAATGCTCCCGGCCATCAAGTACGCCAAAGTGGGATATTTCGTCATCGAGTTCGTGGGGATATGACCACTAATATCTAAGCAGGCAGGGCAACTACGTCTGTGGGATTAACTTGATTCGGTTGAGGCGGGCACGTGGGCCGGCAGCTAGCCGCCGAGGGTGATCATTTCGAGCTTGCGGCGTTCTTTGGCTCGATAGCCGTCGGGCGATTGCAGCGCTTCCAGGCGCTCATCCGAATAACGGTCGTCGCGCCGGCCCCAGACATGGACGATAAATTCACGAATCTCGTCGTCGGTCGCGCCGCTGCGGAGCAGACCTTTCAGATCGTGACCGCGCTCGGCAAACAGGCAGGTTACCAGATGGCCATCGGCGGTCAGGCGGGCGCGCGTACAGTCTGTGCAGAAGGGCTCGGTCACCGAAGCGATCACGCCAACTCGGCCCCCGCCATCCACAAACTCATAATCTATCGCCGGCGAGGCGGCCTGCTCGCGCCCAACCTCGCGCAGCGGGTAACGCCCATGAATCACTTCTAAAATCTCGCGCTTCGCAACCATCTTCTCCGATATCCAGCGGTTGGCGTTGCCGACATCCATGTACTCGATGAAGCGCATGGTGAAACCGTGCTTGCGGGCAAACTCGACCAGTGGCAGGATGTCGGCTTCGTTGACGCCGCGCTCGATCACCGCATTCAGCTTGAGCGAAGCAAAGCCCGCCCGCTGCGCCGCAGAGATGCCCTCGAGCACGGCACTGAGATCGCCGCGCCGCCGGATGCGCGCGAACTTCTCAGGGTCGAGCGTGTCGAGGCTGACATTCAAACGCTTCAGGCCCGCCGCCGCAAGCAAGTCGGCCTTCTCTGCGAGCAGCGAGCCATTGGTCGTCAAGCAGAGGTCTTGCAACCCGTCAATTACGGTGAGCTGGCGAATCAATACGTCAATGTCGTGGCGCAAGAGCGGCTCGCCGCCGGTCAGTCGAATCTTCTCTACGCCGAGCCTAACGAACAGACGGGCCAGCCGGCTGATCTCTTCAAAGCTGAGAATCTCGCGCCGCGCAATCCACAGGTATTCGTCGTCCGGCATGCAATAGGTGCAGCGGAAATTGCACCGGTCGGTAACCGATATTCTCAGGTCTTTCAGCAGTCGGCTGTAGCGGTCGCGCATCATCGATTCACCTGTGGTGCGGTACGTCGCTCGGCGTCGAGCGGCATCGGGCCACTGCCTGATATTCTAACGCGTGCCGCAAGCGCACGCCAAACCGTACTCATTCGCATCTCCCATTTCATTCGCCGGTGTGCTGGCTGCGCCCCTCGGCAATATAAGCGCGACAGAGCTTCAGAAACGATTCAAGCGCCGGCGCGATGTAATCACTCTTCAGGTACGCGACGCCAAATTGCCAGCGCACGTCGAGCCCCTGCACAGGCATGGCGCGCAACGTACCGCGCGCCACCGCCGTGCGCACAGCGCCCTGTGGCAGGATGGTCACGCCAAAGCCCAGCTCGACCATCTTGATGATCGCTTCCGTGCGCTGCAACTCCATGATGATGGTCGGCTCCAGGTGGTGTTTTTCGAAAAACAGGTCGAGCAGACGGCGCGTGTTGCCGCCGTGCTCGCTCAAGATCAGCGGCTCGGCGGCAAGCCGCTCGACGGTGACGCTCTTTTCGCCGGCCAGCCGGTGTGTAGGATTCATTACCGCCGCCAGCCGGTCGCTGCGCAGGGTCTCGGTCGTCAAGTCCGAGGCTTCGACCGGCAGCGAAACGATGCCGACGTCCAGGTGGCCGGCGAGAATCTGCTCGACGATGCGCTCGCTGGTGCCGCCGACGACCGACAGGTCGAGCAGCGCGAAGCGGCGCTTGATCTCGCTAAGGATTTCCGGCAGCGGTTGCAGTGTGAAGGTCGTCGAGGTGACGCCGATGCGCAAGCGCCCGCGCGACGCCTGGCCGAGACCGGCGAGCGCCGCCTTGGCTTCGTCGTGGGCGTGCAGGATGGTCTCGGCGTGTACGAGCAGCGCCCGCCCGGCTTCCGTCAAATAGAGCTTTTTGTTGACGCGCAGGAAGAGCGGCGAGCCGATCTCTTCTTCGAGCTGGCGGATATGCACGCTGACCGCCGCCTGCGTCAGGTGAATGCGCGCCGCCGCCTGCGTGAACGAGCCGGCGTCGGAAACCGCTTGAAATGTTCTCAGTAGCCTTAACTCCATTCCGAATACGTCATCGAGCGCCGGCCTTCAACGCCCACCATCAAGCAAGTCATCGAAGGCAGAATCGTCTAACTCGTAGAGCGTCCGGGCGACGCGGTCGGCTTCAAGCCTCGCGTGCGTCGTCAGCACGCCGATGGCGCGCATACCGGCACGGCGCGCGGCCTCGGTGCCGGCGGGTGCGTCTTCAACGACGATGCAGCGCGCCGGCGGCGTCTGCACTTTGGCGGCGGCAGCGAGAAAGATTTGCGGGTCGGGCTTGCCACGTTCGACCTCTTCGGCTGAAACGATGGCGTCGAAGTGGCCTTCGAGGCCGAGCGCCGCGAGAATGACTTCGAGATTGAGCGGCGGCGCTGACGATGCGATGGCCTGCCGCCAGCCGTCATCGCGCAGGCGGTCGAGCCAGCGGCGCACGCCCGGCAATGGCTCGATGCCGCGTTGCCGCACCAGCTCACGGTATTGTTCTTCCTTGTCGAGGCTGATGCGCAGAATTCGCTCGGCGGTAATCTCCGCTCCGAAGTAGGTGTGCAGAATCTCGTCATTGCGCCGGCCAAAGGTAGACATGAACTGCTCGCGCGTCAACGCATAGTTTTCTGTGTCGAGCGCCGCGCGCCAGCTCAGCCAGTGATATTCAAGCGAATCTACGAGCGTGCCGTCTACGTCCCACAGCACGGCGCGCGCAGCAGTGAGATCATCCACATTCATAAGTCTGTGAGATTATCCGAGAATCCGGTGGCAGGCAATCTGCTCGCCGAAACCGGCAAAAGAAAAGCCGCCGGTTTGAGCGGCGGCCTTTCATTCATGATGCTCAAATTCGAGCCCGTCACAAGCGGTAGGCCGGCGCTCTTTGTGGCCAGCCGCTTGGCTTATTCACTGGGCGCAACAATCTCAAGACCGGCTTCGCGCGCCGCGTTCAGCCCGCCTTTCAGCGAATAGGCGTTTTGATAGCCCCAGCCGAGCAGCGACTGCACCTCGGCTTCAGCGGCCTCGTCGTGCGGACAGGTGCAATAGGTGACGATGACCGTCTTCTTGTCAACGCCTTTGGCCCAATCTTCCAGCTTGCTGCTCGGCACCTGCACCGCGCCTTTGATGATCTGGCCGTTCAGGTCATGGCGCGCATCAAGGATGATAATCGCTTCGCCTTTGCCCAGACGTTGCTTGAGCTCTGTCGCGGTGATCTCATGCTTGGCGTCGTCATTTGCGGCTGCCGCTTTCGGCGCGGCAAATAATCCGGCGGCCACAAGCAACACACAGACAGCCGCCGCTATCATTAATCTCTCGAACTTCATGCGTATCTCCTCATTTGAATATCGGGGGGAACAACCACCTCTTCCCTACCGATTATCCTAACATCGCTCGCCGCCGCCGCGCCATGCGTCGCCGGCTTTCAAATCCCTGCGGCACGTTTCATAATTCCGAGCTATGGAGATTCTCGTCATTGGCGGCACAGGATTCATCGGTCCGCCGGTCATCCGGCAGCTTGCGGCCAGCGGTCATCAGGTTGCCGTGATGCACCGCGGGCGCAAGAGCGCACCTCTACCCGCCGGGGTGCGAACGATTCGCGGCGACCGTCACTCGCTGCAATTGATGAAGGGTGACCTGAAGCGGCTGGCACCCGAAGTGGTCATCGATCTGATCTGCTATAACCAGGCCGAAGCCGAAGGCTTGATGCAGGCGTTCAGCGGCCTGGCGCGGCGCGTGGTCATCGCTTCGAGCCAGGATGTGTATCGCGCTTATGGTGGCTTCGTCGGGCTGGAAGAAGCCGCGCCCGCGACCGCGCCGCTTTCGGAAGACGCGCCGCTGCGCGAGTCGCGTTATCCCTATCGTCAGTTTGCCGAACGGTTCGGCCAGTGGGTTTACGAATACGACAAGATACTGGTCGAGCAGGTGGTGATGAGCAATGCGCAATTGCCGGGCACCGTGCTGCGTTTGCCTTTCGTTTACGGCCCGCACGATCATCAGCACCGCACCTTTGAATACCTGAAGCGCATGGATGACGGTCGCGGCGCCATGCTGATGGGCGAGCGGCGCGCCGCGTGGCGCTGGACGCGCGGCTATGTCGAAAACGTCGCCGCGGCCATCGCGCTTGCGGCAACCGATGAGCGTGCCGCCGCTCGCACTTACAACGTCGGCGACCCGGAGGCATTGAGCGAGCTGGAATGGGCGCAGGTCATCGCTCAGGCTGCCGGCTGGACAGGCGAGTTCGTCACGGTGCCGGATGACGCGCTGCCGGCGCATCTGCGCATGCCGTACAACTTCGCGCATCACCTTGATGGCGACACCCGCCGCATCCGGCGCGAGCTTGATTACACAGAGCCGGTCACGCGCGACGCGGCCCTGCAACAGACCATCGCCTGGCAGCGCGCCAACCCGCCCGCCGTGGTCGGTGCGGAACGATTCGACTATGCCGCGGAAGACGCGCTGCTCGAAAGCGTGTAGCAGCGCCGCTCGTGAAGCGGCCATCGCGCCTATGTTTCACCTCTCGCAACCATCCGCCGAACAGGTCAGACAATTTCTGGCGGCGCAAAGCCAACAAGCATTCTCTTACCGAGAGAGAGGAATGAAACCACAGATGAACACAGATAAACACAGATGAGATTCTGTTCTATCCGTGTTCATCTGTGTTCATCTGTGGTTCCCTCTTTCGCCCGGCTCGACTATAATTGGCCTTCATTCATCAGTGGAATTCCTTACAGGAGATCAATCCATGCGAAAATATGCCGTGCCATTCTTGTCTCTCGCACTGCTCGTCGGCTCGCTGCCGGCGCTGGCGCAAGAGCCTGCCGACATCAATGCGCAGATTCGCAAAGAAGCTGCCGAGCACTCGCAGATCATGCGCACCATGCACTTTCTCACAGACCTCTACGGCCCGCGCCTGACCGGCTCGCCGAATCACAAGGCCGCCGCCGAGTGGGCCGCCAAACAGATGACCGCCTGGGGCTTGGCGAATGCGCACCTCGAAGCCTGGGACTTTGGCCATCCCGGCTGGCTTAACGAGAAGTTGACGGCGCACCTGGTTTCGCCCGTCAAAGACCCGCTCGTATGCGAAGTGCTGGCGTGGACGCCAAGCACCAAAGGCACGGTCATGGCTCAGGCTTATCAGATGATCCTGCCCGATAAGCCGACGCAGGATGAGCTGACCGCCTACCTCAGCACGCAGAAGGAGAAGGTCAAAGGGAAGATTGTGCTGGCCGGCAAGCACCAGTTCGTCAAGGTGACGATTGATCCGGCGCCGCGTCGGCTCGATGATAAGGCGGCAAAGGAACGTTATGCCCCGAACAGCACCAGCCAGCCGCAGCGCCCGCAGCCGCCGGCACCAGACCCGACAAAACTGAGCGGCAGGCAGATCGATGAACAGCTTGACCGCTTCCTGATTGAGAGCGGCGCGCTCCTGCGCGTCAACGACTCTGGCATGGATCACGGCGAAGTGCGCGCTTTCAACAACCGCACCTTTGATCTCGCGAAGGCGCTGCCGACGGTGGTAATGCGCAACGAAGATTACGGGCGGATCACGCGTTTGCTCGCTGACGGCACGCCGGTCGAGTTGGAGTTCAACATCGTCAACCACGTTTATCCCGAAGGCAAAACCTCTTACAACGTCGTCGCCGAATTGCCGGGCACGGATAAGAAGGACGAGATTGTCATGCTCGGCGGCCATCTTGATTCGTGGCACTCGGCGACCGGCGCTACGGACAACGCCATCGGCTGCGCCGTGATGATGGAAGCGCTGCGCGTCTTAAAATCGATTGGCGTCAAGCCGCGCCGCACCATCCGCGTCGCCTTGTGGGGCGGCGAAGAGCAGGGCTTGCTCGGCTCGCAGGCTTACGTCAAAGAACACTTCGGCTCGTTTGAAAGTCCAAAGCCTGAGTTCAACAAGCTGGTGGCCTATTTCAACATCGATTCAGGCACAGGGCGGGCGCGCGGCGCCGGCGTCTTTGGGCCGCCCGAAGCGGCGGCGATCATGCGCGAAGCCCTCGCGCCATTCGCCGATCTCGGCGTCGCCGGCGCGATTGCGACAAAGAGCCGCGCCCTGGGCGGTTCGGACAACACGTCATTCAGTCAGGCGGGCCTGCCCGGCGTCGGCATGGGACAAGACCCGATTGAATACTTCAACGTGACGTGGCACACCAACCTTGACACCTACGAGCGGATCATCGAAGACGACGCCAAGACCTCGGCGACGGTGATCGCGGCGGCGGTCTACCAACTGGCCATGCGCGACGAGATGCTGCCGCGCTTCACGAAAGAGACGATGCCGGAGCTGCCGAAGCCGCCCGCCGCGCCAGCCGCGCAGCCCGCGCCGCCGCGCGCCGCCACGCCCTCAAAGCAGTAATGCGGTTTTCGCAGAGCTGCTAAGACAGAACAGAGCGGCCCCGCAATGACGCGATCAAAAGATTACGCCATTGCGGGGCCGCTCTGGTTTATGCGGGCTTGATAATCAAACCTTGGCGAGCGTCAGCCCTTGCTGGTCTTGATACTTGCCGCCGCGGTCGCTGTAAGTCGTCTCGCACTCTTCGTCGGATTCAAAGAAGAGAATCTGAATGAAGCCCTCTTCGGCGTAGAGCCGCACCGGCAGGTTGGCCGCATTGTACAGCTCGACCACCAGCCGCCCACGCCACGCGGCTTCCAAAGGAGTTGTATTTGCTATAAGGCCGCAGCGGGCCATTGTGCTTTTTCCGATGGCCAGTGCTGTGACGTTGCGCGGCATGTTGAAGCGTTCGATGGTGACGCCGAGCGCATAAGAATGCGGCGGCAACAGCCAGTATTCCGAGCCGTCTTCGGCTTTGCGTATGGGTACGTCGAGCAGGCTGTTGGTGTCGAAGTTCTTCGGATCGATCTCGGTGCCGGTGACCGGCGAAAAGACTTTGAACTCGTCACGCGCCAGGCGGCAATCGTAACCATAGCTTGACAGGCCACAACTGATGATGCGGCGACCGTCGACGGCGCGCACCAATCGTTCTTCAAATGGCTCGATCAACCCGTGCTCGCGGCACATCCGCTTGATCCATACGTCCGACTTGATTGACATCTCACCTCCACGCCAGTCTTTTTGCAGGCGAAAAATGTAGCCGTCTGGTCTACCGAAAGTCAAATCGCCGACCGGCGTGCTGCTTTGCCTGCGCCGTGGTTTTCGCTAAGATGCTGGCATGACCGCAGGCACCTACGCCAACCTCCGCGAGCTGCTCGAACAACGAGTCGAGCGTTATCAGAACAAGCCGTTCCTCTTTGTCGAAAGCGACGGGCGCATGTTCACCTACCGCGAGTTCGACCGCGAAGTGAACCGCCTGGCGGCGTTGTTAATCACGCTCGGCGCGCGCAAAGGTGATCGCGTCAGTCTCTATCTGACGAACAGCGCCGAATACTTCATCGCTTACTTCGCCTGCTTCAAGATTGGCGCGTGGGCCGGGCCGGTCAACGCGCTGCTCAAATCGCAGGAGATCGGATTCATCGTCTCGAACTCGGAAGCGTCAATCGTGCTGACGCAGCCCGACCTCTACGACAATCTCGCCGCCGTCCGCGACCGCCTGCCGCTGGTGCGCCACGTGGCAGTGGCCAGGGGTCGGTGGTCAGTGGTCGGCGAAGGAGAATCACAAAGCAACTCATCGCTCGCATCAGCACAACCAGACGGAACAGACTCGTCCGATCAACTGGCAACTGGCAACTTGCAACTGACCACTGATGATGAGGCGATCATCATCTACACGTCGGGGACGACCGGCAAGCCGAAAGGCGTTTTGCTCACACACGGCAACTTGCTGACGAACGCCCGCGAGATTGCCGAGTGGTTGCAGTTGATCGAAGACGACCGCTCGCTGATGATCATGCCGCTATTTCACGTCAATGCCTTGATGACCACGGGGCTGGCGGCGCTGTGGGCGGGCGGCAGCGTCGTGCTGGCCCCGCGGTTCAGCGCCTCGCGCCACTGGCAAACGATCAGCCAGTACGGCGTTACCTACTTCGGCTCGGTGGCGACCATGCTCTCGCGGTTGAATCATACCTATCCCGAAGGCGTGCCCGATGGATTAGACACCAGCCGTTTGCGGTTCGCGCTCTGCGGCTCAGCGCCGGTGCCGGTCGAGGTGCTGAAGACTTACGAGGCGCGCTTTGATTGTCCGGTGATTGAAGGCTACGGGCTGTCGGAATCAACTTGCCGCTCGACGTTCAACCCGGTTGACGACAGCCGCCGGCCCGGCTCGGTCGGCTTGCCCATCGGCAACGAGATGAACGTCTTTGATGATAACGACCGCGAGCTTGCGCCCTTTCAAGTCGGCGAGATCGTCTTGCGCGGCGCCAATCTCCTGAAAGGCTATTACAAAAACGAAGCCGCGACGCATCAGGCGTTTCGCTCCGGCTGGTTTCACACTGGTGATTTAGGTTACAGAGACGACGCCGGCTTTTATTACGTTGTTGACCGCAAGAGCGACATGATTATTCGCGGTGGCGAGAACATCTACCCGCGCGAGATTGACGAAGTGCTCTACCAACACCCGAAGGTGGAAGACGCGGCGACCGTCGGCGTCTCCGACGAATTGTATGGCGAGGAGGTGAAGTCGTTCGTCGTGCTGCGCGACGGCTGCGCGGCGAGCGAAGAAGAGATCATCGCCCATTGCCGCGCCCATCTGGCGGATTATAAGTGTCCGAAGTCAGTGGCGTTCTTAGAAGACATTCCGAAAGGGCCGACGGGGAAGTTATTGAAGCGCGAGCTGGCCAAATTGTAAGCGCTAACGAACCGCGCGGTTAACCGACCATCCGCAGGGCGATCCAGAAAGCCAGCCCCAGGCAGGCGAACACCTGCAATCCGCAGACGACCGCTTCGCTGACTCTGATCGCCCGCGTGCCCACGACCTGCGGATAACGCTGCTCGACCCAGAAGATCGTCAAGACGACCCACGGCGAGGTGATGGCCCAGAAAATGACGCCAATGGCAATGCCAATCAGCGCGGCGATGATGTACAAGCAGCACACTCCTTCAACAAATTTATAAGCCTAGTTCATCGAGCAAGCGCCGGGGCCGCGCGGGTCGCCACAACTGCCGCACGGGCCGGCAGTCGCCCGCTGCGGCGCCACCGCCTCCCCTTTGACGCTCGTGGCAAAGACCGAGAGTTGCTTCTCAAGCCGTTGGCTGGCGCACGACGGACACTCTACGAGCGTCGAGCCATTGACGATGGCTTCAAACCGATGCTCGCACGTCTTGCAGAGATACTCGAAAATCGGCATAGACTTTCATTCCTCCAAACACCCTTATCTTAGCACAGGCAGTAAGCAGTAGGCAGTAGGCAGTAAAAACCGGCTGCCAACATTCAAAGGCAGCAAGCGTGAGTCATCACTGAACACTTGTTGCCCTTTTCCTGACTGCCTACCGCCTACTGCCTACTGCCCACTGCTTGTGAGCCGCAAGCGTCGCAGAGTACACTTTCTTTGAGCGCCCATCACGCGACGGCGATTTATAAACCATGACAGTCAACCTCAAGCCATTCCCGATTGGCCGCCTGTTCGGCATCCCGATCCGCGCCCACTATTCGTGGCTGCCGGTCATCCCGCTCTACGCCTGGGCGATTGCCGGTGGGCTGCTGCCGCGCGAAGCGCCCGGCTTGCGGCCCATCGAATACTGGTCGCTCGGCGTGCTGACGACATTGTTGTTATTCGCTTCGGTGCTGGCGCACGAGCTGGCGCATGCGGTGATGGCGCGCGCTGAAGGGCTGGGCACAGGCGAGATCACGCTTTATATGTTCGGCGGCCTGGCGTCATTAAACGGCCAGCCGGCGCAGCCGATGTCGGAATTCAAGATCGCCATTGTCGGCCCGGCGGCGAGCTTCCTGATCGGCATGATCGCTTACCTGATCGTTGACCTGTTCATTCAAGGGACGACGCACCGAGCGGTCGGTCAGGTCTTTCGCCACCTCGGTTTCGTCAACTGGTTCCTGGCCGGCTTCAACATCCTGCCGGGGCTGCCGCTTGATGGCGGGCGAGTCTTCCGCGCGCTGCTTTGGAAAATGAATAAGAACTTTCGCGCCGCGACCCAACTGGCCGTGCGCTCGGGGTTGATGATCGCGCTGACATTGATCCTCACCGGCATGTGGTACTTTTTGAAAGCGCCCGATTACGGCATCACTGGCATCTGGCTGCTGACGGTTGGGTTGATCATCGCGCTGATGCTCGGCACCACCGAAGGGCGTAATTTCGGCTCGTGGCGCGTCAAGCGCGGCACGGTCGAAGACGTGATGAAGCGCGACGTTGTGCAGGTGCCGCCAACCATGAAGGTCTCGGACTTCGTCAACAAGGTTCTGAGCAACAATCATTACACCAGCTTC
>JBJMGU010000222.1:0-62550 GCA_045807765.1 Blastocatellia bacterium
CCCGGTCCTTGCACGAAGATCAAGAACGTCTTCCCGGCATTCGCACTGCCGAAGTTGAAGAACGCATCGATCAGGTTCGCGTTGATCACCACAAACGGTGCCGCATTGATCCGGTTCGCCGTGTTCCCGCGCTCCAGCGCGAACACACTCGTCACCGTGTTGACCACCGGCCCGTTGGCGCTCGGCGTCGTGAAGGTGAAGCAAGCCCCCGTGATCAACAGGTCTTGCTGAATCGCGCAGTTACCGGTTGACGGCGTCACCGAGATGACAATCGGCGCTCTCACACCCAGGTCAATCGCGCACGTCGTCGTCCGCGTGAACGGCCCGAAGACGTTGTTGTCGCCTGCCGTGAAGGTCGTCGTCACCGTGATGACTGCCGGCCCGCCGCAGCACGCCGACGGGAAGCCCGATGTCGAGGTCGCACCGAAGCTCGCCGAGGTCGGGATCGTCGCCCGCAGCAGGTTGCAGCTCACCGGCGTCACCGTCGTCAACGCCACCACCGTCTCCGGTATGCCGTCGCCGTTGGTGTCGCAGGCCAGCGTCGCCGCCGTCGTCACCGTCTTGCCAGGCCGTTGCAGCGGTACACCGGTCTGCGATTGGAAGCCCTGGCAGATGATCGTCGTCTCGTTCGGGAAGAAGCCACAGCCGACCAGGTTCAGTTGCACCGCGCACAGCGCGTTGACCAAACCGGTTGCTGTCGGCGTCGTCACAAACGGCGAGGCCACCACCGTCGCGCAAAACTCGTTTGCCGGCGGCGCACAGCCGATGCCGTAGAAGGCCACCTTGCCGCGGTTGAGGTCACGCTGACGCGTCGAGGTGCAAGCCGCTGCATCGTTGCCTTCAAAGCGCAGATCGAAGTCCGGCGTCGCGAAAGTGATCTCGCCGCCAGCACCGATACCCGCATCAGCGCCTTCATTGAAGAGCTCGAAGATGCTGGGCTCGGTGCCTTCACCGATCAGGCAGTTGCAGCTGATGGCTGCCGTCTGCGCACCGGGCAGGACGCCGAAGGTGGTCTCGGCGGCACGCGCGGCCTCCGAGAGATTGGTTTCGCACAGCCCTGGCGGGTTGAGCGGGTTGAGGCCGCCAATCGAGTAACCGGCGATGACCGGGCGATCCGGCGTGCCAAGCAGATCCATACGGCAATATTCAAAGATGAAGTTGCCGCTGCCTTCGCGACGCGGCGGACAGCCGACTAAGACGCCGGTGTTCGGCTCGCGCGTGAAGCGCAGGTCGGTCGGCCCTTCTTGCAAGTCGAAGGCGCCTGCCGGGTCCGGAGCACACGGCCCGTTCGTCCCGATGGGATTGGCAGTGTTCAAGAGCTGACAGGCATTCTCGTCAGGGCCGGTGCCGTCGTCATAGAGGGTCACCGAGAAGGTGTTGCTGGCATTGCCCGGTGAAACGGTCGTGCCCGTGCAGCCTTCAGAGCCAAACTCCGGCACGTTGATCCAACGGACGCGGAAGGCGTTGACGTTTGCAAAGCCAAGCGCCTGCACCGGGAATGAGGTTAAATTAACGGCTCGCGCACTCGGGTTGAGATCGGCCCATGCCGGTGCGATTCTCGGCAGGGTCGCACGGAACTCCACCACGGTCGGCGTGTTGTCCGTATCACCATGGCCGAAGGTGATGTTGCCGTTCGAGTTCAAGAAGAACCCGTTCCACACACATGCAGCCGTGCCCACCGGGCCGCCGAACAGGAACTCGAAGCCGCCGGCTCTCGCGCCGCCCAGCGCCGGGGTTCCCGCTCCATCATCATCATCACCGCGGTTCGGGACGTTTTGATCGTCGCCGCCCGCCACCTGATGTCCAGGATCAAGGTTCTCGAAGATGATCGCGCTCTGCGTCGAGCTGTCATCACCCAGCACCGGCTGCGTCACGCCGAGCGTAATGCCCGCGCCGAGCGCAATCGGCGCCAGACGGTTGGTGTAGCGCAGGAAGCCGCGCGCCAAACCGGCCAGGCCCGCCGGAGTGAGGGTGACTTGATCAAGCGGCGCTTGATAGAAAATGTGATCGAAACGATCCGAATCCCCGTCGCCGACGTTGCCGCCGGATGCTGGCGGATTCGGGAACTGGTCGCCACGCAGATCAACGAAATCAGCGCGCCGGTCCATCGGACACATATCTTCGAAGCAGAGCACTTCACCAAGCATCGGCGAAGGATTCTTGCCAATGCCTGCCGGCGTGCCGCCGCTGATGACGAAGACCGTCCCTTCTTCGCTCACCGCAAGACCGCTATGCAGGGTGTAGTCAATCTGCATATCAATCTGCAGGACGCTCGCCAGGGTGCCCGGCACAACCGCCGTGCCGCCGGCTGGCGGTCTGAGGTCAGGGCCGTTGCCTTCGACGAAGATGCGGAAGACGTTGACGCCGGCCGTCGCCGTCTGCCCGGCCACTGCCGGATCAGCAAAGCCATCGGCTGCCGGAATCGTGCCGCCGATGTTGGTGGCTACAGCGCCGCCCGTGTTGCCTGAGCAAAGGTCAAAAGCGCCGGAGCAATCGGCGAAGCTGACGACCATAGAAGGCGTGCCGCTGGTGAAAGCCGAAGGCGCCGGGAAGAGGCCTTCAGTCAACTGTTCGAAGCTGACGGCGCCGGCCACGAAGGAGCGGGCGACGGCAGCATAAAGGACGTTGCAGGCGCCGGTGGCGAGGCTGACGACGTTGCCGTAGGTGCCTGACGAGCCGCGTCCATAGTTGGTGTTGCGCACACCGTTCACAGTCGCCACCGGATTGGCGCTCGAGCCTACCCAGCTATTGAGGGTCGGCGGGTCGGGAATTAAATTAATGACGCGATTGACGCGCGGATTGGCCGCGCCACAATTGGCAACCGTGCGCGAAATTTCGGTCGCCTTGAAGATGGCGCCACCGGTGAACTGAATCAAGTCCACCAGTTGATAGTACAGCGAGCCGTCGTCATCAACGGCAACGCCGGCGATGTTCGAGAACTTGCTGCGCAGAATTTGGCGGACGCCGTTGAGCACAAACTCGGTGCCACCAACTTCGAAGACGCCGAACTCGAAGATGCGGGTGCGGATCGGCTGGTTGGCGGCGTTCGAGGCGCAGCCTTCCGTATCGAGAACCGACACGTAAATGACTTCACCGTTCACGCCGCACAGCGCCGGGTTGAAATCACCGAGGTCGGCGACGGGGTTGACGGCGATGCCGGTGACCGTTACCTGGTCATCCATGCAATCGTTCGCCGTCGGGTTGAGGATGACAAAGCCACCCGCGCCGCCCGGCGTGTTGACGATGGCCGGCAGGTTGGCCTGGAAAACCGCGTCAACCAGGGGCGAACCGACCAGATCAAAGCCGAACCAGAGGTTGCCCAGCGAGTCACCGTAGTAGTAGGAGTTGAACAGGTGACCGTTGGCAATGGTGTGCTCGGAGATGGCTGCGCGCGTTAGCGTGAAATCGATCTCCGGCTCAACGCCCGAAAAATCATCGATCTTGGCGCCGCGGTCGGCGACGCAATCTTCGCGGCCATCCCAATCGGCGATCAGCGCGACTTCCGAGAACTGGTTGTCACGACCGCCAATGGTGGTAATCAATGCTGCCGACAGGGCGCTGAGCTCATTCAGCACCAGCGGCTCGCCGACCAGCGGCGGGCCAGAGGCGCCGCCCTTTTCGGCAGCGCTGCCGAGCGGCGAATTGATCGGGAAAGAGCCGCCGGGGCCGGTCGCCGGTGGCGGCGTTGTGACCCGTGCGGAGGGCGAAATCTGTTTCGCCACTTTCTGGCTGGCAGCCTGCATATCGGAGCTCTTCGCCAGGCGTCTTATGCCCAGGCTCTTGAGCACCTCAGGGTTAATTTGGCCGGCCTGCGACTGCTCCACCTCAGACCCTACCGGGTTTGAAGGGCTGGCCGTCGCCAGGCTCAATGGAGTGCTGGCGGCTGCTGTCGTGCGCGCTGCCGATGCTTTCGCATCGCCGCCGCCAGCCGCTTGCGTCCGCGAGCCGATTAACGGCACAGCGAGCGCCGCGATGGCCACTGCCAGCACCGCGATCATCACTGCTCTCTTCATCTTCATCTTCTATCCCTCTCCAAAGTAATTTGGGAATCCTGAAATACTGCTGTCTCAGCCCGGCGCTCGCCGGACATCAGATTAAGAACTAGTTGCTAAGGCCATACCCTAAAAGGAAGCCCAGGGCCGGTGATTGCCGACCAGTGCAAATCACCGCGGGAATTCGGCGACCTGAACTGAACCGGACTGAAACCTTGCGCAAACCGTCCGTCCGACGGCATTTGCTAAACATCATTTGTCACTTCCCGATTGATGGTTCGCACGACCACCTCAGCAAATCCTGCTTAATAATACTGAGGGCATCGCTTGCGGGCGGATCGTTCAAAAGAATGCGTATCATATATCGCCAACAGCTTAAATGCAACTATAAACGAGTAGAAAACAACGATAAACTTGACAGACAAATTTTCAGATCGTTCAAATTAAAGCCACAGATTACAGTAAGCCGCCTATGGGAAGAGCACTTGACGTGCCACGCCCTCGCCTGCTTCCAGGCCCAGTCGTTATTTCACTCTGCAAGCTCCCTTGCCAGCACAAACACCCACAAATTCCGCCCAAAATCGACCGGGGGTGCAGCATGATTCTCCCCCGATTTATGGGAGGCCGTATTCACTCGACGGATACTCAATTTACAACCATCGTCTACTTTGTATCCAGCAAAGGGCAATTGTTTTACACCTTAAATATTTGTAGAGGCGTAAGAAGCGGAATCGTCGCTGACTCAGCAAATAACTTGTGCAGGCCGGCAAAGACGCATAGAATAACGCCTACTCGTTGGACGCGGTTAACCAACCGGGCGACCGGCAGACGGTCTCGACAGACAGTCGGACATTCGTTTTGATCATAGGCTTACAAGTGCACTTCATACAGCTCTTACCCAGTCGGCCCGCCGAATAATTTAGAGGAGGCGTTAATGGATCGGGGGATCAAGCGGATTAGAAATACCTGGGCGGCGCTGCCTTTGGAATTGATCACCGGCGTTATTTTTTTCGCCCACGGGCTGCAAAAAATCAGCGATGCGGCAGGTTTCGCGCAACGCGCGCTTGGCGGCATCCCTATGTTCCTCAGCTGGCTGGTGATTGCCGCAGAGTTCGGCGGCGGGCTACTTTTGCTGACCGGGTTGTTGGTGCGACTCGGTGCGCTTGGCCAGCTTTGTGTCATGCTGGTGGCGATTTCGCAGGTTCACTGGGGCTATGGATTGACCGGGCCGGGTAGCTTCGAGTTTCCGCTCGCCCTGCTTGCCGCAGACCTGGCGCTGTTGCTGCTCGGCGGCGACCCGCTTTCAATAGATGACAACTTGAGTGTCGCCATCCATCGCTCGCACACCGCAGCGGCGCGCAGCGAGGTGATCGATACGGCGAGCCCGCTGGTCAAAGCCGCCGGTTTGCTCCTGATACTGGCGGGCCTGCTGCTGCCGTTCGCGCGCCCGTTCTTCGGCTTCGGTGAAGGCCGCTTACCACTGGTGATGCTGATTGTCGCCGGCGTCGTCTCGCTGGCGGCGGGCGCGGCTCTGGCAGCCGGCAAGCCCTGGGCGTATTTGCTGGCCTTTGCCGTCGCACGCCTCTATCTGGCGGCAAGCACGCTGGTGTTATTCTACGTGCGCCATACAGGGCGCGGCATTGCCGCCGTGCTGGTCAGCCTGTTGACGCTCGCGGCGCTGCGTAGCGCCCGGCGCAGCATGAGCGAAAATAGCCGTGTCTACTGATGAGCGCCGTCTGGCGTCCGAGAGCCAACCGCTGACCATCCAAGACCGCTTTCACCGGGCGATTGCCTGAGCCGATGCCGCTTCACTATAATTTGAGTTGGCTCAATTTCCGATTAACGAGGACAGTGATCTTTTGACGACTCCGACGCGCGCCATTCTCTTTGACCTGGATGGCACGCTTATCGACACGACCGATTTGATCCTGCGCTGCTTCAGCCATTCGTGGCGGGCGGTCTATGGGCTTGAGCACGAGCGGGCGGCGCTCGTCGCCACCTTCGGCATTCCGCTGCGCGAAGCCATGTGGCGACTGCTCGCACAGACGCATGGCCACGCCGCGGGCGACGACGATGATCTGGTTGAGCGCTTGCTCATTGAGTATCGCTTGTTCAACGTGGCGAATCATGACGTGATCGCCCGCCCGTTTGACGGCACGCGAGCGGTCATCGAAGCGTTGCGCCGTCGCGGCTATCTGATCGGCGTCGTCACCTCGAAAGGCCGCGACCTGGCGACGCGTGGCTTGCAGCTTTGCATGCTTGACGAGCTGCTCGACGCGGCCATCTTTCTTGAAGACACCGAGGTGCATAAGCCGCAGCCGGAGCCGATCCTGGCGGCGCTCGCCAGTTTGCAGGTGTCGAGTGAAGAGGCGGCTTATGTCGGCGACAGTTGCCACGACATCGTCGCGGGCCGCCGCGCCGGCGTCAAGACAGTGGCGGCGCTCTGGGGGCCGATGCCGCGCGCCGACCTGGAATGTAAGCGGCCTGATCATCTGGCCGACTCGATCCATGACTTATTGGAGATTTTTCCGTAAAGGCATAGACTACAAACGGACGTTTGACGATAAACACGCATGCAGAAAATTAAAGAACGCTATCGCAAAATCCTCAATGAAGAGACCGGCCTGGTGCATCACAACCCGCGCCGGCGCGGGCTCGATATCGCGCTCGCCTATCCGAACACCTATTACATCGGCATGTCGAACCTCGGCTTTCAGGCTGTCTACCAGCTCTTCAACCAGCACCGCCTGATTTGCTGCGAGCGCGTCTTCGTGCCTGACCAGGACATCGAGCGCGAGATTGAGCGGACGCGCGCGCCGCTCGCGACGCTGGAATCCTCGACGCCGGTTTCCGACTTCGATGTGCTGGCCATCTCCGTGTCGTTTGAAACCGACTATCTCAACATCCCCAAGCTGCTGCGCCTGGCAAAGCTGCCGGTGCGCGCCGCCGACCGCAACGAATGGCATCCGCTTGTGGTGATGGGCGGCGCGGCGGCCTTTCTCAATCCTGAGCCGGTCGCCGAGTTCGTTGACGTCGTCTGCGTCGGCGAAGGCGAAGTTCTCGTCCCTGCCCTGCTCCGCGTGATGAACGAAGCGGAATCGCGCGACGACCTGCTCTTGCGGCTGACCCGCGAGCCGGGCTTCTACGTGCCGAAATTTTATAACTTCCACTACAACGAAGATGGCGGCCTGCGCGAGATCGAGGCGACTGAAGGTGCGCCGGCGCGCGTCTTCACCATGCGCAACCCGATGCGCAAGCAGGAAGGCAACGGCGTCTTCGACGACGCTTTCATTCCGGCGAGCGACATTCTTACCGACAACACAGAGATGAGCGGGCGCTACCTGATGGAAATCTCGCGCGGCTGCTCGATGGGCTGTCGCTTCTGCTGGGCCGGCTATTCGTATCTGGCGCCGCGCGTCTTCTCGGCTGACAAGCTGCTGGCGCGCGCCGCCGAGATGCGCCAGCACACGGACAAGATCGGCTTAGTCGCCACGGCGGTCTGCGATCACCCGGAGATTCATGAGCTGCTCGACGGCCTGGAAAAGCTCGACTATCAGGTTTCGGTATCATCGCTCAGGCTCGATCAGATCACGCCCGAATTGCTTGATGCGCTGGTGCGGCGCAACGATCAGCAACTGGCCATCGCGCCTGAAACCGGCTCTGACCGCCTGCGCCGTGTCATCAACAAGAACCTCACCAATGACGAAGTCGTCGAGATCGCCGACATGATTTTCGAGCGCGGCATCTTCAACTTGAAGCTCTACATGATGATCGGCCTGCCGACCGAAGAAGACGAAGACCTCGACGCCATCGTCGAGCTGACCGCCCGCATCCGCGAGCGCATGCTCGACATCGCGCGCCCGCGTGGTCGCGTCGGCACAATCATCGTCTCGCTCAACGCCTTTGTGCCGAAGCCGCAGACGCCGTTCCAGTGGGAGCCCATTCAGGCGGAGCGCGAGCTTGATCGCAAGATCAAGTTTTTGACGCGCGCGTTCAAAGGCATGCCGAATGTCGAGATGCGCGCCATGAGCTCGCGCATCGCCATCTTGCAAGCGCTGATCTCGCTCGGCGACCGCAGGCTTTCAGAGTTTCTGCTTGAAGTTGATCGCACAGGCAACTGGCGGCAGATGATGCGCGGCTGGACGGATTACGCGATGCGCCGCCGGGCGCTCGACGAGCCGCTGCCCTGGGACATCGTAGACATCGGCCTGACCAAAGAGTTTATGAAGAAAGAGTATGAGCGGGCGATGGCCGACCGCATCACCAAGCCGTGCCCGGCCATTGATCCATGCATCCGCTGTGGCGTCTGTGATCCACGCTACGTGCCGGAAAACGCCCTCGTGCAGCTCTCGTGGATGAAGGCGGCGCTGAACCCGGCGCAGCAAGCTATCCTCGTTGACCGCCGCATTCAATCGGCAACACCAGCGGCGGCAACCGGCGATTAATTCATCACATCCCGAAGCTCAATTTGATTTGGCAGCTTTGACTTTGATGGGGTCGAGCGTGTCGTCGGTGATCGTTGCATCGCTGTTGCCGTCTTTATAGTCGGCCTTCACCTGATACATTCCCGGCGCAAACCGTGTCGGGTCAACCAGCAGGTATTCCTGATTCATCACGCAATTGCGATTTGCCGGCTGGCTGACAAAGCGAGCGACCTCCTGATTATCCGCGAGGCGGACGATACGAAAAGTGACCGCTGTATTGGGCCGCACGTTAGCCGCCGCCAGCAAGACGGGCTCGCCCTGGCGAACGAAGCCGCCGCCATCTACATAATTCATAAACGCATGGCTGAAACCGCTGCAATCGCGATCCGTCGCGAAACGAAATGTTGTCGCCGCGTTGCTGCCGGCGCGGTCTATGCCATTGCGCTGGATGCCGATTTGATCGGGGCCATCGGGCGTGAAGTTCACATCTGAGCATTGATTGTTACAGCCCAACTGGCCGCGCCCCGAAGCAAAGAAATTGTTATTGAAACGGTTGTGGTGCGTCGCATTGACGGGGCTCAGAAACGAGCTGCGAATCTGTAAGCCAAACTCTGCCGTCGCCGCGCCAAAGATACGATTCCTCTCAAACGTGCTGTAACGAATGCCACAAACCAGATCAAGCCCCGAACCGCCCTGCACACCGTTGGCGCCGCCGAACTGGCTGGCGTCATTATCGCTCACCAGAAGGTTTTCGAGTGGCAGCTCGTCGCCAACGCTGCACGCCTGTAACTTGATGCCGCGCCCCTGCGAGCATTCAGGGCAGTTGATGTTGGCCGCGCCGATGATCGTGTTGCCCAAGACAACCGTGCCGCTGCTATCGCCCGTGTAATTGAGTGAGGGTGAGCTGTTGACGACTTCAATACCAAAGGCGACCCGCGTCAAGCGATTGTTCTGGACGATGGCGTTGGCCGAGTTTTGAATGGTGATGCCTTCACGTCCCGCCGAGGTGCTGCCAATCTCGACGGTAAACCCGACATCGGCGATCTCGTTGTCGGTGACCGTAACGCTTTCGGAATTGACAACCAGGATGCCGCCCCAGTTAGCGCCGCCGCTTGTGTAACCTGCATCACCGTAGCGCGAGCCTTTGACGCGCACCTGGTTGACCTCTGAGCCGGGCGAGCGGTTCACGGCAATCGTCGAGTTGCTTTCATAGCCGCAATCGCGCCGCAGGTTGCTTAGATCGATCTCCAGGCCGCGCACAGAGGCCGCGCGTGAGCGCAGGACTTGAATCACTGCTTGATACTGGGACGATTGCTGGTCAACGAACGGCCAGTGATTCTGGCAATCCATCTGCTGCGGCACCAGTCGGGTCGCGTCCCTGCCTTTGCCGACCAGGGTCACGCCGGAAACGTCTGCCGTCTTGGCGCCCGGAAAGACAATGGCGTCGTAGAGCAGAAAGGTTCCGGCGGTGAGCTTGGCGCGGCCTTTGGTGGCCAGGCATTGATTGATGACTTTGGCGTCGTCCTGGCCCGCGCCTGCCGGCGCAAGCCGCTTGCAGTTCTGCGCACTCGCCGCCGTCGACAGGCTCAAGGCCAGAAGAATAAGCGTAATGATGATTTGAGGACGATTGTACTGCATGGCTGTCGGCTGGAGAGTCTAAATCAGCCTTCGGCGCGATGCAAGCAGACGTGACGCGCTTGAGTCGCTTCGCCGGCGGATGGTAGTATGCGCCGCGTCCATCAATCAGGCGATAACCCGAAAGGAACTTCACGAATGGAAGCCGTCTCTGAACGTGCAGAGGTCAAGCCTGCGGCCAGTCCGCCGCCGCGCCGCCGTCTGCTAGTCCGCTGGGGGGTGGTGCTGCTTGCCGGCCTCGTTATTTTTATCCTCCCGCATCCGAGTGCGATCACGACGCAATCATGGGGGCTGCTGGCCATCTTCGTCGCCACCATCGTCGGCATGATCGTTCAGCCGATGCCCGGCGGCGCGATGGTGTTGCTCGGCGTGGCGGCGCTGGCGCTGACCGGCGCGCTGCCGGTGCGGCAAGCGCTCAGCGGTTACGGCGACCCGGTGGTGTGGCTGGTGCTGGCGGCATTCTTTATGTCACGCGGCATGATTAAGACCGGCTTAGGCCGCCGCATCGCCTTCTGGTTCATCCGCGCCCTCGGCAAGCGCTCGCTCGGCTTGGGTTACGCGCTGGTGGCGACAGACGTATTGATGGGCGCTTTCATTCCTTCGACCGGAGCGCGCTCCGGCGGCATCATCTTTCCCATCGCCAAGAGCCTCGCCGAAGCCTACGACTCGCACCCCGGCCCGAGCGCGCGGCGGCTCGGCGCGTTTTTGATGACGATGCTCTATCAGTGCGAGGTCATCATCTGCGCGATGTTTCTGACCGGGCAGGCGTCGAACCCGGCGATTGCCAAGTTCGCCGGTAAGCTGACCGGCATGGATTTGAGCTACAGCCGCTGGCTGCTTGGCGCGATTGTGCCGGGCGTGATTTCGCTTACGGTCGTGCCGCTGTTGATCTATCGGCTCTTCCCGCCGGAGATCAAGCGCACGCCGGTGGCTTCGACGATGGCGGCCAACGAGCTTGAAAAGATGGGGCCGATGACGCGCCCTGAAAAGCTGATGCTGCTGGTCTTCGCGCTGGTCGCGCTGCTATGGATGACGACGGCGCTGCATCACATCGATTACGCGGTGGTGGCGCTTGTCGGCATCGGCGTCTTGCTCTTGAGCGGCGTGCTCGATTGGGGCGATGTGCTGGGCGAGCGCAGCGCCTGGGACGTCTTCATCTGGTATGGCGGCTTGATTCGCATGGCCGAAGCGCTGGGCGAATCGGGCATCACCAAGCAGTTCGCCGACGCCGTGGCGGGTTTCACGACCGGTTGGATGTGGTGGGGGGCGCTGGCCGCGCTGTTGCTGGTCTATTTTTACGCGCACTATGGATTTGCCAGCATCACGGCGCACGCGACAGCGATGTATTTGCCGTTCCTCGCGGTCATCCTGCTCGCAGGCGCGCCGCCTTACGCTGCGGCCTTGCTGCTCGCGTATTGCTCGAACCTGATGGCGGGGCTGACACACTATGGGACGACGCCGGGGCCGATCTATTTCGGCGCCGGCTATGTCAGGCAGCAGACGTGGTGGTGGCTCGGCTTCCTCGCCTCTGTGCCGAACCTCATCATCTGGGCCACCGCCGGCTTTCTCTGGTGGAAACTGCTCGGCTGGTGGTGAGCCAATCATCCGACAGCAGGCGAGCAGGCAAGCCGTCATTGCTTGGTCGAATTCGTTTTCTCGTCGGCAGCCGGCGTCATCTTGTCTGATAGCGCCAGCTTTGCCAGGTCATTGGCCACGGCTTGCGGGTTGGCGCGCATGTTATTGCACAGCACGATGACGACCGCTTTAACATCGGGGTAGCGTGCGATGAAAGTCACGAAACCATCAATGCCGCCGCCGTGCGCAATCACCTTGAGACCCCTTTGATTGCCCATCCCCCAGCCGTAGCCATAATTGTTTTTGACCGGCGTGAACATCAAGTCGAGCGATTTCTTTGAAATCAGCTTTTCGGTATAGAGCGCCTGATCCCAGAGGTAGAGGTCTTCGACTGTCGAGTACAATGCGCCCGCCGAAAACGGAATCGTCATGTCCAGATATCGCGCATTCATCATCGTGCCGCCCTGCGGCATGTAACCGGCGGCGCGGTGCGGCAAGACCTGGATATTGTGGTCATAGCCGGTATTCTTCATGCCCAGCGGCGTAAAGATGTTCTCTTGCAGGAACGCTTCATACGACTTGCCCGAAACTTTCTCGATCACATGCCCAAGCAGCACATAGCCTGAATTGCTGTAGCTCCATTTCTCGCCGGGCTGAAAATCGAGCGGCTTGTCTTTGAAGCGCCCGACGAGCGCCTCGACGGTTGTCGGCAACGACATGGTTTTCTGATAGTCGGGGAAGCTCGTGAAGTTCGGCACGCCGCCGGTATGCGAGAGCAGATGATGCAGCGTGATCGGTTGCCAGACGGCGGGACAGTCAGCGACATATTTGCAGATCGAATCCTGCACGCTCAGCTTGCCTTGCTCCTGCAACATCATAATGGCGGTCGCGGTGAACTGCTTGGTGATTGAGCCGAGGCGGAACTTGGTCTGCGGCGTGTTCGGCGTCTCGTCTTCGAGATTGGCCATGCCGTAGCCTTTGCTGAGCAGCACGCGCCCGTCGCGGGCGACAAAGACTGCGCCGCTGAATTGATTGGCTTTGACCGCGGCGTTCAGGCGCTCGTCGGCTTTCAGTTGCAGGTCGTCGCTTGCGGCTTTCGTCTGCGCCGCAGCGCTCGCCGCAAGCATCAGGCAGAGCGCGATAATGGCCACGAGCCGCCGGTTGATCTCTCGCATAAGTTTCACTCCTGATTCTATCGATGTAGTGCAATCTGTTAGATTGCGTGGGCCCTGGGCAATCTAACAGATCGCCCTACGAATGCACCATACAAACGCAAAACAGGGGCGGGATGTTTCTTCCCGCCCCCAGGCAATCGGTCAGGCAATGCTTTCACCGCGCGGTCAGCCGACGGCCGCGGCAATCTCCGGGTTCAAGCCTTCCCACTTCTGCATGTACTCGCGGCGCTCGTTCTTCAAGCGCTCGACGATCTGCCGGTATTCGTCGGCGCGGTCCTGAGCTTCATAGAGGCGGCGCGGTTGCAAGACGTCCATGTCTTCGCCTTCGAGGCCGGGCACGCTCTTTGCCACTTGATAGCCAAAGTCGGCGTCGTCCTGCCATTCAATCGTGCCTTCGGCAATGGCTTTGACGATGGCCGACGAATGGTGAATGCGGACTTTCTTCGAGCGCTCGTCCGTATCGCCGCCGCCGACGCGGCCTGTGTTCAGCAGGTAGACGTCCATCGGCGACGACTCTAACAATTCCCAGAAGCGGTTGCCCTGCTGGGCGTGCTTGAGCGGGAAGAAGGGGTTGGTGCCGGGGACGCGCAGGAACTTGCCGGCCTCGGCGGCGCCGCCTGCCGAAGTGCCGCGCGTTTCGCCGAGCATGAAGTAAGCCGCCGCCTGATGGCGGTTGAGCCGGGCGACGCCGGGAATGATGTTGTCGTTGCGGTTGAGGATCAACAGGAAATCCGCCGACTTGATTTCGCGCGCGTCCATCGCCCCGGCGATATCGGCCATGCGGACGACGGCGCGACCGTTCTGCGTGTAACTCGTATTGTAAAAATCCAGCTCGCCGTCAGCATCCTGCGAGACGTTCTCCAGATAGGCGTGCGGCGTCGTCACTGCATGATAAATCGTCGGCTCGTCGCGTTCGTTGAGGCCGAAGGTTTTGGCGAAACAGCCATTCTCGGTGGCATAAATCTTGCCGCCCGGCATCAGCGCGACGAAATCGTCCTGAACCGGCGAGGAGTTATTCTGCTTGGTGAAGGTGGTCGTCGTCTTGCCGGTGCCTGACAGGCCGATAATCAGTCCGACGCGATTGTTGTCACCGACCGGAATCACTTTGCAGCCGGCATGCAGCGCCAGCCCACCGCGATCATAGACGAGCTGATTCCACATGCGCAGGCCGCCCTTCTTCGACTCGCCGAAGTAATCGCTGTTGAAGACGCGGGTGACGCCATGATCGAGATCAACGGCGATCAAACGATCCGCCGGGTAGCCGCGCATCACCAGATTGGGCGTGTAGATGACCGTCAAACGCGGCTCGAAGCTGTCAAGCTCGGCATCGCTCGCCGGGTAGTAGAGGTGCTTTTGCATGGCGGCGACATTGGCATTCGAGCGCTCGATGATCAGGCGCGTGGCAACGCGGAAGTCCGGGTCGTTGCCGATGAAGCCGTCAACGACGATCATCTCGCAATTGCGGATGTAATCGTTCTGCAAACGGGCGACGCGCTCGTACTCGGTGCGCGTGATGGTCTGCGAGTCGTGCCGTTCGGGCGCGTCGCTGACGACGTAGGTAGATAGCTTCGAACGCGCGTCAACGCAGGTCTGGGTATTGGTGTTGTGATAGCGCGTGACGCGGGTGTTGGGCATGGCTTCGGTCAATTCACGAAGCCGCTCAGCCGAGGGATTCCAGATGACCTCCTTCGGCTCGACAGGTAGGATGGCTCTCGCAGACGGTTTGCTCATTGATTCCTCCGGTGTTGATTTAGAGAGTCAACTAAAAATTGATGATAGCTTACTGAAATAGTGCTGGCAAACGCGCGCTTCCGGGCCAAACCTGACTTTAGCCGAGCAGGTCGTCCGCCATGATAACGAGGCCAGGGAGGGAGTCAATGGTTAAACGGTCGCTGCGCCGCATCACTTGAATCTGCTGATAGGCGCCCGCTGCCGGCTGGGAATAGACTTCAATCGCGTCGGCATTCAAATCAATCAGCCATACAACCGGGATCAGGGCGCGCGCGTAGAGCGGCACTTTGACGGTACGATCAAACTGCACGGATGAGTCCGCGACTTCGACAATCAACAGCACGTCTGCCGGTGTCGGCTTGGCCTGAGCATAAAAATCGGCGCGCGGCTTAAGCAGAGCCAAGTCAGGCTGCGGCTCGGAATAGTTATCAAGCCGAACTGGATTCTGCACACTGACAAATGCCGATAGACTGACAAGGCGCGTGAAAAGCATGGTGAGCCGAATCACACATCCGGCATGAAGGTCGCCGATAGGACTCATTTCGATAATCTCTCCATCGAGCAACTCGATGCGGTCGTCTTCTGTGAGAATGCCGGCTTCGAGCATGCGCCTGTAATCGTCAACCGTAAACGTCCAGTACTTGACCGGCACGGGCGGGCCGCCTCGAAAACTGATCTGGGAGTCGAAATCTTGCATAGCCGCTCTCAGGAAAGGATGAATGATGAACGATGAATGATAAATGGAGAGCCGACATCCGGCAGTTCATCATTCATCGTTCATCATTCATCATTGGTTGTAGCGGGCGCGCTCGCGCTCTAGCCGCGCCGCCTGCACATAGGCTTTGGCCTCGGCGTCCGAGGGCACAGCAGAGTCGAGATCGGTGGCGATATACTTGAAACTGACATGCCCCTCTTTGTCCACATACACCCGCAGATCGCTGGCTTGAATGTTGCCCGGCGTCGTCGGCACGACCAGCGTTTTGCCGACTTGGCGAGTGTTGAATAGACCTTCGGCGTTGCCGGCAATCACCACATCGGCTTCCGGGTTTTCGCTCGCCAGCTTCATCGCTCCGGCCAGCTCCGCATGGGCGACGATCACCAGCACATCACATTGTTTGCGCGCGATGGGGACGACGCGCCGCGCCGCTTCATACATATTCTTCACCGTCGCATCGGCAATGCCGTCGCTCGTGCGATAGGGTTCAGTCAAGCCGACGAAGCCGATGCGTAGCTTGCCGCGCTTGCCCGTCAGGCGAGGGCTGCGAACTTCCTTAATCAGAAAAGGCGCGGGCGGCGCGATATTGTCATCATAATTGCTGTTGGCCGAGATCAGGTTTTTGAGCATTGGAAGCTGCGCCATGCGCTCGCTCAAGCCGTCTTTCGCCAGCAACCGCTCGGCTTGCGCCAGGTCGTTGCGGCTCAGGTTGAGGACATCCACAGGCCAGCGATCATAGGCGCGCGTCACCTGATCGTTTTGCAGCGAGACGAGGCGGTCATTTGAAGAGGTGTACCAGAACTGCCCGGCCTCGACTTGCAGCACGGGCACGTCTTTGAACTTTTCCTTGAAGGCGTTGAGATAACCGATGCGCCGCGCCAACCCGCCGCGCGGCAGATTACAGTCACAGGTCTCCAGGTTGCCGCGCATGTTGCTGGTGATCAAAATGGCCAGCGCGAAGCCGTCGTCGGTGCCAAGTCGTTCGTCGAGCGTCGCCGGCTGCGGCCTCGTCAGCCCTTGCCCTAGCGCCGCGACCAGTAAAATAACGCTCAGTAAAATTGCGAAAAGCGATCTTCTAAACAACTGCTTTGCTCCTCAGGATGAAATACAGCGGTGACAAGTCACGCCTTTAAGTTTCTATCACACTTGGCGGGACGGCGACAATCAGGGCCTGGCGGTTTGCATCTGCGCGGTGGCTCGCATAAACTGCTGCGCGTCGAATGTGGAATCGGTTCTCACCCTGCTGCGGAAAGGAGCGCCCGCGATGAACATCCTCTTGCTATCGATGCCCGATTCGTTCGAGCATATGCCTTCGGTCGCCATCCGCATGCCGAACGGCGCGCTGGCCTCGCTTGCAGGCAACCTTGACCCGCACCACCGGGTCGCCATCGCCGACCTGATTCTGGCGCAAGACCGCGTTCGCGAAACTGTTGAGCGGCTGGTCGCCGAGCATCAGCCGAACGTTGTCGGGCTGTCGGTGATGACCTTTCAGCGCAAGACCGCCAAGAAGATCATTGACCTGATTCGCGGGCTCAAGCCCGATGTGCGGGTCGCCGTCGGCGGTTATGATCCGAGCCTTGCGGCAGAGGCTTACACAGAGGGCGAGGCGGGGCGCGTGGATTTCATCGTGCGCGGCGAAGGCGAGATTACCTTTCGCGAGTTGCTGCGCGCGATGGAGAACGAGAGCGGTTTTGATCACATCACCGGCTTGTCGTACCGCAGCGGCGAGCGTTTCTATCACAACCCTGAGCGCGCCGTGAGCAAGCTGGAGAGCAGCGAGATTCGCCTGCCGAATCGCCAAGCGCGGGTCTTGAGCGGTTACACCATACTTGGCCGGCAGGTGGACGTTATCGAGACTTCACGCGGCTGTACCTTTGATTGCAGCTTCTGTTCGATCATCGAGATGCGCGGACGCAACTTTCACACCTACTCGTTCGACCGCGTCATCGCCGACATCCGCGACGCTTACGACCACGGCGCGCGCGCCATCTTCATCGTTGACGACAACATCACATTGAACGTCAAACGATTTGAAGCGCTCTGTCAGGCGATCATTGAGGCGGGATTGAACAAGATCGATTACACGGTTCAGGCAATGACTTCGGCCATTGCCAATCACGGCGAAACGCTGGCGCCGTTGATGCGACGGGCGGGCTTTCGTTACGTCTTTCTCGGCATCGAAAACATACTCGAAGGCGACCTCGAATTCCTGCGCGCCAGCTCGAAAAACACGCAGCGCGAAGACGGCAAGAAAGCCGGCAATGCGACCATGAAAGCCATCGAATACATCCGCCGGAATAAGATGTTTGTCGTCGGCGGCTTGATCGTCGGCAACCCGGACGACACCCGCGAATCGATTGAAGCGAACCTGATCTTCGCTCGGCGTTATGTGGACTGGCCCTACATTCAGCACCCGACGCCATATCCACGCACGCCGATGACAGTAGACTTTCGCAACCGCAACCTGATCGTCAACGAGCGCCTGGAAGAGTACGACGGCACGACGGCGGTGGTGAAGACCGAGCATGTTTCCGCCGAAGAGGCCGAGTTCATGCGGTGGCGTGCCGAGCGCTGGATGAAGGTGCGCCATATGCCTGCGGCCTTCGCGCACAATCCTCTGTTCGTCATCAAGAATGGGCGGCGAATGTTCGCGCACACCTTCAGAGGCAGCTCGCTGCGCAGCATGCTTGGGCTGGAAGACGAGCGCCGCGCCTTTGCGCGCTATCGCGCCATTCGCCAGAAGGAGCGCGCTTACATTTGATCGCGGATGATAATCAGTTGAGACGGGACAATGGCGCGGCTTGAGCGATTGCCCTTTTTACTTTGCCTTACTTCCCGCCGAGCGGGGGAAGCGGGCGCAGGGCGGGAAACATGCGGTGAGCCTTGCAGCGCGGGCGGCGCGTCAGGCGGCGCACCAGTTCCAGGCGCGCGCCGCAGACTTCGCACTCGCCGGCGGCGCGGCGTTGCAGGCGGAGGATTTCGCGGGTCGCCTCGTCGCGCTCCAGGCGTTTGGATTCAGCAAGCTCGCGCGACATCTCTTCCATCTCGTGACGCAGGGCCAGCGCCCGCATCTCGCCGGCTTTGACCTCGTTGTACTGCTCTTCGGTCAGAATCGCTTTCAGCCACAACTGCACATCGCGGCTCGCCAGCGCCAGCCACTGACCTTTGGGACTGAAGACCACCGGATGCCAGCTGATCTCGCGGAACCAGAGCGTCTTGACGACGCGAGCGGTCTGCCAGCGCCATATGCGCACCGTCTGTCCAAGACTGCCGCCCGCCACCAGCTCGCCATCGGGACTGAAAGCGATGGAAGTCACATCGTTGACATGGCCGGCGAGCGACTGGACTTCGCGGCCCGTTTCGACCTCCCAGATTTTTGCCAGATGGTCTTCGCCGCCTGAGGCTAGCCAGCGGCCATCGGGGCTGAAGGCGAGCGCCGCCACGCCTTCTTTGTGTCCGGTGAACGTCCGCACCGCTTCACCCGTAGAGGCGTCCCATAACTTAATCGTCTTATCGATGCCGCCCGATGCGATCCAGCGCCCATCGGGGCTGAAGGCGGCGGCGGTGACGGCGCGCGTGTGGCCGGTCATGACTTCGACTTCACGACCCGTGACAACGCGCCAGAGCCGCACCGTGCGGTCAGAGCTTGCCGACGCCAGCCACTGCCCGTCAGGGCTGAAAGTGACGGCTGTCACTTCGCCGTCGTGGCCACGCAGTTCGCGCACTTCGACGCCGCTCTGCGCGTCCCACAACTTAATCGAGCGGTCGCGGCTCCCCGAAGCGAGCAGCGCGCCTTCGGGGCTGAAAGCGATTGAGTTAATGCTCGCCGCATGGCCTTTCAAGGTTTGCACAGGCAGCCCTGTATCTACTTCCCAGATGCGTATGCCTTCGTAGAGAAAGCCGGTCGCCAGCCAGCGGCCATCGGGACTGATGGCAATTGAGCGCGCATAATCGCGGGCGTCCATCTCGTATTGTTTGTAAAACAGATCATAGATGCCGCGCAGTTCCTGTTGCATCTCTTCCAGATGTTCCAGCAACTCGACGCCTGCCGGATAAGAGCTGGCCGATTCAAGCTGTGCCTCGACGCTCTCAAAGACATTGTCGATCTGCTGCCGCTCAGGCTTGACGACGACATAGCGCTTGAGCAGTTCGGCATCGCGCTTGATGACGGCAATCTTTTCGGCGACCGGCTCCATCAGATTCGCCAGCAACAACCGCGCTTCGGCGCGCACGCTGTCAAAAGCCGCCTCGTGCCTGGCGCGCTCGTAGTAGCGGGCATCCATACCGATAGCGGTTTCGAGGCTACTGACCGCCGCGCCGGCATCATTGCTCACCGCTGCAATGCAGGCGCGTTGATAGCAGGCTTCGGCGAGTCGCGGGTTGAGCATTACGGCTTCATTGAGATGCTCGCGGGCTTCACTGAAGCGCCGCTCGATGGCTTCGACGATGGCGGCAAAGTAGTTCGCCTCTGCCGCCTGCCGCAGATCGCAAGCGCGCGCATAGCGGGCGGCTTTCTGAAAGTATTCGAGGGCGCGCGGCAAATCGTGGCAGTGGTAAAGCGACAGGCTGGCGATTGAGCGCAGCACGGCAAAGTCAGGATAGTTGCGCTTCTCGGCTTCGAGAAAATCATTGAGCGCTTCGTCGTGCCAGCCGTTCAGGTAAGCGGTTTCGGCGCGCTGGCGAAAGGCGCGCGCCTCGCGCTCGAACTCCGGCAGGCGAATCTCGCGCAGGCTGTCACGCATCGCTGTGGTGCGCATCTCGGCTCGCCACATCGCGTCGCCGAGCAGCGGGTGAAAGTCGGCGCCCAGCCGTTCAATGCCGCCCGCGAGTTTTGTAAGGCTGATCTCAAATGCGCGACGGGCGGTGGCTTCACCGGGCTCGGCATATCCGGGCGTTGCGCCCAGCCCGGCTTCGATGGCCAGCCGATGGTTGTGCTCGTCGAGATCAAAGCGCAGCGCCGCCATACTCTGAGCTTCGCCATGCGAAACGCTGTCGGCCAGCCTGCGCTCCATATCGGTGATGTGCTGGCGATGGCCGAGAAGCTCTTTCCAGGTGGTGTGACCGAGATAGATTGCCGTAAGTCCCACTGCCGGTGTTCCCCGTCATTTCAGGTGGGCACACTCGATCAGCATAGAAGAGAAGCGCGCCGCCGTCCAGCCAATTTTGTTCGTCATCCGATCAGGCGCGGCTGCACATAAAACCGACACCGGGCCGAAAAACGCCGAAAAAAAGCCGTAAAACGCCGCTTGCGGCTGGCACATGCCTTGCCTTTTCAATAAGTGCACTGATAGTTCGAGCAAGGAGGAAGAGGAAATGAACCAAATCAAGAAGAGCGTTCTGGCCGCGCTGGCCGTGCTGACGCTGGTCAGCTCATTTGCTCTGGCTCAAGGGCCGGTGCAGCGGCGCGTGGAATACAAGATTAATGTCGCCTACAAGCTCAGGATGGGCGATTACATGCTGTCGCCTGGCCGTTACGTGCTTTACCAGATCAGCATGAATGACCCGAATCAATTCGCGCTGTACGCCGAGGACATGACACACAGCCCTGTGGCGATGATCCGCACAACGCGTATCGAGTACAACGCCACGAATTATCCGTCAAAGACGCGCATGCTGCTCGACATGGATGAATCGGGCAACACGGCTGATCCGGTAATTCGCGGCTGGACGATACCGGGCGAAGACGGCTGGCGGATTCTTTCGGTGGTATCGAAAAATGACCGCTACCTGACTCATATGAAGTAACGCGACGCGACGGAGTGGGCGAGAATTTCTTCTGTAGATAATGGTTAAGGGCGTACCCGACGAGGTGCGCCCTTTTTCGCATCAAGCGTTATGGTGTGTGCCGTAACCTGAGGGTCAATTTTCTTCGGGCACAAGTGGCGCGTAGCGCTCTTTGAGGCGGGCATATTCTTCCGTAAGCTCCGCAAGCTCGGCTTCGCGCGCACGGTCGCGCCCACGACTGAGCACGGCTTTCAGGATAGCCGCCGCTCCCAATCCGCCCCCGCCCGCAGCGATCCATTTCAGCATCTCGCGCGTGATGCCAAGCGGCGCATAGATGCCGGCTTTGCCATTGAGCAGGTCGTAAGCCGCAAGTAAGGCCAGCAGCAGCAGAAACACGCCGCCCCCCATGAGCATCCCGCTCACCGCTTTGGCGGAATCGATTTCGTAACCAATATCGCTGATGCGCCCGCGCAGCTCGACGAGCCGCCGCTCGCCTGCGCCTGCCGGCGCGGTCGCAGAGGTTGAGGGTGATTCGGCGTCAGAAGACATGAGGAGATTTTGAATTTTCATGGCGTAGCGCTACGCCATGAAAATTCAAAATTCACTTGATGAGTTTGCCGGTGCGCGACCAGCGCGTCCGCGTCAGGAAGCTGCCGTCGTTGGTGCTGCGGTCAATGGACCAGTAGACGAACATCGCATGGCCAACGACCTGATCGCGCGGCACTGTGCCCCAGAAGCGACTGTCGAGGCTGTTATCGCGGTTGTCGCCCATGCAGAAGTATTGATCGCTGTCATAGCGCCCATCGCCGTCGGCGTCGTAGATGCGCGCCAGCTCCGCGCTGTTTTTAATCTCTTCCGGCAGCGTGTCGCCTTTCACAGGAATCTTGAACGGCTGATGCACGGCGTAGTCGCCGCTCTCGTTATAGACGGTCGTAGCAACGCTGTGCTCGTCTTCGTATAGATAGACTGTCCATTGCGCGCCCTGATACGGGCCGGGGTCTTTGGTGATTTCGAGGTCTTTGAGGTCTTCGGGGACTTGCGATTTCACGTAGACTTGATGCTCGGGTAATTCCTGACCGTTGATGAAGACCTTGCCTTGCTTGTACTCGATGGTTTCGCCGGGCAGGCCGATCACCCGCTTGACGAAGTTGGTCTGCGGGTCTTTCGGGAACTTGAAGACGATGACGTCGCCGCGCCGTATGGTGCGCTGCGGGAAGAGCGGCAGACTGAGATAATCGTGCGGCCCAAAGATGAACTTGTTGACCAGCAGGTGGTCTTGAATGACGATGGTGTTCTTCATCGAGCCGGTCGGCACCTTGACCGCCTGCACGATGAACGTCATACCGAATAGCGCCATAATCAGCGTTACCACGGCGCTCTCAAAGTATTCGCGCACGAGGCTCTTCTTAAACGGCGCTTCGTGCAGCGGCTGCTTGGGGTCGGCTTCGACGGTGCGCACGGCGGGCGGCGGCAACTCGCGGCGCTCGGTTTCAACTTCGTCCGCAGTAGTCTCCGGCGGCGTCTGCTCTTCGGTTCGCAAATCCAATTCGTCGCTCATGATTATTGCTGGCTACTCCTGATATGAAGTTCAAGCGTCGGTCGCAACCGTGCGCCCGGTATCCGCCTCGTCATCAGCCGGAGTCTCTATGTTAGCCGCTGACTCTACCGCCGCGCCAGTTGTTGCCGGCTCAGTGGATGGCGCTGACGCGCCATTCGCGCCCTGGCCGTTCTGCGCCGCTTCCAGCTCTTCGACGATTGCCAGAAAAGGATTATCGTCATCCACTTCGTGCGGCGGATCAGCAGTTGACGCTTCGACTGAATCGGCTGACGGCGCGGGTTCAGCGGCGTGGTGGCGATGGTTTCTGGCGGCGCGGCGTTCCTGATAAGCGGTGATGGCGTCGGCGAGCGCCTCAGGGGTTTCCAGCGCCCGGCGCGCCGCTTCCTGTTGCGCCAGCTTGATCGAAGGCCCTTCCGAGCGCGTGATGCCGCGCCCGCCGACGCGCAATTCGATGCAGAAGGTGCGGCGATGGTCAGGGCCTAGCACATCAACGACGGCGTACTCGGGGCCGGGGCCACCGGCGGCTTGCAGATGCTCTTGCAGCGCCGACTTGAAATCCGTGCCGATCATCGCCGATGGGTCTATGCCGCTCACCTTGGCGCCCAGCTCGCGGCGCAAAAAGCGCTCGGCGGTCGCAATCCCGCCATCAATGTAGATGACGCCGATCAGCGCTTCGTAGGCATCTGCGAGCAGCGCCCGCTTGTGCCGCCCGCCGGTCTTCTCTTCGCCGCGGTTGAGCAGGATGAAGCGCCCCAGATCAATGGCTTCGGCCAGCTCGACCAAGCTGGCTTCGCTGACCAGAAAGGCTTTCATCTTCGAGAGCTTGCCTTCAGAGAGCTGTGGAAAGCGTTCCAGCAGCCATGCGCTGACGACAAAGCCGAGCACTGCATCGCCGAGGAATTCCATCGCCTCGTTGTGCTGGCAGTTCTGCGCGGCGCGCTCGTTGGCAAATGAGCGGTGGGTCAGCGAGCGGTCGAGCAAGGCCCGCGAGCGGAACGAGTAACCGATCTCCTGTTCAAGCTCGGAAAGCAACTTTTCACGGTCGAGTGAAATCATACGCGCCTGTGAATTCCAACTATAGCATACAAAGACGGGCGCATCACTGAAGAACTGGCGCGCCGGCCCACTGGCTGCGCAAATGAAAAAAGCCAGCCGGGTGAGGGCTGGCTTTCTCAAATCGCCTGATGATTCGCTTTACATTCTCGGTTTCTTGGTTGCCGGCTTGGCGGCGGTCGCAGGCTGGGTCGCGCCGGGCTTCGGAGCCGTCACGTCAGCCGGCTTTTGATCGGCAGCGGCTTGCGGCTTGTCGACAGGCGGCGTCATCTTTACCGGCGTCGGGCTGGTCTTGTTATCCTCAATCAGCTTGGTGAGGCCCGTATCCGAGCCGTTGTTGCGATACTTGTAGAGATCCGTGAGCGCCGTCATGACCTTCTGCTTGACGTCCGCCGGGTAATCATTCTTCGGCAGGCCCATAAAGCGCGCCCAGCAATTGATGACACCATCGGCTTCGGCATTGACTTTATCGAGCGCCGCTTTGACCTCAGGCTTCGGCTCTGCCGCCGTGCGGTCGGCATCGGGCAGCTTCTGATACTCGGCAGCCGCCGCCGCGTAGCGTCCCTGATGCAGGCGACCACAGTTGAAGAAGTAGCGCGCATTCATCGGATCGTTCATCGCGGCGTGCTCGTAATGCTCAAGCGCCTTGTCGGTCTCTTTGTTGTGCTCGTCAATCGTCGCCAGCGTGTCTTGCAGGTAGCCGAGCGTCTCGCTCTTTTTAAAGCCTGGAGAATTGGTCGGCGTCTTGCCGGCTTCGATCAAGCGGATCGAGGTCTGCGTGAACTGCGTAGTGTCCGGCACATACTGAAAATTGGTGTCGAGGGTGCGCAACTGGCTGGCGAGGAAGAGCGCGAAGTCGAGATTTTCAGGGTCTGCCGCCATGATCTCTTTGCCGAGACGATCAATCTCGGCGAGGTTCTTGGCCTTCACCGCTTCGCCCAGCATCGTGGCGCGCGCCTGCGGTATCCACTTCTTCAGATAGGCCGCGTACTGGCCATTGGGATACTTTTCCAGATAGGCATGCGCCGCTTCCAGGGCCTTCGGATAATCTTTGGCATTATTCAGGTCATACCATGTTTTATAGACCGCAGCTTCCTGGGCGGCGGCATCCTGGGCGGCAGGCTTGGCACTGGCGTCTTGTGAAAAGGCCAGCGGCGCAGCGAGCGCCAGCAGGAACGTGAGGACCGCGGCGGTGGCGATGATTTTTTTCATTAGACGATACTCCTCCTTGCTGTTTTCCTCCGAGCAAGCTCGAATCGAGATACTCTACCGAATTGATTTGTTGAATCGGCGCAACTCTGGGATGCTTGCGCAGCAGCAGGAGTTGCTGACCTTTGGCGAACGGGAAAAGCTCCAACTTCATCGTCGCACGCGCTCTGTTTTTTTGTCAAGCAGAGACTACTGCAACCAGGGCCATTTGCTGTGCAAGCGCATAAGTTTTACAACTCGGAGCCGGGCTTCCCGTATCGCCCATCCAACATTCAAATCCGCACACCAAGCTACGGGCGCTAACGCCTCGTCAGTTTTATCAAGTAGCCGTAAAGTTGCGGGTCGCGCGCTTCTAACTCGCGCCGTGTGTGCCGCGCCGTTACCCCCGCCGAAGGCCGCTTGTCGTCGCTGATGAACGCTTCGTAGCCCTGCGCAAAGTACTCATATTCGTTCGCCGCCGCATAATAGTCAAGCGCGCGGCCCAATGCTTTCGCCTGTTCATACAAGCGGCGGATCGCCAGCACATCCGCTTTGCCGAGCGCCGTCATATGCACCTGATGCGCAAACTCGTGAGCGATGGTGTGAAAGCCGCCGCCGCTGGCCATCTCGATATACTCAAGCCCGCTCACCGCCACGCGCCCGCCGACGCCGCGCAGGCTCGCATAATAACGGCCATCGAAGGTCTTCTCCGCGGCGATGTCATCAAAGTCGCCCATGTCGCTTACGGTTTCGTCAAAAGCCAGCAGGTAATGGCGCGCACGGCTGCGGGCGAGCGCCGGCAGGTAATCGGCAAGCGGCGCCACCGCCCAATCGATCACCTGTTGCTGGCGGCGCGTCAGTCCCTGGTAATTCGGAAAGATGACTCGCGTCAGCGCGTAAGTCGGAGGCGCCAGTCGTTGATAAAACTTCGCTGCATAATCTTCGCCGCCGATCTCGATGCGCGCCCGCTCTTGCAAGCCGCGATTCGCATAGGACAGCTCCAGATGCGCCGCCGCGCCCTCTCCGTCCACCGCCAGCGCCATGCGCGCGGCAGTCGCGGCGCGCTCGTAATCGCCGTCACGCAGCCAGATGTCGCCCAGGCCGATCAGCGCGCGGTAGTAACGCGGCTGTATGCGCAAGGCGGCTTCAAACTCAGAGATGGCTTGAATCGTGCGGCCTGCGCGCTTGAGCGCCTGCGCGCGCTCGGCATGCAGGCGCGCTTCGCTCACGACTTCTTGCTGCAAGCCGGCGCGGCCATCTACATACTGCGACAGCAAGCGGCGGGCGCTGAAGTTCAAAGGGTCGAGCCTGAGAACGCGCCGCGCCAGTTGGCGAACCGCTTCAGGCTCGCGCCGTGTGGCTTTGACGAAGCCGAGCGCGCCGAGCGCTTCCGTGTCGTACTCGTCGAGCGCCGCGGCGCGCTCGGCCTCCGTTTCGGCTTCATCGTTGCGATTGCTTTCGATCAGCACCCGCGCCAGCATCGCCCGTGCATGAGGCTCACCGGGGTGATCGGCGAGCAGACGGCGCAAACGCGCTTCGGCGCTTTGCGGATTGCGCTCTAACAGGTCAACGCCGGCGCTCCCGGTGATGGCGGCGACATTCGCTGCGTCGAGCGCCAGCGCCCGCTCAAAGTAAGCTCTGGCGCGCGCCGCATCTTCCGCCGTCAAATAGATCGTGCCATATTCCGCCAGCCAATCCGCCGAGCCCGCGCCTGCCGCCTTCGCTTGATCGAGCCACGCGAGCGCCGCCGTGTAATCGAACCGCGCCCGCGCAATGCGGCTGAGCCCGAGATGCGCTTCAAGGTTCGCCGCGTCGAGCTTGATCGCTTCACGGAATGCGGCTTCAGCGGCGTCGAGATTCCACTCGTGACGCAACGCCGCGCCGCGCCGCGCCGCCTCTGACGCCAGCCGCGCTCGCTCGCGCGGCACCGTATCGCGCGGCGCCAATGCCTGCCCGACGGCGGTTGGCAGGCAAAGGATAAGAGAGAGAATAACGGACGCGGAGACGCGGAAACGTGGAGACGCGGCGAGATGAGCGGCTCCCATTTTTGTCCCCGCGTCTCCGCGTCTCCGCGTCTCCGTGTCGCTTCTGTCTTGCCTGCTCATGCGCTCGGTTTCAACCCCACGTCGCCGGCGACCTGACGCAAGGCAGCGATGATGAAATCGATATGTTCGCCGAGGTCAACCTCGAATTCTTGCGCGCCTTCGTAGACTTCGTCGCGGTTGACGGTGCGCGCGAAGGCTTTGTCTTTGAGCTTCTTCTTCACCGACTTCGATTCCATGTCCCAGATGCCGTTCGGGCGCACCAGCGCCGCAGCGATCACAAAGCCGGTCAATTCGTCGCAGGCATAAAGCCCGCGCGCCAGCAGCGTGTCGCGCGCCACGTTGGTGTAATTGGCATGGCCGAGAATGGCGCGGCGTATCTCGTCGCTATAACCGCGCTCGGCAAGAATCTCCGAGCCTTTGAGCGGATGGTCGGGCGGCTCAGGGTACATCTCATAATCGAAGTCGTGCAGCAAGCCAACCATGCCCCAGAGGTCTTCGTCGGCGGCGAGCTTACGCGCATAAGCGCGCATCACGGCTTCAACGGCGAGCGCGTGCTTGCGCAGCGACTCGCCCTTCGTGTATTCGCACAACAGCTCCCATGCATCTTCTCGTGTCGGCATAAGTCAATCTCAAAAGCCCGCGCCTTTCGTCATCAGCCGGATGCGGTAGACCGCCGTGTTCGCCGTAATGTAAAGCGTCGAGCCGTCGTCGCCCCAGGCGCAGTTGGCCGTCGGCACGCCGGTTTCAATCGTGCCGAGGTGTGTGCCATCGGGCGCAAAAACATAGATGCCTTCCGGGCCGCTCGCAAACAGGTTGCCGTAGCGGTCTACCTTCAAGCCGTCGGGCGCGCCCTTGCGCGTCTGCGTCCAGGGCTTGGCGTCGAAGAAGACGCGCCCGCCCGAAAGCGTGCCATCCGGCTTAACGTCATAGACCATCCACAAGCCCTGCGCCGAGTCCGAAACGTACAAGCGCTTTTCGTCGGGTGAGAAGGCGATGCCGTTCGGCGCTTGCAGTTCTTTGGTAAGCAATGTCACTTTGCCATTCTTGGACAAGCGATAGACGCCGCAGAACGAGAGCTCGCGCTGCGGATCGTCAAACGTCTTCGGCAAGCCATAAGCCGGATCGGTGAAGTAGAGGTCGCCGTTTGATTTGAAAGCCAGATCGTTCGGGCTGTTCAATCGCTTGCCCTCGTAGCGGTCGGCGAGCGTCGTCTTGGTGCCGTCGCCTTCGAGCCGTGCGATGCGCCGGTCGCCATGCTCGCACAGCACCAGATGGCCACGGGCGTCGTAGGTCAGGCCGTTCGATCCCGGCTCGCGACCCGTGAACGGCGCGCTGCCGGTGTAGCCGCTCGGCTTCAGGAAGAGGCTCGTCCCCGCGCCGGTCTTCCACTTGATGATGGAATTGGCCGGGATATCGGAAAACAGCAGGTAGTTTTCCTTACGGTTCCACACAGGGCCTTCCGTCCATGTGTAACCATCGCCGAGCTTTTCGAGCTGGGCATTTTTCGGCACCAGCTTGTCGAGCCGCGCATCGCGCCGTTCGATGTTGCCCACGCGCGTCGTCGTTTGAATGGCCATGCTGCCTCCCACGGTCGAAAATGCCGCGCCCGCCATTAGCCCGATGGCGGCTAACGCGCACAGACCTGGCAGTGATCTTTTCATGACAGATTCCCCTTATCGAGTGTGGCGAGCGCTGCGCCACGCCGGTCGTTCACCTGTCGCTAGTGTACGCGGATGGCGAAGGTGGCGCGCGCCGATTTGCTGAACCGTGTGAAGAAATCCATGACGCGCTTGATCAAGCCATACTTCTCAGTGATCAGGCGGTTGGCCTGCACCGCTTCCGCCGCGTCGAGCCGGCGCGCTTCCGCTTCGACCCATTCGCCTTTCAGGTTGCCGCGCGCATCACAGAGGGCGACGCGGACGTGAGGATTGTTGCGCAGGCGTTTGACCTTGCCCGAATTGGCCGCTGTGTAAACGACCAGCTCGTCGCCCGATTCGGCAAACCACAGGGGCGTGGCGATGGGCGTGCCGTCTCGTTTGAAAGTTTGCAGGTTGATATATTTCTGATTCGCGAACTGCGCCAGCTTGTCTTCGCTCATAATCTCTCCCGCGCAGGTGTTGAGTTGCGGCGGGTGAAGCATAACTGCGCCGCCGCTGACTTTTCAAACGATTCGCAGCAGGCGATCAGGCATGAGCGATGAGGCAAGCAGGGCGGCACGCCACGGTGGGGAGGTCAATCAACGCAAACCATATCGGCAGAGAGCCGCACCGGACTGCGCGGAGCGCATATTCGGCCAGCAGGCGCGACCCTCTGCCTTCAAGCCCTCGACGCCGCGCTTCCCGCATGAAGCCCGGCAAGGAAGGCGTAAGCAATCTAAAAGCCCGGCAAGCGATGGCCGTCGCTGCTGCCGGCGAACTGCACTTCTTTGATCTCGAAAAGGTCGGCCTCGCCGGGAACCATCGCGTAGGTCAAGACGATATGTGTCGCTTTGCTGCGCTCGACGCGCTGGCAGTGGAACGACAGCACAAGATTCTCCGGTTTGACTTCGGCCTTGCCGGCGGCATCTTCGCTGTATTTGTAGACGCTGAAGCAGGGTTCGCCTTTCGCCTTAGCTTCTTCGTCATGCACAAAGATGTACTTGCCTTGCAGAACCTGTTTCTGCACCTTGGTCTTATCGCTCAGGTCAACGACTGCCGTCTCTCTTCGGCGTCTGCGCCAGCGCAAGGCCCGCACAGGCCAGCACCACCGCGGCGGCAATGGCAACGATCAACGTTATCCGTTTCATATTCATCGCACCTCCTGGCAGCGCGGCGCGCAAGCGGCGGCTTCGGCCCGCATCATCGCGCCATTGCTACTCTAGCCTGACGCGCTGACGCCAGGCTATGACCGCAATCACGGCTGGCTGTGACGACGGTCACCGCCCCATAAGAAAAGGCGAGGCGGGCCGACTGATCGTGAAGTTGGGGTCGCAAGTGGTTTAGTGCTAGAATCCAGCGCAGGGGTGTTCGCCAGATCAACGCAGAGGTTGGCCCTTTATGAAGTCGATATTCATTCGCCTGCTCGCCGTCTTGATCGCGGTCATGATATTCGGCTCGCCGCTCATCGTGGCTCGCGCGCAGGCCCAAACCACAACCGCCGCACCTACTCAGCAACCCAGCGCGCCGAACAAGCAAGACCAGCAGCTCAAGCTGTCTACTGATCTCGTGAGCTTGAAAGTCACGGTTGCCGATTCATTCGGCAGAGTCGTCACCGGCTTGCGGCAAGAGAATTTTACGATCTACGACGACAAGGTGCAGCAACAGATCGCGCACTTCACCGAAGCCGACGCGCCCATCTCAATCGGCATCATCTTCGACATATCGAATTCAATGGGCGGCATCATTCAGAGCTCGATGCAGGCGCTGCGCCGCTTCATCGAAACCTCGCACGAAGAGGACGATTTCTTTCTCGTCGGCTTCAACAATCACGCGCGCCTGGTGCAGGACTTCACCACCTCGCCTGATCAGGTGCTAGGTCGATTGGTGCTGGTCAAGCCCGGCGGCATGACGGCGCTTTATGATGCAGTCTATCTCGGGGTCGAAAAAGTCCAGCAGGGCCGCCACCAGAAGCGCGCCTTGCTGATTATCTCGGACGGCGAAGAGAACAACAGCCGCTATAACGAGGGCGAGTTGCGACGGCTCATCAAGGAAGCAGGGGTACAGATCTATGCCATCAAGATCGGCGGGCCGTGGAGCTATGGCAAAAACGTCTTAGAGGGGATTGCCGAACAAACTGGCGGGCGGGCATTCGTTCCGGGCTATGATAACGGCTTGAGCTTTCTCGACATCTGCACGCGCATCGCGCTCGAATTGCGCCACCAGTATTCCATTGGCTTCTATCCGAGCGACGCCCGCGCTGCTATCCAATGGCACCGCGTACAGGTCAAGATCACCGCGCCCAAAGGTCTGGGCCGATTGTCGCTCACCTACAAAGACCGTTACGAGACGTTCAGGAAATAAAGACGACACGGGGACGCGGCGACGCGGCGACGCGGCGAGGGAAAGACATTGTGACGCAACGCTTCTCTTTCTCCGCGTCGCCGCGTCTCTGCGTCTCTCCTCCTCGCTATGCCTGCCAGGTGATGTAGAACTCGCACAAACGGTCGCCGCGCGTCGTGCAGCGCGTATGAGTGATGTGCGCGGCGCTGGCACCGCACAGCTCGATGGCATGGCGAAAGTAGCTCGTGCCGCTGGCGCAGAAGCTCGGCGGCGGCGCTTGCTGATAAGCGATCTTTAGCAAACCGCTGGTCTCGCTCAAGGGCTCGTAGCTGGCCTCGCCGAAATCCTGATAGGCGTGATGGATCAGCAACGACTGTTGCAAGAAGCTATGAATGTCGGGGTTGAGCAGGCTGTTGTATGGCCCCGACAAACTGCTGGTCGCCGAGAACGCGCCGAGGTCTTCATAAATCGCCGCGGCGCTCCCGCCCAACTCTGTGGCAATAGTGCGATCCAGCGTGTCGAGCAAGCGCAGCGGATACCAGTCGTCTATGCCAATCTCTTTGAGCGCCGCGTGATCTTCTTCGCTCAGACGGGCGAGTATTCGGGTCCAGGCTTCGAGCCCCTGGTTCATGGCGATGAACAGGAAGCGGGCGCGCAACAGTCCGCCTTTGACGTGCATGCCGGAATAGAAAGACTGAGGGGATTGCATGAGTTTGACTCCGTGGCCGAATCGTTGGCGACACGATTATACCACGAAGTCGTCGGTCAGAAATCTCGGCGTGGCGCAAGCCGGTTCGCTTGCGCCACATCAATCAGCGGCGGGCCACCGGCTGGCCCTGAGCCGTGCGCGTCACGATGTGCGCCAGCTTGCGCGTGCCGGCGCGCTCGGCGACGACCTCGACTTCATCAGCCAGTCGCAGGTCAGCGGGCTTGAGCGCGATGTCATCCATCGTCGCGATAGAGACCAGCTCATTGCCTTCGATCAGTGTCGTCTGCTCGCTCAATTGAAACTCCATGCGCTCGCCGCCAGCGGTTTCGATGCCAAGCCGCTGGCCGCGCAAAGCGATGAGGCGACCGCGGACGATAAAACTGTTGGCGCGGCCAATGATGCGCGGCGCAAACTCGCCTTTGAGCGCCCGCGCAGCGGTCGGTTGATGACGAGTGGGGGCGTAACCTTTACCCTGGCCGGCAGCGTGATTGCGAGTTTGCGCCGGCGCCGCCATGCAGAGCAGGACGACGAAGGACAGCAGCGCCGCAAGCGCCGTAATCATACCTATCACACGGGGTCTTCTCATCTCATACCTCCTGCCCAATCGGCTCGCGCCGCTGCTTTATCGGCAACCCTCGTGCCGCCAGCCGGAAGCGCGCAACGGCGTGGAAAAGGCGGTTGCGGTCGGCTAACATACGAACCCAATGGCTCAGGACAGAACACGAGTGAAAAAATTACCTACCGGAGCAGCGCGCAAGGCGGCGCGCAAATCCGCGCTTCAGCCCGAAGGCGCGATCACCGACGTGCCCGGCATTAGCGTCGGTCACACGCACAATCTGGCAGCGCGCACAGGCTGTAGCGTCGTGCTGTGCGGAGCCGAAGGCGCGGTCGCCGGCGTAGACGTGCGCGGCGCGGCGCCCGGCACGCGCGAGACCGATCTGCTCGCCCCCGAAAACCTGGTTGAGCGCGTCCACGCCATACTGCTGACGGGCGGCTCGGTCTTTGGACTGGACGCCGCGTGCGGGGTCGTGCGCTGGCTGGAAGCGCGCGGCATCGGCTTTGACACAGGCGTGGCGCGCGTGCCGATTGTGCCCGCTGCGGTGATCTTTGATCTTGCTGAAGGCGACGCGCAGGTGCGGCCCGACGCGGCGATGGGGTACGAAGCCTGCGAGCGCGCCACTTCTCAAACGGTCGAAGAAGGTCGCGTCGGCGCCGGCGCCGGGGCGACGGTCGGTAAGCTCCTGGGCATGGCGATGGCGTCGGCGGGCGGCATCGGCACGGCTTCGATGAAGCTCGCAGGCGGCGCGACGGTCGGCGCCATCGTCGTCGTCAACGCCTTCGGCGACATCATTGACCCCGACGGTGGAGGCATCGTGGCGGGCGCGCGCTCGCCCGCTGGCGGCTGGCTCGATATGCAGCGCACGCTCGCAACCGGTTCGCCGGTCAGCCCGCTGTCTGTAATGCAGAACACAACTCTTGCGGTGGTTGCCACTGATGCGGCGTTGACCAAAGCGCAGGCGCGCAAGGTTGCGGCAATGGCGCACGACGGGCTGGCGCGCGCCATCAGACCGATTCACACCATGTTTGACGGCGACACCATCTTCGCGCTGTCGACCGGCAGCGCCGGGGCCGATGTGACGACCGTGGGCGCTATCGCGGCGGAAGTCGTCGCCCGCGTCGTCGTTCGCGTAGGCCGAATGTCAAAGAAGCGGTTTTGAAAAAATCCCCGAAGGGGATGGCGTCAATAGCCGGTGGCGTTGCCACCGGCTATTGACCGAAGCCCTTTCAGGGCTAACCCCATTTCAAAACACACTCTATGACAAGATAATACGCTTCGCCCTTCGCCGCGCCTTTCACCGCTCGCCTGCGGAATCTATAATCGGATGGCGAGGCAACCGCAATCGCCCAGGCTTCTTCTCAAAAGTGGACTTATGGCAACGGCTCCGCTGATCAACACAGAGGCGCGCATCCTGCCGATGCAGGACGCCGACAGCAGTGGCCTTGAGGCGCTGTTCGATGAACAGTGCCTTGAGTGGCTGAGCCTGCTGCGCTGGGATTACACGGGGCCGAGCCGCATGGTTCGGCAGGTAGCGCGACAGGGCGAGCTGGATGGCTTTGTGGCGATGAGCGGCAGCCGCACTGTCGGCCTGGCTTACTACGTTGTGGAAGAGGAGCGCTGCTCGATTGGTGATATTTATGTCACGAAGGATTGGCGCGGCGCCGGCGTTGACCGCCAGATGGTCGCCGCCATCCTCGACGAGCTGGCACGTGGCCCGCGCCTGCGGCGCATCGAGAGCCAGTGCATCAACATTGATAATGACGGCGTCAGCGACCTGTTGATGGCGAGCGGCTTTGAAGGCTTTGATCGTTACTACATGATCAAGGAGTTGAGCGAGGCGGCAGATGATCAGACAAGCTCGACAATCTATGGTCAGCGCCTGGCGACGATTGCAACCGAAGACGTTTTGATTCGCGACTGGCAAGAGGCCGATTTCTCGCAGGCGGCGCGCGTCATTCACCAATCCTACCGCGGTCGCACCGACAGCCGCATCAACAATCAGTACAAGACCGAAGTGGGCTGCGCAGAGTTATTGACCATCCTGACCGATCATCTCTGGTGCGGCGATTTTCTGCCGCACGTTTCGCGCATTGCCATACGGCGCGCATCGCGGCGGCAGGCCGGCGTGCTGATCGCTTCGCGCATCTCGCCGCGTGTGGGCCACATTGGTCAGGTTTCGGTGCATCACGCGTATCAGCGGATGGGCCTGGGGCGGCGACTGATGGTTGGCGCGCTTCAAGAGCTGGCGCAGTATGGCTTTCACACCGCGACGCTCGCCGTCACCGCCATCAACGCGCCGGCGCTGCGGCTCTACGAGTCGCTCGGCTTTCGCTCGATTCACCGCTTTCCGGTCTTCTTCAAGGAACGACGCTCACCTTAACCGTATTCGACAGCTTGCCGGTTGAATTCTTCACCTGCACCATCAGCTCGGCGGGCGCGGCCAGCATATCGCGCGTGAAGCGGCCCAGCAGCTCGGTCGTCGAGGCGCTGTCGAGCGCCAGCGCCATGCCGTTGACCAGCAATTGCGCGCCGCTGTCGAAATCCATGCCGGTGACAAGGATGCGAATCTTCTTCGGGTTCGAGCCCGCAGGAATGGTTTCTAAAACATTACTCGGCTTCTTTTTATAAACCACCGCCGAAGCGATCTGCGGCGACTTGACCGGCGGCGGGTCGGGATCACCTTTGGTCACTGCAAAGGGCTGCGCGTTCGACAGCCCGCCGTCGGGGTTGCGCACCGCAAGTTGGATCGTGCGCTCAGTGGTCAGAGCGCTCGCCGGCAAATCGGCAAGCAGCTCGAAACGGTCTGTTCCCTGCCGCGTCGTCAGCGTCGTGTTGTCTGTCAGGTTGACGACCACCGCGCCGGTTTTCAGATGGCGGCCAGTTATAGCGACCGTGACGGCGGCAGAGCCGGCTTTGATCGCCGCCGGGCGCACGCTGCCGATCAGCGGCTGCGCATCGCTGCCCGTCCGGTGAATGCGGTAGATGAAGTGATTATGCCCGGACGTAATCGCTCCATGATTCACTGGATCAAAGCGCGCCAGGTAAATGTCACCGCTGATCGGCTCGACCGCCGTGTCTATCGGCCCGTCACCCGGATCAATCGGATTGAGCTTGATGATGTAATCGTCGTCGCGCAACTGAAAGGCGCTGGTACCATCACCAGTGACGACGACGCGGCGCAGGTCGGCACCGATATTCTTGTCGTTGTGGTAAGGCTTATAGATACCGACCAGCAGTTGATTCTTGAACCCAGCGGCCTCGGCCTGTGGCCCTGTGTAAAAGGTCAGTCCCGTTGGCGTCAAATGCGCCGGGTATTGCAGCGATGGCGCGCGCACGCCTGAGCAACTCGGGTTGTCCGCGGTCGGCGTGCCGTCGCAATTCGGAAAGCCGTAGTTGCCGCCAGCGACTATCCAGTTGATCTCTTCGGGTGGCGCTTTGTCGTCCTGGCAGAAGTTGCAGAATTCGCCCTGCCCGATGTCGACAGAAAACAGCGCGCCATTGTCGGGGTGAAAAGCCAGCGCGAACGGCTGGCGCAGACCGGTCGCAAAGATGTTCACCTGCGGATTGTCTACATTGATGCGCAGGATCGCGCCATTCAGCGACCCTTCGACAGGTCGGCCCGGAGCGGGCGTGCCGCCATCGGTCGCCGATCCCTGGCCGATGTAAAGCATGCCGTCGGGACCGAACTTGATGCGGTTCGTCTGGTGATCGCCATTACTCGGCAGGTTGTCGAGGATAATCGTCTGGTCATCGGCTACGTCATCGCCGTTGGTGTCGCGCAGGCGCAGGATGCGGCCCGGCCCGGCGTTGATATTGCTGGCCACGAACAGATCGCCGTTGGCCCGAAAGGCCAGGCCGAGCGGCAGCGGAATGCCGCTCGCAAACGTTTTCACCTGATCGGCTCGGCCATCCTCATCCGTGTCGATCAGGATCAGTATCTTTCCCGCGCCGGTCGCGACGAACAGCCGCCCACGCGTGTCAAAAGCAATCGCCGTTGGCCCGACGCCGGAACCAAGCTGACCGCTTATGGCGAAATCCGGCACGTTATCCGGCCCGGCGAAGAAATTGAAGTCAAACCCAGGTGCGATGTCCGGTGGGCGTAGCACCTGCGCGCTGACGGCTCGCGGAAAATTGATCGCGGTCAGAAAGAGCGCAAAGATAAAAGTAAGACTGAGTACAAAAGCGAATCTTGATCTCGACAACACTGCACCCCTTTGATCTTGCGGAATCGTCTATGCCACAACCCTTGAGGCATAGCGGCAGCGACGAATCAGCATACAGGGAAAACGGGCGACGGGGAAAGGTCAACAGCAACGCGGGAAGAGTGACGCGGAGACGCGGCGACACGGGGACGCGGAGAAAGGAAGACGAGCCGTCAGTCTTTCTGTCTTTCCCTCGCCGCGTCGCCGCGTCGCCGCGTCACCGCGTCGCTGTTTCTGTGTTGCTATTGCCCGGCGACGACTTGCAGGGTCAGCGCATTCGAGCGCGAGCCGTCGGCGCGCACGACTTCGACGACGAGCGGGCCGGGCGTTGCCAGCATGAATTTCTTTAGCCGCCCGACGAATACCGGCTGGCCTGCCTCTGTCGTGTAATCGGCGCTAAGCTCAGTGCCGTTGACGACAACCGTGGCATTGCTTGATGCCGCCACCGGCGTTGACGATGATTCAAAGACGACAATCTCGAACTTCTTGCCGTTGCCGCGCACACTGATTGGGTCTAGCACCGCGCCGGTCGCCCGCTTACGCACCACGGCGCTACTGACCGCAAACGGCAGCGGCGATCCCGAATCGCTGCCCAGACGATAGATCGTGCCCTCTTGAGCGACGACGTAGACCTCACCGGCTTCGTCTTCGCCGAACGAGGTGATGTGCACCGCGGTGTCTTGGAGCCGAGTTGACCCGCCGCCTTGCAGCAGAAAGATTTCGCCCGTGCAGTAGTCGCCATAAACATAAGCGCCTGCGGGCAGGCTGCCGCGCGTGCCGCGATAAACATAGCCGCCAGTGATCGAGCAGCGCCCGCCGGTGTGCGCGTATTCCGCAATGGGCGGCTCGGTCTGCACCGTCGCGCACAGCGCCGGGTCATTGCCTGTGCAGAGCGTGCCTTCAATAATCCGCCAGCCATAGTTGCGGCCCCGTCGGACAATGTCTATCTCTTCGCGAGCGCTCTGTCCGACGTCTGCGACATACAGCTCACCCGTAGCGCGGTCGAACGAGAAGCGCCAGGGATTGCGCAGCCCATAAGCGTATATCTCGTCGCGCCCTGTGACCGAGCCAAAGAACGGATTATCAATCGGCGAGCTGTACGGCTGGTTGCCATTCGAGCGGTCTACGTCAATGCGCAGAATCTTGCCGAGCAGCTCGTTGAGATTCTGTGCGCGGTTGCCGGGATCATTGCCCGAGCCGCCATCGCCCATGCCGATGTAGAGATAGCCGTCAGGGCCGAATTCGACCATGCCGCCATTGTGATTGGCGAACGGCTGCGGGATGACGAGCAGAGTCTTTTCAACAGGCGTGGCGATGTCGGCGTTCGATGAAACTTGATACTCGGCGATCACCGTCGCGCCGTCGGGCCGCCGCGTGTAGTTAACGAAGAAGCGGCGGTTGGTCGCAAACTGCGGATGGAAGGCGAGCCCCAACAGTCCCTGCTCGCCGCCCGCCAGGACTTTCGCGCTGATGTCGAGAAAGACCGTTGGCACGGCAGCGCCGGGTTGCAGTACCTTGATGCGCCCCGCCTGCTCGATGACAAACAGGCGGTTGCTGCCGTCGTGAGCGTTGGCGATATAGACCGGGCCGGACAGCGCCGACAGTATAGGGACAAGCTGTGTGGCGGCGGCGGGCTCCTGTGGATGAATTGCGGTAGTGGTGCGCGCCGCGGCGCGCTGGACGGCAAGGCAAAGGACGGCGACGAGCATGAAAAGAAGGAAAGCAAACAACACCTTTCTCATAGCTCTCCTCGGCAGATCGTGGGCGATCCCTCAAGAGGTCTTCACAAAGCGTCGCACTTTTGCGGGGGGAGACAAGCGGGTGAGGTCGTGGCAGTGTGATCTGCCATCTTCGTGTGGATGTCGCGCAAGGCGGTTAGCTGGCGCTACGTAATCAACGAGACGCAGATTCTTCCGTCGCTCAAAAATTCTGGCATACCGGCGAGCCTTTGAAAAGTGAAAAGACAAGCGATGAGCTAACTTTGCCGTTTCTTCAAACGGCGGTATAGCTCGATCATCAACGCCAGCCAGAGGCCGCCCGCCAGATAAGCGCCTACGGTATCGCTCGGCCAGTGCGCGCCGAGATAGACCCGCGACACGCCGATCAGCGCAATCAACAATCCAAAGACCACAACGCAGAGGCGTCGCAGCCAGCCGCGCTTGAGCAGGACATAGCTGAGAAAAAGCAGGAAGCCGAAGTAGGTGACGAAGAATTCGACGTGGCCCGACGGGAAGCTGTTGTGCTGATATTGGCGCATCACTTCGATCAGGCTGGCATCGGGGCGCGGGCGCGCGACGATGAGCTTGGTCAGGCCGTTCATCACCGCGCCCAGGCTGACGCCGATCATGCAAAGGACGCCTTCCAATCGAAAGCGCGCCGCGTACAATCCGACGCCCGCGCCGACGACAAGAATCGTCGGCACCAGGCCGCTGCCCAGCCACGACAAGGCGACCATCAATGGCCCGAATCCCGGCAAGGTCACGGCGCGAATCGCGTGATTGACTTTCAAGTCCCAGGCGAAATAAGCATAGGCGCGCGCCAGCACCGCGAGCACCGCGTAAAAGCAGAGGATGATGACAAAGACGAATAGCGCCCAGTGCGCCCGCGCGACGGCCCGGCGCGGCGAAACGGTAAGCTCGGTTTCGCCCGGCCCATGCCCAACCACATCCGGCGCGCCTGGCGCTTCGTTCACTGTTTGCTCAGTTGTGTCGCTCATAGCCAACCTATCAGGCTAATTGTCATCCAAGCGGCGCGAGGCGTAAACCTTGAATAGCTCGCGGGCGTATGAACTGTCGCCACCGCCGGCCAATGCGGCGGCGATGATTTGCCGCTATAATCCAATGGCTGCGCATGGGTGAAACTTCGTTATGAGATTCTTATCGGCAAGCGCGCTCGGCTGGCTGCTGCTTGGCGCCATCATTATTTTTTTTTACTTGCTCAAGCTGAAGCGCAAGCGGCGCGTCGTGCCGAGCGTCTTTCTGTGGCAGCAGGCGCTTGAAGAGATTGAAGCCAACGCGCCCTTCAAGAAGCTGCGCCGCTCGCTGCTCTTGCTGCTGCAACTCATCGCGCTCGCCGCCATTGTTTTCGCCCTGGCGCGACCGCTCATACAGATGCGCTCGCTGGCTGCGGGCAGCACCGTCATCATCATCGATTCGACCGCCAGCATGAGCACCCGCGACGAAGGCACGCGCTCACGCCTTGAGCGCGCCAAAGGACTGGCTCGCGACATGGTCGCGGGACTCGGCGGCAGCGACCGCGCCGCGGTGATCGAAAGCTCGTCGCGTGTTACCGTGCGCAGCGGACTGACCGCAGACCATGCCGCGTTAAACGCCGCCATCAACAACATTCAAGAAACCGACGCCGCCGGCAACCTGACCGACGCCGTGCGGCTCGGCGAACAGATCGCCCGCACCGAACGCGACGCCGGCATCGTCATCGTTAGCGACGGCGCAAGCGATCAGCTCGCTTCTGATCTCGGCGCGTCGAACGAATCGGCACATCAAGTCGGGCTGCGCTTCGTGCGCGTAGGCGAGCGCGCCGCTAATGTCGGCGTCGTCGCCATGAACTCGCGCCCGACGGCAAACAGCACGCGGCAAGAGCTATTCGCCTCGGTCGCCAACTTCGGTGACCGCGAGCAGACGTTCGGCATCGAGTTGCGCTTTGACGGCAAGCTCGCCGATGCGCGCACCTTGAGCGTCAACGCGCAGAGCCGCGCCGCGCTGGTCTTCGATACATTGCCGCAAGCGGGCGGGCTCGCCGAATTGCGGCTCAACGTCGAAGACGATCTCGCGGCGGACAACACCGCTTATGCTTTTCTGCCTGACGCGCGCCGCCCGCGCATCGCCGTCATCAGCGACAACCCCTTCCTGCTACAAGCCATCGCCGCTAACGATGCGATTGACGCACGCAAAGTCGGCACGGACGCGCCGCTCGCTTCGTTCGATTGCGTGGTGACGGACGGCGCGGTTTCGGCGGGCGTCGTTGATTCGGGCCGCCCGCTGCTGGCCATTAACCCATCGGATGTCGCGGGCTGGTGGCACACGACCGGCAGCAGTGAGCGCCCGGAGATCACTTCGATTGATCGCGGCCATCCGGTCAATAGCTATCTCAGCTACGCCGATGTTCACATCGAATCAATGACGCGGCGCGAAGCCGCGGCGTGGCTGCGGCCCATAGTCTCTGCGGCGAATGACGGCTTGATCCTGGCCGGCGAAGAGCGCTCACGCCGCGTCGTGCTGATCGGCTTTGACCTGACGCAGAGCGACCTGCCGCTCAAGGTTGAGTTTCCCATCTTGCTGGCGAATGCCGCCGGATGGCTGGCGGGTCACGACACGCTGGCCACCGAACGCACGGTACGCACAGGCCAGCCGATGGTGATCCGCACCGCAGAGGCGAGCGCGACGATCAATCTGCCGGGCGGTGATGAGCAGACGGTCGCGGCGCGCGACGGCGCAATCGCCTTTGCCGACACGCTGCGCGCCGGGCTGTATCAGATCAAAGACGCGCCGCCGTTTGCCGCAAGCCTCTTGAGCGAATCTGAATCCAACACCGCGCCGCGCGATTCGATCAAGACGCGAGCGGGAGAGGTGAGTGGCCAGGCTGAGACCTTCAAGACCGAGCGCGAAGCGTGGCGCTGGCTGGCGCTTGCGGCGCTGGCCGTGCTGGCGTTCGAGTGGTGGGTCTATCACCGGAGAATCGCCGCTTGAGCTTACCTGAACGATTGCTTGATGAAGATTGAGTTCACCAATCCGTGGGCGCTTGTGCTGCTGGCATTGATTCCGCTGGCGGTCTACTTTGCCCGTCATAGTTTGGCGAATCTGTCGCGGCGGCGCGGCCAGGCCAGCCTCGCCGTGCGTGTCACCCTACTGTTGCTTGCTGTGCTGGCGCTTGCCGGCTTGCGCGTCCGCACCTCGTCTCGCGACGTCGCCGTGCTCTTCGTCGTGGACGTGTCGGCGAGCGTCGCGCAAGAGTCGCGGGCTTACATAATCGACGCCATCAACAATGAAATCAATCGCGCCGGGCCGCGTGATTATGTCGGCGTCGTCGCCTTCGGGCGCGAGCCGGCGGTCGAGCTGGCGCCGACCCGCAAAGAAACGCTCGGCGACTGGCATATCAAAGAAATCGCATCCAGCCCGCCGCGCGATTACACAGACATCGCCGCGGCGTTGCGCCTGGCCGCGGCGCTGGTGCCCGAAGACGCGACGGGCCGTTTAGTGCTGATCTCTGACGGCAATGAAAACCTCGAACGCGCCACTGATGAAGCGCAACTGCTGCGCGCCGCCGGCACCGAAGTCTTCACCCGCTCGATCAACACCACAAGCGAGCGCAATGAAGCGCGCGGCGAGGTCGCCATCCGTCAACTCGATGCGCCGCCGTCACTCGCCGAAGGCGAATCCTTTGACTTGAAGGTGACGGTTGACAGCACCCGCGACACCGCCGCGACATTGCGCATCTACCGCAACGACTCGGTGGTCTCTGAGCGAGCGGTGCAGCTTCAGGCGGCGGGCGAAAATGTCTTTATCCTGCCGCAGCGCGTCGAGCAGAAGGGCTTTTTCACCTATCGCGCCGAAGTCGAAGCGGCGGGCGCAGACACCTTCCAGCAGAACAACACCCGCGAAGCTTTCGCTATCGTCGAAGGCAAGCCGAAGACGCTTTACCTCTACGGTGATCCGAAGCCATCGCCCGGCCTGCTGCGCGTGCTTGCCGAAGCCAGCTTCACCGCAGATGTGCGCGCCGCCGCCGGCGTGCCGACGACGCTTGCCGGCTTTCAGGATTATGACCTGGTGATCTTTGACAATGTGCCGGCATCGGTGATGACGCCGGGGCAGATGAAGATGGTACAAGCTTATGTGCGCGACCTCGGCGGCGGCTTTGTGATGGTCGGCGGCGATCAGAGCTTCGGGCCGGGCGGTTATTACAAGACGCCCGTCGAAGAAACCTTGCCGGTATCGCTCGACGTGCGGCAGAAGAGACATTTCCCGGCGCTGGCCATCGTCCTGGTCATTGATAAGTCCGGCTCGATGCTCGGCAGCAAGATAGAAATGGCTCTGGAAGCCAGTTCGGCGACCGTTGATTTTTTATCCGAGCGCGATTCCGTAGGCGTTGTCGCTTTTGACAGCGACGCCTATCCGGTGGTCAGCCTCACCAAAGTCGAAGACAAGAAAGCGATCATCGATAAGATCGGCACGATCCAGGCGCTCGGCGGCACGAACATCTACCCCGGCATCAAGATGGCGTACGACTGGTTACAGGCGAGCGACGCGCAGATCAAGCACATCATCGTCATGTCGGACGGCCAGAGCGAGCCGGGCGATTTTCGCGGAATTGCTCGCAGCGTGCGCGATGCGGGGATGACGCTCTCGACCGTGGCGCTCGGCGATGATGCCGACTTTGACACGATGAAGTTTCTGGCGGACGGCGGCGGCGGGCGCTTCTATGCCGCCGACACGCCCGACAAGCTGCCGCGCATCTTCACGCGTGAAGCCTTCCTGGCGTCGAAGTCAACGATCATCGAAGAGCCGTTCGTACCGCACTTCGTGCGCGCGACGCAAGCGACCAACGGCATCAATTGGAGCACGGCACCGCAGCTTGGCGGCTATGTCGGCACAGCCGAGCGTGACCCGGTAAAATCGCCGGCGATCACCGCCTTGATGTCGGACAAAGACGACCCGGTCTATGCCGTGTGGCAGTATGGGCTGGGGCGTGCGGCGGCTTTCACCTCGGACGCCAAGCCGCGCTGGGCTGCCGGCTGGATGAACTGGCCGGGCTTCGGGCAATTCTGGACGCAGGCGTTCCGTGACGTGCTGCGGCGTCAGGGCTCTGTAGAATTGCAACCGCGTGTCGAAGTCAATGCCGGGCGCGGCCACGTCACGGTTGAAGCGGCGAGCGCCGAGGGCGAATTCAAAAACAACCTGCGACTCAAAGCGCACGTCATCGCCCCCGACTTGACGGCGACCGACGTGACCCTGGAGCAGACGGCAGCGGGCCGTTACGAGGGCGACTTCCCGGCGACCTTGCGCGGCGCATACCTGGCGAACATCAGCGATGAAAGCGGCACGACCGCGCCGGTCGCGGGCGCGGTCAATTCTTATTCGCCGGAATTCAGCATTGTCGCGTCGGACACCAATCTATTGACGCAGATCAGCGAAGCGACCGGCGGCGCAAGCTTGCCAGCGCTCAACACGGACGCGGCGCAGGCGGGCGAAGTGAATCTATTCGAGCGGCGCGCGGCTCGCACTATGCCGCACGAGATATGGGAAGCGTTGCTGCTCGCGGCTTTGCTATTGTTACCGATTGATGTAGGAATCAGGCGCGTTGCCCTGTCGCGTGAGCAGATCGAGCGGGGGCGCGCCTGGGTTGAATCGAAGTTGCGCCGCCCTATGCCGCTCGCCGTTGACGCCGAAGCGGTTGCCTCAATGGCGAGTTTGAAAGAAGCGCGCTCAAGGGTTCGCCTGAGCGACGCGCCTGCCGATGCCGTGACCGCTTCCGCCACGCAATCGCCTCTCGTAGTCGAACCCGCGCGACGCAGCGATTCTCAAAAAGTAAGCAAAGCTACAACGGCGACGGATGCCCCAAGATCACCGGAGCCGGCGCAAGAAGCCGCGCCGCTCGCCAGCCGTCTGCTCGACGCCCGCAAGAAGAGAAAGAGCTAAGCTCGGCCCTCGATTAAGCCAGCTCCTCGACGACGTGCTGGCCCATCTTGGTTGTGCTGATGGACGGCGCGCCGGCGGCGGCAAGGTCGCGCGTGCGGTGGCCGGCGGCGAGCGTCCTCTCGACAGCGGCTTCGATTGCGGCGGCTTCGCGGTCGAGGTCGAATGAAAAGCGCAGCATCATAGCAGCCGATAGAATGGCGCCCAGCGGGTTAGCGATTCCCTGCCCCGCGATGTCGGGCGCCGATCCATGCACCGGCTCATAAAGTCCGACCGGCCCGCCCGTGCTCGCCGACGCCAGCAGCCCTAATGATCCGACGACCGCGCCCGCCTCGTCCGAGAGTATGTCGCCGAACATATTTTCGGTGAGGATCACGTCGAAGCTCGCAGGTCTCGTAACCAGCGCCATCGCGCACGAATCTACCAGTTGATGCTCAAGCGTCACGTCCGGGTAATCCTGAGCGACGCGAATCACGGTCTGTCGCCAGAGGCGCGAGACTTCCAGCACATTCGATTTGTCTACAGAGGTCACCTTGCGCCGCCGCTTGCGCGCCAGGTCGAAGGCGACGCGGCTGATGCGCTCGACCTCTGCCGCGCTGTAACGCATGGTGTTGATGACGCTGTCGCCATCATCGCCGCGCGGCTGGCCGAAATACAAACCGCCGAGCAGCTCGCGGACGATCAGCATATCTGTGCTTTCGATCACACTGGCTTTGAGCGGCGAAGCGTCCGTGAGCGACGCAAACAACCGCGCCGGGCGCAGGTTGGCATAAGCGCCGAGCGCGTGGCGAATCTTCAGCAAGCCGGCTTCGGGCCGCAGGTGCGGCGGGTGATTATCAAAATCCGGATGACCGACTGCGCCGAGCAACACCGCTTGCGACTGCAAACAGGCCGCAAGCGTCGCATTGGGCAACGGGTCGTTGAATTCGTTGATGGCGACGCCGCCGATCTTTTCGCTGGTGTAGATGAGCTGGTGGTCGAATTTCTGAGCGACGGCTTCGAGCACGCGCACGGCTTCCGAAGTGACTTCGGGGCCGATGCCGTCGCCGGGAAGTACGGTGATCTTGATCTGCATAGCGTTTGTTTTATCCGTGACGGTCGCGCTTCGTCAATTGAAAGTACGCGGCGAAAATAAAGCGGCCCACATCACTTGATGTGGGCCTGGCTTTGGATGCGTTAGGGCCGGCGACAGGCAAATTATGCCGCGCTGGCTTCGGCCATCTGCTCGCTGATGATGGCAAGAATGTGATGATCTTCGACCGCCTTGATCTGATCGGCGAGCGCCGTGAAGCGGCGATAAACGCGGTCAAGCTCCTGGCGCGAGAACTGATAGCCCAGGGCTTCGCACTTGCGACCGAGCGCGTGACGGCCCGAATGCTTGCCGAGGACGAGCGTGGTCTCAGGCACGCCGACCGACCTCGGCGTGATGATCTCGTAGGTCAGGCGGTTCTTGATGATGCCATCCTGATGGATGCCGGCTTCGTGCGCGAAGGCATTGCGCCCGACGATGGCTTTATTCGGCTGAACGGCCACGCCCGTTAGCTCCGTGAGCAACTGGCTGGACGGATAAAGCTCCTCGGTATGAATCTCTGTGCGGTAAGGCATCACATCGGCGCGCACGCTCAAGGCCATGACGATCTCTTCGAGCGAAGCGTTGCCGGCGCGCTCGCCAATGCCGTTGATCGTGCATTCGATTTGCCGCACACCGGCTTCAATGGCGGCGAGCGAATTGGCGACCGCCAGCCCGAGATCGTTGTGGCAGTGAACCGAAAGCATCGCCCGCTCAATGTTGGGCACGCGGCGGCGAACGGTGGTGATGAAGTTGGCGTATTCACCCGGCGTGATGTAGCCGACCGTGTCCGGCAGGTTGACCGTGACGGCACCGGCTTCGATGACCGCTTCGATGACGGCACAGAGATAATCCATGTCTGTGCGCGTCGCGTCTTCAGCCGAAAACTCGACATCGTCGCAGAACGAGCGCGCCAGCGCCACCGATTCGCGTGCCTGCCGCAAGGCTTCCTCGCGGCTGATCTTTAGCTTGTACTCCAGGTGAATGTCGGAGGTCGCCAGGAAAGTGTGAATACGTGGGCGGGCGGCTTCGCGCAGCGCTTCCCAGGCGCGCTCGATGTCCGGGCGGGTGGCACGCGCCAGGCCGGCGATGACCGGGCGGCGAATCTGCCGGGCGATGGCCTTCACCGCTTCGAAGTCGCCATCGGAAGCGATGGGGAAGCCCGCTTCGATGATATCAACGCCGAGGCGGTCGAGCTGCCGCGCCATACGAATCTTTTCGGGCAGGTTCATGCTGCAACCGGGCGATTGCTCGCCGTCTCTCAAGGTCGTGTCAAAGATTATCACCTGGGGTCGTGTCATTCAGCCTTCTCCTTGATTGTTTAAATGGTGGCGTATCGCGGATATGTTAGAGCCGTGACAGCTCAAAGTCAAAGTTATAATATTTAGAGTTGTACCCGTTTTCGCTTATGATATAATCAGTGACCGCTGGTCGGCAAAGTTTCTCTAATAGGCGCAAAATGGACTTATTTCAGTTGGAAATCTTCTTGACCGTAGCGCGTGAAGGCAGCTTTTCGCGCGCCGCCGAAAAACTCTACCGCACGCAGCCGGCCATCAGTCAGGCGGTTCGCAAGCTGGAGCGCGAAGTCGGCGAGGCACTCTTCGACCGCTCGTCGCGCGACGGCACGCTGACGGACGCCGGCCAGTTGTTGCAGGAGTACGCGCAGAAGCTTTTGAACCTGCGCGGCGAAGCGCACACGGCGCTCAAAGAGTTGCGCGAGATGCACAAGGGCAAGCTGGCGATTGCCGCCAACGAGTTCACCTGCCTCTACCTGCTGCCGGCGCTCGCCGAATTCCGCCGCCTCTATCCGACGATCAAGGTCACTGTGCATCGGGCGCTGGCGAGCCGCATTCCGGCTGACGTATTGAAGCACGCGGTCGAGATGGCCGTCCTGTCGTTCAATCCCGAAGAACCGCTGCTGCGCTCGATTGTCGTCTATAACGACGAGCTGGTCTTCATCGTCAACCCCAGGCATCCGCTGGCGTCAGCGCGGCAGGTCAGCATCCGTCAGCTCGGCGCCGAGACCTTCGTTGCCCATAACGTGCAGTCGCCTTATCGGGCGAAAGTGATTCAGGCATTCAAGCGCCACAAGACGCCGCTCAACATGGATGTCGAACTGCCGACGATTGAAGCCATCAAGCGCTTTGTGTCGAGCGGCACAGGCGTGGCGCTGGTGCCGGGCATCTGTATCGAGGCCGAGATCGCCCGCGGCGAGCTGGTGCGCATCCCTGTGCGCGAGCTGCGCATCGAGCGCAAGCTGCGGCTGGTCTATCGCAAGAATGCCAGTTTGTCTCATGCGGCGCGGGCTTTTTTGAAAGTCGCCGAGCAGATGGCCGAGGAGCGCAAAGGACGTTATCTCTACCATGCGGATCGTTGAAAGATTTGGACACATTGGCGCGGCGTGCAGTAGACTCTGATCTTTACCTGCGCTGCGTTTGAAGATCAGGAATCATCTATGCCAAAGACGCTTTTCGAAAAAATCTGGGACGCGCATATTGTCCGTCAGCAGCCTGAGCAGCCGGCGCTGCTCTACATCGACTGTCATCTGGTTCACGAAGTCACTTCGCCGCAGGCCTTCGAGGGCTTGCGACTGGCGGGTCGCCGCGTGCGCCGCCCTGACCTGACCTATGCGACGATGGATCACAACGTCCCGACCTGGAGCCGCAGTCTGCCCATCCTTGACGAGGTTGCAAAAACGCAGATACAGACGCTTGAAGACAACTGCCGCGAGTTCGGCATCCCGCTCTACGGGCTCGACAGCCCCAGCCAGGGCATCGTTCATGTGATCGGCCCGGAGCTTGGCATCACGCGCCCCGGCATGACCATCGTTTGTGGCGACAGTCACACTTCGACGCACGGCGCCTTTGGGGCGCTGGCTTTCGGCATCGGCACCAGCGAAGTCGAGCACGTGCTGGCCACTCAGTGCCTGCTGCAATCCAGGCCAAAGACATTTCGCATCAACATCAATGGTCGGTTGCCGCGCGGCGTAACGGCCAAGGACGTTGTGCTGTACATCATCCGCACCATCGGCACGGCGGGTGCGACGGGCTACGTCGTCGAATATGCCGGCGAGACGATTCGCCGCATGACGATGGAAGAGCGCATGACGGTCTGTAACATGAGCATCGAAGCGGGCGCGCGCGCCGGCATGATCGCGCCCGACGAAGTGACTTACGCTTACCTGGAAGGCCGCGAGTTCACGCCCGTAGGCGAGGCGTTCGCTGAAGCGGTCGCTTACTGGAAGAGCTTGCCGACCGACGAAGGCGCGACATTTGATCGCGAGCTTGATCTTGATGTTTCAAACCTTGCGCCGCAGGTAAGCTGGGGCACCAGTCCCGGCATGGTGATCAGCGCCACAGAGGCGATCCCTGATCCTGATTCTTGGTCGGACGACAACGTGCGCAAAGCGGCGCGGCGGGCGCTGGAGTACATGGGACTTGAGCCGGGCACGCCGATTCAGGATGTCGAGGTCGACCGCGTCTTCATCGGCTCTTGCACGAATTCGCGCATCGAAGATTTGCGCGCCGCCGCGGAGATTGCCCGAGGTCATCAGGTAAATCCGCACGTTCAGGCGATGGTCGTGCCCGGCTCGCAGGCGATCAAGCGACAGGCCGAAGCCGAAGGGCTCGACGAGGTATTCAAAGCGGCAGGCTTCGACTGGCGCGAATCGGGTTGCAGCATGTGCTTAGGCATGAACCCGGACATCTTGCAGCCGGGCGAGCGTTGCGCTTCGACGTCGAACCGCAACTTCGAGGGCCGTCAGGGCCGCGGCGGGCGCACGCATCTGGTGAGCCCGGCGATGGCGGCAGCGGCGGCGATTGCCGGCCACTTCGTTGACGTGCGCCGATGGGAAACTGAATAGCGTAGTCAGAAGTCAGGAGTCAGAAGTCAGAATGAATAAGGAAGTCGGCAGCAGCGAGTAGGCTTTTCGCGTCTCCACTTCTATTCTGACCTCTGATCTCCGACTTCTGACTCCTGACTCCTGACTTCTGACTATGGAACCATTCAAGCGACACACGGGGCTGGTAGCGACGCTCGACCGCGTCAACGTTGACACGGATCAAATCATCCCCAAGCAATTCCTCAAGCGCATTGAGCGCAGCGGCTTCGGGCAGTTCCTGTTTTACGACTGGCGCTTCACGCCCGAAGGCGAGATCAACACCGAGTTTGAATTGAATGAGGCGCGCTTCACGGGCGCATCGATCTTGCTGGCGCGGGCGAATTTCGGCTGCGGCTCGTCGCGCGAGCATGCGCCGTGGGCGCTGCTGGATTACGGCTTCCGCGCCATCATCGCGCCGTCGTTCGCCGACATCTTCTATAACAACTGCTTCAAGAACGGTCTGCTGCCGGTGCAGCTCGAAGAGGCGGAAGTCGAACGCCTGTTCACGGCGGCGGGTGCGATTCCGGGTTACGAGTTGACGATTGACCTGGAGCGGCAATGGGTCGTGGATGACTGGGGCAACAAGTTCGGCTTCGCGGTTGATCCGTTCCGCCGCGAGTGTCTGCTCAAAGGGCTTGATGACATCGGCCTGACGCTCCAGCATGAAGATGCCATCACCGAGTACGAAGCGCAGCGCGTCACGTTGACGCAATCGGAGGATAGTTGATGGCGCGGCTCGAAGAGTTCAAAGGCATCGAAGGCACAGACTTCTTCGCCGAAGATCGCGGCCTGCAAGTCATCCTCAGCGAATTGCTCAAGGAAGAGGAGCGCGAGGCGGTCTTCGCATCGCTGCACGACTGCGCCCGCCTGGTGTCTGGTCCCTGGAACGAGCTGGCGCGCGAGGCCAACCGCGCCGAGAACATGCCCCGCATCATCAAGTATGATCGCGCCGGCAACTCGACCGAGCAGATCGATTTCGGCCCCTTCACCCGCCAACTACGCCGCCAGGCCGCAGAGTTCGGCATTCTTAAAGAAGGGCGCAGCAACGTGCATCTGTTCGCACTCGTCTACCTGCTGGCGCACAACGGCGAAGGCGGGCTGAATTGCGGCTTGAGCTGCACAGACGGCTTGATTCGCATCATCGAAGCGCACGGCTCTGCGTTCTTGCGCGAGACTTACCTGCCGCGCCTGCGCTCTATCGAGACGCCGTTTGCGGGCGCGCAATTTGTCACCGAGCGCCAGGGCGGCTCGGACGTCGGGGCGATTGAAACCGTGGCGCGCGATAAGGGTGACGGGACGTGGGCGATCACCGGCGAGAAATGGTTCTGCTCGAACCCCGATGAATATTTTCTGGTCGCGGCGCGGCCCGCCGATGGCCCGGCAGGCACGGCGGGCGTGGCGATTTTCTTTGTGCCGCGGGTGATGCCGAATGGTAAGTTGAATCACATTTCGTTTCGGCGCTTAAAGAACAAGCTGGGCACGCAATCACTGCCGACGGCAGAGATGGATTTTAACGGCGCGATGGGGTATTTGATTGGCGAAGCGCGCGACGGCTTCAAGCTGTTGATGAGTTATGTGATCAACGTCTCGCGCCTGCATAATGCGGCGAATGCCTGCGGCTTCCTGCACCGGGCATTTTTAGAGGCTCGCAATTATGCCCACCAGCGCCGGGCTTTCGGCGGCGCGCTGATCGATTACCCGATGATTCAGGAGACGCTGGTTTCGATGCTCGAAAAGCTGTGGCGTTACCGGCTGTTGACGTTTCGGTTGGCGGCAATGATTGACGAGCGCGGCCTGTTGCCCGAAGACAGCGAGCAGGCGATGTGGCAGCGGTTCTTAACCAATCTGGCGAAGTACCGCACCGGCGCGACGCTGACGGCTTCAATTCACGACGCGATTATGGTCTTAGGCGGCAACGGCATCGTTGAAGATTTCACGGTGCTGCCGCGATTGCTGCGCGACGCGATGATTATCGAAACATGGGAAGGCCCGCACAACACACTTTGTTTGCAAATCATGCGCGACGCCGCGAAGTCGAATTTAATCGCCCGCTGGCACACCGAGATCAGCGGCGTGCTCGAACGCTGGCCGAAAGATTTTCTATTGAAGACACGCGACCAGTTTGAAACGGCCTTTGCGGAGACAGTCACCCTGTTATCGCCAGAGCGCTTAATGAATAGCGCGTGGGCGGCAACGCACGCCCGCCGCGTAGTTGATCGTCTGGGCGCATTGTTGGAAACGGTCTGGCTCGCAGAAATGGCGAGGCGTCAGGCGAGCACGGATGCCACTGCCGCAATGCTTACGTCGGCGGCGGGATGCAACCTGTTGTCAAACCAAAATCCGCCCGACCACCTCGCGCCGAATGAGCTTGGTCACCACGCCACTTCCTTGATCGAAGAAGAATCGTTCCGAGCGAATGTCACTGCCCTCTAAAACGACTCGGTGAAGAGCTAAAGCTCAGGGCATCGCCTTCACCAACTCACGACCTGCTGACTGTCTATGATACTGAAAGGCTCTACCGCATTGTAGAGGAGCTTCAGAAAATCTCCGGCCTCAAGATACCGGTGGCCGCGAAGGTGATTAAAAAGGCGCCTGAAACGCATCGGCGTACTGATCAGATAGGCATGGTTGGCTTCGACCATCCAGAAGGCGTAAATCCCGCAGCTTTTGACCACCACCAAGCGCACGGATATCTCATCAGGGACCGTCGCGTCGAGCCTCTCTATGGCGCGATCAATGCGTTCGGCAACCCCTGAGAGCGCCACCTGGATAACCTCCGGCGCTTCGCCGGGCGCGTGGTACGACAGGGCATAGGCGCGCACGCGCCTGCCGAGGCGAATCTGATGATGCTGGTAAGAGGTTGGTTTGGCAGGGATATGATTGGTGTCAAGCGCCTGGGCAAGATCGTTTACGTCGAGTTCCCAGACGTCAAACGTTTCCATTAAAGCGAAGGTCTTCGGGTGGCGCTTCATTCTGAGCGTCGGCAGCATCACGCCGAGCTGCCGTATGATTTCTTCCCGATCATTCAGGTTGGTGTCGTTGTATGCCATTGATGCTGTCTCCTCACACGGATGATTTGGAAAGAATCCAGGTCGCGCCCCACTTTCCGAGAAAGGACTGGTTGCCAATCGCCGAAGCGAGGATGCTGACTTCCGGGTGGTTCTCCGGGTCGTGCAACACAATCACATCCTTTTGGTCGGCGTTTTTCGTCCAGCCAAAAATGATGACCACATGTCGTACCGTGCCGTCTATGAAGCCGGCTTCGACTAAATGCAGCGCGTTGAGCTCCTGCTTCAACGGGTCAGTCTGAAGCAGCCCGTCCTGGTGTTGCATCGCCAGACCGTTAGGCAGGTTGAGAGGGTTGTAGGTTCTCCAGAGTGCGGTGATGGCGGCATCACCCAGTGGCGTTTTGCACTGGTTTTCGTCGTTCGGGCGGTTCACGGCATTGCAGCAGGTGATTCCGGCGGTGTTCTGCCCCGCCGCTTTCAGCCCTTTAATGGCGATCTGGCATTGTTCATCGGTCGCCACACCAAAGTGTTTGACGACCATCTCGACGCAGGCGGCCCAACACCACACCGGGTCATCCTGGCTTTGAAACGTTGGCGGCGAGCCTCCCCGCAGGAGCACCGGAGGAGGGAGGACTACCTCATGCACATCAGCGGAATGAATGCGGATTGGCATACAGAAGTCTCCTTGTTCTAGCACACGCCTACATCAGAGTCGCAGGCCGCCGCGCCGGGCGAACGTCAGAAAATGGCGTTCGCCCTTGCGCCGACGCTAGACGTTTATGAGAGTGACTGGTGGTCGCCCAGAAAGGCTTTCCCGCACAGCGGGAAGTCTCCGCCGCCGAAGTCGCCGCCGCATACCTTGATTTCGCCGCCCGGCGGCGGCGGGGCCGGTGGCGCGGCAGGCCCGGGGTGGTGGTGGTCCATTGCGCCGCCGTGGTGATGGTCGGCCAGGGGCGGCAAAGACAATTGCTGCTTTGTCTGAACGTTATATTCTTTATAGATGTTATCGAACGCCCTGTAGAAGATTTGAAAGTGGCTGGGCAGATTGACGGCGTTGGTTTCGTTGGGCGGCATGTTGACGATGTTAATATCGACTGTCTGCCCCTGTTCGAGGCGAAACTGGAAGAGCGCCGTCCCGTCGTCTTCACTGCGGAAAACGATTTCTTCGCCGGGCTGGGCATCCAGGTCTATGCCGGCGATGTCGCTGATCAAGCCGAAGGGGGTTGGCTGGTCGCTGGCGAAAGATTGAAAGGTCATGTCCTTCGACAATTTCTGAGCGTAGACTAGGCCGTTGGGAAAGCGAATGGTCGGATGAAAAACGTCCCGTCTCAGTTCCAGTTTGTTCGGGTGTTTGGGAAACTCCCGGCCCTCTAAATTCATGACCCAGCGAAAGTCCATGAAAATGGGGTCATCGAGGTTGACGCCGGGCGCGCTATGTTGCTGTGACAGGGCGAGCCGGTCAAAGTCGACGCCCTCATTGATAAAGAGGGCCGCGTCGGGCGGGCGGTCGCGGATTTCCAGACGCCAGTTTCCCTCATACGGTCGCCTGACCTGCGCCGCGCTGACCACTCGATTCGCCTCATCGCTGATTGTGTAACAGATGGTAAAGATATGCCCTGTGGAGCGCAGAACGCCGACCTCGTAAGCCGGTCCAGCGTTCGCGCCCCCGGCAGCGTCTTCCGCCGCCTTGTGATAGCAACCGAGCATGATTCCATCGAGCAATACTCTCACCGAGCCGGTACGTGGGGTTCGTGACATGGGGATTCTCCTTTCACTCCGTTATTTCTATCGGGTTACGCCATCACGCGCGGGCAAAGCGTGGCGCCACGCTGCCCGCCGGGTTAAAAATTTGCCTGGCCACCAATCACCTGGAATGCCGCCCAATAAAACGGCTGGCGATACCGCCCCGCCGTCTCCAGCAACAGCGCCAGCTTGGCCTGCCTTAACGCCTCGGCGGTTGCCATAGGGTGGTCTCTGTAGGCTTTGCGGAAACGATGGAATTGAATCATTAACTGGGCCGTGGCGTCAGAATCCACCGGCCATAAACTCGCCACCACCAGCGGCACATGGGCCACCAGGAAGGCCCGCGCGACGCCGATCATTCCTTCACCGCGATAATACCGCTCGACGCCTGTCTGACAGCCTGAGAGCACGACCAGTCGCAGGCGCGGCGCCTTCAACGTATACACCTCGTGCGCTTCTAACAGGCCGTCGGTCGCCTGCGGGTCTGTCGTATTGGCCGGCTCCTTGGCCAGCACCAGGCTTGAGCGCATGGCGGATTGCTCGTTGATGAGGCAATGCAATGCGAAATGCGCCAGGTCGGCGCGCGCGAGTTCTTCGCGGACTGTGGATTCGCGCGCCGCCGGGCCGATCAGCAGTTGCCGAGAAGCATACAGGCCGGAAATTTCTTCCGCTTCGTCGGCAGCCGCGGGGAGGCTGCGAAGTTGCGGAAAGGCGTGGGTGTCAAAGCCAGGGTTACCGACGCTCAGAATGCGCTCTTCGCGAAGGTCGCTTTTCTGTGCGGCAAAGTCCGTGCAAACCGCAAACAGGGTCGCACTCGGAGACAGGACGACCTGGTAGTCCTCCAGCAAGAAACGCTCGCTGTCGGGTGACATCAGGGCATCCCAGGGCAAGCGGTTGAGCGCTTTGTCGGGAACGATGATGAGTCGCTGGCAACCGTCGAGCTGCGCCACGATGGGGGCGATCAAACGGCTGAAGAGGGCCTGCGCCAGGCGCGTCGTTTCGGCATTCGCCGCCTCGCCGCCGGCCCGCAAGCTGGCAAGAAATTGCCCGACTTCTTCGGTCAGCACGGCTTGCGGCACAGCGACGGGGGTCGCCTTTGACGTTCGGCGCGAAATCACCCAGATGAGGAGCTGCTCATCAAGCACAGCATATTCAAGCAGACGCACGTCGTCGGGGATGCGCATTTGAATCTCCGCCAGGGGCAGAGGGCAGGCGGCGGATTGCAGTAAGGTGGCGAGGCTGCCGCCGCGTTCAATCACCTGCGCGCCGGCGATGATCGAATCCAGCAGCGACCGCGCCCGCGAAGTCTCTGTGTATTCAAACGCCTTTGCCTCATCTTGCAACTGTGAAAACGCGAGGTGAATGCCGGCATCATAGACGCTCTGCTCGACGTCAAAGAAATGGTCGCGGTTCTCTTCCTCAAGGATCTTGGCACGGTGGCGGTCCATCAGCTCGAACAGCGTCTCCAGTTGTTGCTGCGCCGCGACGGTTTGATGGAGTGCCGTGTAGCAGAATAGCCGCCCTTTATAGGCCTGATAGAGGTGCGGTGAAAAGTCGAGCGCGTGCCGCTGATGAATGTCGATGGCTTCATCGTAGCGGCCAAGCGCTTCGATGTACTCGCCCCGCTCGCGGTGCAGGTGTCCGGCCTGCACGGCAGCGTAGGCCATCATCAGTTGGCCGAGCGAAGTGTCTTCGTGGGCCGACGCGGTGCTGTAGGCTTGCCGAACGTTATCGAAAGCTTTGTCAAAATCAGCTACCTTGCCATACATCAGGCCGATATGCGCGAAACAGACCGAGCGTGTCGTGAAGTTGTTGGCGAACCGCAACGACTCCCGCGCGTAATCGATGGCGGCGGCGGGAAAGCCGAACGTGTGGAAGGCCATAGTCAAATAGGTGTAATAGCGACAGAGCGGTAAGGGACCGAGCGCGGACGCCTCGAGCAGGTGCTGACTGCGGGCGATTTGTTGGAAGCAGTCGGGCTGGTTGCCAAGCCGCCGGTATTTTTCGATGAGCCCGCCGCGGGCGTCCAGGTCACACTGGACTTCGCCGACCTGTTCGGCCAGCGCTTGCGCCTGCTGGTAATAGGCAATGGCGCTGGAGTGTTCGTCGAGCTTCGAGGCGAGCGTCGCCCGCTGGTACAAGGCGCGGGCGCGTAGCCAGCGACAGCGGGACGGCTCGCAATCACGCAATAAAGGGTCGAATAGCGACAGGCTCTGTTGTGTGCGTCCCAACTCCCAGTTGTGCAAGGCCAGCCAGTAAGTGGCCAGCCGGGCGCCGTTCAGGTCGCCGATTGGCGTGAACAATTGCCGCGCCTGGTCGCGGAGTCGCGCTGCTTTTTCGACCTGGCTCTGTTCGTAGAACTCGCGCGCCTGGCGCATCAGCCGGTTCGCTTTTTGCCCTTGCAGCAACTGCCGCGGGGAGGCCAGTTGATAAAACCGCACGCGCTGAGCGGTGTACGCGTCGTGAACGCGCGCCATATCCAGTTGCCCTGCGTAAGCGAGCGCGTCAAGCGCTTCGCCTCCGGGGCTCCCGGTGTTCTGGACAACCCTTTCCAGATGGATGGCTAACAGCTCGGTGATCAGCTTCTCGCGGTTGGAGCTGAAGATCTTCCACACACGCTCCTCATCCCTGGCGCGAAATGCCTCTAAGAAATGCTGAACCAGATCGTTCAACCCTCGCTCAACCGCCTGCCGGCGCTCTTCAATTCGCTGGAGGTGCTGGCGCGCCTCATCTGCCCAGCGACTGGTTGAGTCCTGTTCAAGATAGGCGTGCCAGTCCTCTTCGGCACGCTCGGTCAGCATCATCTGCTGGCGCAACAGGGCGCGATTAAATAAGACTTCCGGAAAGGATGGGGCCGCCCTCAAGGCCCGATTTAGCAGCTCGAGACTTCTGGCGAATGCTTCGATATCGCCATTCCCCTGTTCGCCCGTCTCATTACGCCCCTTTTCAAAAAAGGCAACGGCGAGGTCATTCTGTAAGCGCGGGTTTTCGGCGTCCGCTCGGAGCGCCGACTGTAGTTCCGCGATGGCTCGATCATACTGTCGCTCGGTCAAATAATAGCGGCCTAGCGCATGGCGGGATTCTGCCGAGGGCTGATCATAAACGGCTTCGAGTAGAAGATGGGTAGCCAGCGCGTGGGCGTTTTCATCCGCCGTTGAAGTGCCGCGCAGGCTCGTCAAGGGCGCGTATGAAAAGCCGCTGATGCGGGATTCGAGTGGACGCCCAGAGCGATAGGCCGTTTGCAAAGCCTCTAGCCCCTTGGCTATGGGCGAGCGATAAAAGAACAGCCGCCAGACAGTCCAGCCCCCTCCCAGGACCAGGGCCAGCAGGACTCCTGCCAATATCACCATGACGCTGCGTCTGTGCATGACGGCCGCCTGGTTAGTCGTCACGCGCTTTGGTTGGGCTGCTGTTCGGGGCATGTTGCAAAAATCCCATGCCATCCTCGGCTCTATTGAAGTCCCACAGGATGGTCCTTAATCCGGGTCACTCGCGGCTCGATTTTTCTAATGCCTTCAGACGCCGGCTGGCTTCTTCGGCCCAAGGCGAACGCTGATTTTTATCAAGCTCAAGGTAAGTGGACCAGTCGTTTCGTGCCTCCGCCTTCCGGCTGGTATAGGTATACAGGAGTGCCCGATTGAAACGCGCTTCGAGCAAGCTGCCGTTCAATTCGAGCGCCCTTGTTAGGTGCGTCAGGCTCTGGCGATAGGCTTCGTTCCGCTCCGCTGGCGGACCTACCTGACCTTTCTCCAAATAGGCAGCGCCGATGTCGCTTTCCAGTTGTGCGTTGTTGGCATTCAGCCTTGACGCCTCGTCGAATAGCTCTATCGCTTCGGCGAACTTATGTTCGGCCAGATATAAGCGGCCCAGCGCGTGATAGGCTTGCGCGTCGGGATGGTTAGTGACCGCGCCCTGGAGGATTTGCTCGGCGCGTTCGCGAGCAACCGGATCGACCCGCTCCTGTTCGCTGCCGCGGGTGCTAGGCGGCAGCGGCGCGTAATCGAATCCCGTGATCCGCGCTTCCGTCGGGCGCTGCTCGCGGTAGGCCTGGTTTAGCGCCTGGAGGCCCTTGCTTACATCTGTACCTGGCGAGGGAATGATGAGCCACAGGATAATTAAAAGGACCGCCGCGGTGGCAAAGCTTAAATAAACACGCGGCGATGGCCGGCGCAAGAAGCGAATGATTTTCGCGATGCAACTGTCTGCCTGCCGGGCGTGGTCATGCAGCGCGAGCGATAGCTCCAGGCGCGTGCGGCGGTCGGGCGCGGCCAGAAAATGGCTGTCGAAATGCGCTTGCTCTTCAGCAGATAACTCGCGCGCCGCGGCATCGTCAATCAATTCGTCTTCGACGACGCGCAGCATCTCGAAAAGCTCGTCGTCGGTCATCAGACGCTCTTCGAAACGCGGCATCTCGGCCTCGTTTAGCTCCCCTAGCAGGTATTGCCGGATCGTTTTTTCGTCAGCTTCTACCATAAACGGTTACGTTTTGTATTCGCCCTCACAATTAATATGCGCCGTTAGCACAAAGTATTTCACTCGTCGTCCTGCTTCAGACCTTCTTCCATGCACTCTTTCAGCGTTGCACGCAGCCGGCTCAGGCGAATGCGCAACGCATTTTCGCTAATCCCCAGCTTGTCAGCCAGTTGCCGCCGCAGCTCGATCTTTTCTCGCCCGTCCTTAGAGTAATAATCCAACAGCAGCCGTCGGTCTTGCAGCGCGAGCTGCTCCAAGCAATGCTCAAGACACCTGTCGCGCCGCTCTTTATAATTCGGATCATCAAGCGAAGACGACGGCACGGGCGGCTTGATTGGGCGCCACCGCTCACGGATCACATTGCGCGCCACACCGTAAAAATAGAGCGCCGGATCGCCATTGTAGGTATCAATAATCTCCGGCAGCTTGCGCACGACGCGGTTGATTATCTCGTCAAAGATTTCTTCGGCGTCGATTTCGGGGATGCTGTGCGCCCGACAGATCGTGATGATCCGGCGGCGAATCTTTTCATATTTCTTCCCCGCTTCTTCGCGGTCGGGGTTGAGCCACGCGAGGAAGCGATCAAAATCGTCCTGGTTCATTACCCACTCTTTGGCCTTCGGAGCACAGTTTCCGAATCCGCATCTCAATTGTTTGTTAATCAACCTGCGAGCGCTGTTGCTAGTACCGATGAAAAAAGCAGGCTCATCCTACAGCTTATCAGTCAGCGAATCAATCTGACTGGTGATTTATTTTGCTTTCCTCTTGCGAGGTCTGCCCGAACCCAACCGCCCGGTTGGCATTCGCCCGCCGCGGTGTTAGCATCTGCCTACCCCGCGTTCCACCCGTGACTTCTTCGTCTGGCCGCAATCCTGTGTTGTGAGGTAAATGTCATGCCTACTACTTATCGCTGCTTTCGAATGTTTACCGTCGCCGTGGTCACGATGCTGTGCGCCGGCTCACTGCCGTCAGCCGCGCCTCGTCCGGTGCTGCCATCCGAAGGGCGCTATAAGATCAACGCCGGCCAGAGCCGCTTCACGGTTCGCGCCCTGGTCGGCGGCCTGCTCTCTTCTGTCGCCGGGCACGATCACACCATCGCCATCCGCGACTTCTCCGGCACGGCGCAATTCACCTATGGCACGGTGATGCCCGCGGCCTTGCAATTCACGATCAAAGCCGACTCGCTTGCCGTCACCGACAAGGTGAGCGACAGCGACCGCAACAAGATTCAAGCGACCATGCGCAATGAGGTGCTCGACGTCAACAGCTACCCGGAGATTACCTTCAAGAGCACAGAGATCACCGCCACGCGCGTCGAAGAAGGCAAATACGAGACTCACATCAACGGCGAGCTGACCCTGCACGGCACGACACGACCGCTGACCATTAACGCCTTCGTCACCTTCCTCGCGACCAGCCTGCAAGCCGAAGGACAATTCGCGCTACGGCAAACCGAGTATGGCATCCGCCTCGTATCGGTCGCCGGGGGAACGATCAAGGTCAAAGACGAGCTGAAGTTTTCTTTCCACATCGTCGCCGAGCGCTGATAGCGGAAAAATGGAACACTGATGAACACCGATTGAAGAAGAGGCGCGAACTATCCGCGCTTTTCTATTGGTGTTTATCGGTGTTCATCGGCGATTGCTTCTTTCTCCGCCTGCTTGACTTGGCCGCACCAGACGTTTACGCTCGGAAGCGTTTCTCGAACCCCTGACAAATTTCTTCGCAAGGAGCCCGCACATCTATGAGCACACGAATGTATACGCTGCCCGTCGAACAGACCCAGTGGCAGGTGCCGAACCAGGGGTCAACCACCGTCTTCAACTGGGAGTATGATGAGAGCCGCGACAAGCTGCTGACGCTTTACGAGAAGGGCAAGACAAAACAATGGAACGCCAGCGACCGCCTCGACTGGTCAATCGAAGTCGACCTCGCGAACCCGCTCGGCTTCCCCGACTATTACATCTCGATATACGGCTCGCCGATCTGGGAGCAGATGGACGAGAAGAAGAAGGGCGAGACCCGGTTGCACCTGGACGCCTGGCGCTTCTCGCAATTCCTGCACGGCGAGCAGGGCGCGTTGATCTGCGCCGCCAAGATCGTCCAGACCGTCCCCGACATTGACTCGAAGTTCTATGCCGCCACCCAGGTCTTTGATGAAGCGCGCCACGTCGAAGTCTATTCGCGTTATCTCAGAGAAAAGCTCAACCTCGCCTACCCGATCAACCCGCACCTGAAAACGCTGCTCGACCAGGCAATCAGCGACGGGCGCTGGGACTTCACTTACCTGGCCATGCAGGTGATTATCGAAGGGCTGGCGCTGGCGGCTTTCGGCACGATCCGCGACCTTGCGACCGAGCCGCTCGGCCAAGCGTTGAACGCCTACGTCATGCAGGACGAAGCGCGCCACGTCGCCTTCGGACGGCTCGCCTTGCGCGATTATTATCCGCACCTGACCGAGCGCGAACGCGACGAGCGCGAGGCGTTTGCCGTCGAAGCTTGCTATCTGATGCGCGACCGCTTCATGGCCGAAGAGATCTGGCAAAATCTCGACCTCGACGTTGAAGGCTGCGTCAACTACGTGCGCCAATCGCCATTCATGCAGCAATACACCAAGATGCTCTTCTCGCGCATCGTGCCGACGCTGAAGACTGTCGTAACCGAACTATGCCGACTTCAACTTCTTCTTCTTCTAGCGGTATCCCGTAGAAAACCTCGAAATAGTCGCCGTTAGCAAGCACTTCAACATCCAGCCCTTCTAACAGTTCCCGCTTTTCTTCAAAACTGAAATTGTCAATTGCTTCACTGACGCGCCCGCAATATTCCGCCAATGTTTCGAGGGTGCTTTGCCGCAATACCAACTTGTGCAGCCGCGCTCGCAGGCTTTCATGGTCTTCTACCATGCGCTTGTACTGCTTATCTAGCTCGTACAGCTTTTGCTGAATCATCTCAACCAAGTTGTCCGAGACTTTCGAAAGCTGGTCAACAAGCCGCTCCTGTCCGCGTTCGTTGTTAGCAATCTCACGCTCCAAGTTCTCCAAGTCTTCTGCAAGGTGCGAATCCTCTTGCTCTTTCATGCTGCGCTGGAGTTCGCGTTGTACAACGTCAGGGCGCTTCATGGTGTCGACTACTTTGCCCCAAACGAAGGCATCAAGCTCGCGCAAAGATGCCGTCTTGCCGATGCATTGGATAGAAGTTTTTGGCTTGTTGTTCGTACTGCACCGATAGCGATACTGAATGCTTTTGCCGCCACCGCGCATCGGGTACATTGAGCCTTGACAGACTGCGCAGAAGACCATGCCACGCAGCAGGTGCGCATGCTTTTGGTTGCGTGTGCGTGCTGCTGCTTCGCCCTTGCGGTTGCGGTCGAGCTTTTCCTGTGCGGCTTCCCACAACTCAATAGAAACGATTGCGGGCGTGGTTTCGGGTGGCAGCTTAATTACTTCGGAAGGGTCACGTTCAACCAGCCGCTTGCGTCCGTTTACCTCAACCTGCTTATAGCGAAAAGCCGCCGCCTCGCCCTTGTATTCGGGGCGGGTTAAGGATACGGCGAACCTGTGTGCGGTTCCAAACGGGGGTGTAGCTCTTGTCTTTGTACTTCCGACCATGCGCGGTCGCAGGGCTGGTGATGCCTGTGTCATTCAGCATCTCGGCTATGCGCCAAAGGCTCATCTCTTTTTCAACGTACAGGTTGAAGATTGTCCGCACAATTTCAGCCTCATCCTCATGGATAAGGCGGACGCCTTTCTCTTTGTCGCGCCGGTAGCCATAAGGATTACAGCCATAGTTATTTACTTTTCCGCTCAGGAGGCGTGCCCGCTTGCCGCGCCATGTGCGGTCGACAATATCTTCTCGCTCTTTCTCCGCACTCATCGCATAGGTAGAAAGAATGAATTTGCCTATGGCGTTGTTTTCAATCTTGCCGAATTTTACGAACCAAAGCTCCGCATCATTCTTAATAATGTCATCGCGGAAGATGGTCAGTGCGTGAGTTTGCTCGCGGGTCATGCGGTCGACCGCATAGCACAGGAGTACGTCCGCCTTGCCTTCGCGCAGTTCTTTACGAACCTCCTCAAACAAGGGCCGTTCATAGTAAACGAAGCCGCTATAGTCTTCGCTTACGACTCGCACAACTACCCAGTTCATTGAGGCCGCATACGCCAAGCAAAACTCGGCCTGAGATTCAAGGCTCATGCCCTTATCTTTCTGGTCGGTCGTAGAAACTCGGCAGTAGATGATTACGCGCTTTTGCTGTGACAGATGTGAAAGCGAGCGGGTATCGGTTTTCGGGGCTTTCATGGTTACGCCTCCTTTTTTGCATCGGGTTGATACTCAAGAATCAAACCTGCCGGTACTTGTAGCTGTTCGCATAAGACCTCAATGGTTTTGCGGTCAAACCGCTTAGACGTGTTATTCCAGAGCGGGTACACGACGCCGAGCGGCAAGCCCGTAGCAAGCGCGAGGGC
>JBJMGU010000223.1:0-19516 GCA_045807765.1 Blastocatellia bacterium
GTCGAGCGGCACGCCTTCGTCGCGCAGCTCAAGGATGCGCCCGGCGACAAACGCTGCCTGCTGGTCGCTGTCCGAAGTCGGCACCAGCGCCGGCGACTGGCCCGCGGATTCGCGCACGGCGTGGAGGTTCTTGGGGAACTGTCGCCGGTTGTTGCGTATCGCCGCGTTCGCCAGCAAGACGATCTCAGGCCGTGAACGATAATTGGTTTCTAAATGAAACTCCTGCGCGTCGGGGTAGCGCTCTTTGAAGGTGTAGATGTTGGCGAAGTGCGCGCCGCGCCATCCGAATATCGATTGCGCGTCGTCGCCGACCACCATGATGTTGCGATGCTTTACGGCGAGCAGGTCAACGATCTCGGCTTGAATCTTGTTGGTGTCCTGATACTCGTCAACCAGGATGTATTCAAAATTATTCGCCCAGTAATCGCCGATCTCCGGCTTTTCCCTAAGCAAGCGCTTCCAGTTCATCAACAGGTCGTCATAGTCCATCGTGTTGCGCTCGACCTTGCGCGCTTGAAAGATGCGGTCAACGCGCTCAATCTGCGTCGCCAGCGGCTCGAAGTGCGGGTAGTTGGCGACGATGCAATCACGAATCGGCATATCGCGGTTGTTGGCGAAGCTGATGATGTCGGCGACGACTTCAGGCTTCGGAAAGCGCCGCGCTTTCGCATCGATGCCGGCCTCTTGAATCGAAGATTCGATCAGGTCTTTGGCGTCTTCGGCGTCGAGGATAGTGAAGTTCTGCTGGTAACCTGCGGACTCGGCGTGGCGGCGCAGGATGCGGTTGGCGATGGAGTGAAAGGTGCCGCCCCAGACTTTGCGCGAATCGGTCTGCAACAGCGTCTCGACGCGGTGGAGCATCTCGCGCGCCGCCTTGTTGGTGAAGGTGACCAGCAGGACGCGCGCCGGCGGCACGCCCATCTCGATGAGCCGCGCGACGCGGTAAGTAACTGTGCGCGTCTTGCCCGATCCGGCGCCGGCGATCACCAGCAGCGGGCCGCCACCGGCAGTCACCACCGCGTACTGCTCGGTGTTCAGGTCGCCTTTGTAGTTGACCAGAAACCGGCGCGGCACATCGCGCTTGATGATGTAATGCTTCGACATGGCAATCAGAGCGGATGGGGCCAGGTTATGCGCACGCCGGGGTCTGGAACAACTCGGCGATTTTCAGGCGGAAGCCGGGCACGACATCATCGCTCGCCAGCTCGTCGCTTTCGGTAAGGATCGTTGCCTGCGTCGGCGAATGATAGACGGTCAGTGTGTGGTAAGTCGGCGAGATCAGCCACACTTGGCGGACGCCCGCGGCAAAATATTCTTCGATTTTGCTGATGACTTTTTCCCAGAGGTCGCTGGGCGAAATGATTTCGACGGCGAGGTCGGGCGCCAGTTCCCAAGTGCCTTCCGGCTCGCCGGTTTCGGGAATATGCGCGGCGCTAACAAAGGCCACGTCAGGCAAGCGCGTGTTCTTGCCGATGCGAAACATCGTGTCCGGGCCATAGACGCCGCCGAGCCGGTTGATCTCAACATGATTTCCTAATCGGACAATCAAACGCACGCCCACGCCGCCGTGTCTTGCACCGCCCATCGTCTTTTCCTCCGGCTGACCGTCAACGATTTCGTACTCTTTTTCGGGGTCGAGGATGACTTCTTCAGTTATGGCTGACATCGCAGTGTATCTCCGTCGGGTCAGGCTGTCGCGCACACTGATTCTAGCCCCACAGCCAGCGCGCGGCAACGACATTTCAGGCACACGATTTCGACTGGAATTTACGCCGCCGATGATTTTTGCTTTGGGCAAAGCGAGCCGGTCTGGTAGGATATGCAATTCAGGAGAAGCGATGCAAGAGATTAGAACCACAACACCTCCCGCGACCTCAACGATTCCACCATCCACACTCAAAAAGAACGTTAAGCCCGCGACCGAGAAAGCAAAATCAGTCGAGCCGGCTTACGTCGAAGGTGGCGAACGGCTATCGTTCAAAACGATTCCTTTCGCTCTGATGCACCTGGCGTGCGTCGCCGTCTTCTTCGTAGATTTCAGCCTGACCGCCGTGCTGCTCTGCCTCGCCCTGTACGCCGTCCGCATGTTCGGATTGACCGCAGGGTTTCACCGCTACTTCTCGCACCGCTCGTACAAAACGAGCCGCCCCGTGCAGTTCCTGATGGCGCTGCTCGGCACCTCGGCGTTGCAGAAGGGGCCGCTGTGGTGGGCCGCGCATCACCGCCGCCATCACAAGTATTCGGATCAGCCGGGCGATATTCACTCGCCGGTCACCGAGGGCTTCTGGTGGTCGCACGTCGGCTGGGTCATCAGCCGCAAGTACGAAGCGACCGATTGGAACGCCATCAAAGATTTCGCGCGCTTCCCCGAGCTGCGCTGGCTGAACAACAACCACTGGGTGCCGGGCGTCGCCGTGGCGGTGGCCTGCTTCTTCGGCGGCATGTTGTTCGGCGCGAGCGGCTGGTCGTGGCTGGTGTGGGGGTTTGTCGTCAGCACCGTGCTGCTCTATCACGGCACCTTCACGGTCAACTCGCTGTCGCATGTCTGGGGCAGCCGCCGTTACCAAACGAGCGACCAGAGCCGCAACAATTTCCTGATCGCGATATGGACGGGCGGCGAAGGCTGGCACAACAATCACCACCACTACATGGCTTCGGTGAAGCAGGGCTTCTTCTGGTGGGAGGTTGATTTCAGCTACTACGCTCTGCGCATGCTGTCGTGGCTGCGACTGGTCTGGGACCTGCGCGTGCCGCCGAAACACATACTGGCCGTCGAGAGAGGCTAGGCGCTAGCCTCTCTCCCTCATCTCTTCCAACAGGCCGGGCAACAGGCGAATGTTGTCAATCTCATAAAAGCTCGCCGCGTCATAATCGCTCACCTGCTCGTGTACCCAGGTCGTGTGATAAGGAATATGGACCGCCCGCCCGCCGGCTTCGATCACCGGCAGAATGTCTGACTTGATCGAGTTGCCGACCATCAGAAAGCGCCGTGGGTCAAGCTGGTGCCGCGCCATGACGGCGCGATAGACATCCGTGTTTTTTTCCGAAACGATTTCGAGATGGCTGAAATGGTCGCCCAAGCCGGAGCGCGCGATCTTCGACTCCTGATCGAAGAGGTCGCCTTTGGTAATCAACATCAGCGGGTACTGCTCGGCGAGGGCGCTAATCGTTTCGGCCACACCGTCAAGCAGCTCGACCGGCGCACGCACCATAGCTTTCGCATAATCGATGATCTGTTGAATCTCTGCGCCGCTGATGCGGCCTTCGGTCAGCTCGATGGCCGTTTCGATCATTGATAACGTGAAGCCTTTAATGCCATAGCCGAAATGCTGGATGTTGCGGTGCTCGGTCTCGTTCAGCTTGGCTTCGATCCATTCGTCGCTGTGATAGCCAGCGAGCAGTTGCTTGAACTTCGATTGCGTGACCGTAAACAGGCTCTCGTTGTGCCAGAGCGTGTCGTCGGCGTCAAAGGCAATCACCTCGATGATGTGATTCTGTGCGCTACTCATGGTTTCACTGTCGTTCGACGAACTCTTGGGCGAGCAGCGCCGCGCCCGTAACCCCGGCGTCGTCGCCGAGCGCGGCACGCACAATCCGCAAATCTCTCGTCATAAAATCGAATGCGGTGGCACGCACCGCTTCGTCAATGCGCCCGACGAAATCATCCCCCATCGCCTCGACGACGCCGCCGCCTAAGACGACAATCTCCGGCGACAGCACGTTGACCAGACTGCCGATGCCTGCGCCGATCAAGCGCGCGGCGCGGTTCATGATCTTCACCACCAGCTTATCGCCGGCGCGGTAAGCCTTGCCCAGGTCGCCGCCCGAAATCAGATCGGTATCCTGTTTGAGCTTGTCTTTCAGCAACGTCTTGTCGCCGCGCCTGATGGCTTTGCGGATGTCGCGCGTCATGGCTGTGCGGCTCGCGAGCGCCTCCCAGCAGCCGCGATTGCCGCAGCCGCAGCGCGGCCCGCCGGCTTTGATGATGATGTGGCCGATCTCGCCGGCGTTCTTGCTGAAGCCGTGATAGAGCGCCCCGTCAGCAATGATGCCGCCGCCGATGCCTGTGCCGACGAAGACGCCGAGGACGTGACGCGCGCCGCGAGCGGCGCCGGCGCGGTATTCGCCATAGGTGCCGGCGTTCACATCGTTTTCAACAATCGCCGGGCAGTGGAAGGCTTCGGCGAGGCGCGGGCCGAGCGGAAAGTTGCGGAGCGTCATGTTGGCTGATTCGACGATGATGCCGGTGTCGGGATCGAGCGGGCCGGGCGCGCCGATGCCCAGAGCCCGCAGGTCGTCACGGGTGATGCCGGCGCGCTCAATCGCCTGCTCGGCGGTGTGCGCGATGGTTTGAAAGACCAGCTCGTTGTCGCGCCATGCGCGGGTCTTGGCGCGCGAGCGGCTGACGATATTGCCGCTCGCGTCAAAGACCGCCGCCATCACTTTGGTGCCGCCCAGATCAATGCCAAGAATGTGATTAGCCATTGCGCCGTTCATTAAACCACGAAACGGCGTCGCCGGTCGATTTCTTGCCGCTCGGTCTTTGGCCTACGCCGCCGCCGCTTTGCGCTTGGCGCCGGCTTTGGGCCGCCTCGTGAATTTGATTCCAAGCAGCAGGCTGCCCAGGAAGCCGAGAATGAAAGAGGCGAAGAAGTTTTCCGTAGGAAGTTTGGTCACGACGATGGAGACGGCGCCGATGGTTTGCGGGTTTGAAACGATGGCGCCGAACAGCGCCAGCCCGAAAAAGACCGCTCCGAGAACCAGCCCCTGGATGATCTTGAGGCGATTCTGTCGGCGCAACAGCGGCATGACGCTGCCGCCGGCAATGGCAAACAACAGTTGCAGCCAGGGAAATGAGAAGCTCAGCGCCGCCGTCATCTCTCCAGAGGCAATCGTTTCGCGCAAGCCGTTCAAAGTTGAGCCAACAACTTTGAAATCGCCGGCGGCGCGGCTGCTGAACAGCTTGATGGTTCCTGACGTTTGGCCCTTAGGGATGCGCAATTCGCTCTTGCCATTTTCAAACCTTACCCCCTGCGTGTCGCCCGATAGGGTGAAGGTGATCAGGCGTTCATCCATGCCTTCGTCTTCGGGAGGAATGACGCGGCCATCCTGCAATGCCTCGACGCGCAGCTCGATCTCATCCAGGCCATTGGCAAAGGCGCTGTTGCGTTGTTGGCGAATGATTAAATCTGTCGTGCGGACACCGGGAATGAAGTTGTAATCCTGGCGCGCCGGTTGATAGTTGAGGACATTGGCGCTCACGGCGTAAGCGCTGACGCTGATGCGCCCACCGGGCCGCGTCATCAAGACCGCCGCTTCCGGCGAGATGGCCTGGTCGCGCGGTATCTTGATGACGTTCGGCTCGAAGCGGGCGTAACCGTCCTCGACTTGTAGGATCACCTGGAGGTCTTCGGGCGCCAGCAGATAATCGTCGCCGACCGCCGATCTCAACGCCACCTGGAGCTTACCGACCTGCTCGCCTTTTTCGATCTGCGCGAGCAGCTTCGAGGGGGTTAGCTCTAAACGGAACCGCGCCGGGCGCGGGTTTTGCCAGAGAATCGGCATCAGCCCCGCGTCAGGCGGCGCCGGCCTGGCTTGCTGCACCGGCCTAGAAAACGCCCGCCGGGGATCGAGAACAATGATCACCGCCTGGCCGGTGGCGACGCCGTCGCTTTCGACGAAGACCTGCACACGTCCCGGCTGATATGACACGATGTAGGCGTTTTTATCGTCTTCACCCTGTTCGTGGTTAATGACGATTTGCGCGGCTTGCTGCCCCTGCCCCAGCACCAGCCGGCGCCTCACCGAGACCGGGCTGGCGGGCGCGGCCTGCTGCTTTGATGCAGCTTGCTGCTTGATTGATCTGGAGACAAGCAGACTCTTAGCCTGATCGAGACCATCCAAAGTCGTCGCGGTGATGGTCGTCCTGAAGGCGCGCGGAGCCTTCACCCGATAGCCGTTCTGATCGAGCAGTACGAGATTGATCTTGCCCTCTTTGCCGAGATAAAACGTCGCCGTCTCTTTGGTCTCGACGACATACCGTAGCGCCATCTTTTGCAGGCTTTGCGCCTGTGCGCCGGGCCAGCCCATCAGCAGCGACAGCGCATAGACGAAGCCCGCCGCTGTCGCAGACCAGACGAGCAGCCGGCGCTGCGCTTGCGACCTGAAGCTCATGATTCTTCGCATATTGGTTGTCTCCTTTCGGCGGTATAGCTAGCCGTCTGCGGTGGGACTGTTCGGCTGAGCATCTCGCCGTCATGGAATGTGCATAGGAGCAAAATGGTTTCTCTCTGCCCTTCAGGTATCAATCTGTCGAGTAGCGGGCTGTGAGAAATAACCGAGAACGATTCAGGATGGAGGGAGACCAGAACCGACCCGCCTGCGGCAGGTGGTGAATTTTCCCTCTACTAGGGAAAGACGCAAACCAGGCGGGAAACATGCGGAATTCTTTCCGGTAACAAAAAAAGTTTTTGGACTTACAGAAGCGCGTCCCGGTCGCGCTGGCTCACACACGCTCAAGTATCTCTTTCAACTGCGCCAGCGAGGCGTTGCCGCCCGAACAGACCAGGCCAACTCTCTGACCGGCAAACTCGTCGCGGTGGCGGTAGAGCGCGGCGAGCGGCGCGGCGCCGGCGGCTTCCGCGAGCGTGTGGGCGCGCTCGATCATCCAGAGCATCGCCTGCTTGATCTCGTCGTCGCTCACCAGCATGAAGTCGTCGAGCATTTGCCAGAGAATCTGCTGTGGCAGCGCAAAGGCGGTGCCGGTCGCCAGGCCCTCGGCAAAGGTGCGGTCGGGTGCTGCCATCAGTTGCCGCTGCCGCCACGACTCGTAAGCCGCGGGCGCGGCCTCGGATTGAACGCCGATGACGCGAATCTGCGGGTTGATAGCTTTGGCCGCGATGCAGGCTCCCGCCGCGCCGCTGCCGCCGCCGACGGGAACAAAGATACAACTCAACTGTGGCTCGTCTTCGAGCATCTCCAGGACTTCGGTCGCCACACCGGCGATCAACAGCGGCTCGTCACCCGAATGGACGTAGCGGTAGCCATGCGAGCGCGCGAGCGCTTCGCAATGCTCGCGTGCGTCATCAAAGCGCTCGCCGTGAAAGATGACTTCCGCGTTCAGGCCGCGCATCGCTTCAACCTTGCCGGGGTTGGCGCCGGCGGGAACAACGATGCGCGCCGCCACGTTGAACAGGTGCGCCCCGTAGGCGACCGATTGGCCGTGGTTGCCGGTCGAAGCGGCAATCACGCCGCGCCCGCGCTCTTCATCGCTCATCTGCGAAACCAGATTGATGCCGCCGCGCACTTTGAAAGCACACGTCGGCTGGACATTTTCATGCTTGATGAAGACCGTAGCGCCGACCAGTCCATTGACCGCCGGGTAGGAATGCATCGGCGTGCGCTGCAAGTAAGGTTTGATCTGCCGCTGTGCCAGCAGCACGTCTTGAAAGGTCGGCGCTTCCATCTTTACCTCTCAGTCGTCGCTCTAATGAAGAATCCCATCTGCTGCGGCGTCGGCAGAGTGCCTTGCTCGCGGTACTGCTGCATAGCCTGGCGGACGGTCTGCGCTTTCGCCTGGAACAAACGCGCCAGGTTGTCATAGCGCACCGTGACGTTGGCCAGCCAGTAGGCGCGGTTCTCTGCCATCCACAGTTTCGCGTACATCTCGCGCAACCGCGTCGTCGCGTCACGCAAGTCTTCGAGCCGCCCGTTGGCGCCGGCAATCTGGCTCAGGTTGCGCTGCACCAGTTGACGGTTGCTCATATTCAAATAAGCTTCCCAGTAATACCGGCTGATCTCGCCGACAAGTTGAGCCTTCATGCCGAGCGCGTCCAAGCGCAGCCCTGCAAAGATCAAGCTATCAATCGTGTCGTCGTTCGTGTGCGCTTGCTGACGATGCCGATAGAGCGAGGCCAGAGCGCGCTCGGCTTCAATGCGCAGGTCGTGCGCCGCAGGCTCGGCTTTTTCGACGTACGCGGCACCTACTTCGGTGAACGGGTCGGCCCAGAACGGCTCGTCGTTGGCGTCGCCGAGCTTGGCGTCGCGGAGGATCGAATGGACACGCGACAGTGATTGCAGCGCATCCCGGAAAATGTGATCGTCGTTACGATAGAACGCCCAATCATAATTGGCCTTGAAGCGTTCGATAGACGATTCGCCCGATTGCCACGCGCAGGCCGCGCCAAAGGCGACTGCCGGCCAGGTCATCTGAAACAGCGCCTCGCCGTCGTCATCCCAGGTCGTGTTCAACATGCCGAGCGCGCTGTACTTCTGCCCGTCGCGCACAAAGTTGCGAATGTTCAAAAAGGCGGCGTCGAGGTTCGGGAAGATGCGATTCCAGTTGCTCGCGCCCGGCGCGACGAACAGATCAAGATGCGCGTCTTTGTAAGGATTCAACAAGTTATCGAAGCTCGGATGGGGCGAATATCCCCATGCCACGGCGATGACGTCTTTCGGCAGGATGCCGAGCAATTCGGGATACTTCATCGCGATGTCGCCCCAGAACATCAGCCGCTTATTGTAAGGCTTCATGATCTCGGCGACGCGCTTCAGATGCTCAAGGTAGACGCGCCCCAGTCCGACCTGATCGGCGTGGGCTTTCGTCTGCCCGCGCCCCAGCTCAAAGGTTTCGTCAGCGCCGATGTGAAAGAGCGGGCCGGGAAACAGCGGCACCAGCTCGGCATAAAGGTCTTTGATGAAGGTGTAGGTTTTATCATTGACCGGCGCCAGCACATGGCCGTGCGGCGTTTCGGCCATGTCGCTAAAGGTTTCGTACTTCAGGACGTGATGCAGATGGCCGAACGCCTGCTGCTCGGGCAGGATGGTGACATAATAGCGCCGCGCATACTCGACCAGCTCTTTGACGTCTGCGGCAGTGATCGCGCCTTCTTTCGGCGCGACGAGCGGCTGGCTCTGATAGTCGAAGACGTGTTCCAGATAAAGCGAGAACAGATTGAGCTTGAACGCCGCGCAGGTTCGCACCTGCCGTTTCATGTATTCGAGCGTCGGCACAGGGCCACGACTGATGTCGTCGTGGACGCCGCGCCAGCGCATCTGGGGCCAATCTTTGATCGCCACCGCCGGGCAGGAAAGCTGGCGAGCTTCGCCGGCCTGATTGCCTTCGCCCTGGCCGAGCAACTGGCACAAGGTCTGCGCGCCGTAGAAGACGCCCGCGCCGGTTCGCGCCGCGATAATGACGCGCTCGGCGTTCGCGTCAATCACGTAGCCTTCTTCGTCGAGCTTGTCATCAGTCGCCAGCTTGCCCGCCGCGAGCGCGGCACTCAGCCGTGCGTCGTCGCCGATGCGTGCCAGGTAGATTACGCCCGCCCGCGGCAGCGAGCGCGATGTGGTGATGGTTACTTTTCGCCCGGTGGCGCGCTCGATCTCTTCGCCGAGCGTTTCGGCGGCGGGGCGGTCTTCCTCGGCATGTGCCTGATTGATGACGATGCGTGTCTTCGAGGTAATGGCGAAAGCGCCGGCGCGGCGCTCGACCTGCTTCGGCTCAGGGATCAACTTCAGGTCTTGAGCAAACGCCGAAGTCGCTGACAGCAGAGTGATTGCGGCCAGGGCAATCCAGAGAGATTTTCTTTTCATCATTCGATATCTGTTCGGCTAGCGTCAACAACGCTGAGGTTACCGCGCGTCGGGCGGCACAGCGGCGCGGTTGCCGTTGATGAAGCGGTCGAACCAGTAGAGCTGCCAGTTCAAGCTTTCGACCAGATGCCGTGGCTCGCCTGTGCGCGTCAGGTTGTGATTTTCGCGCGGGAAGATCACCAGCTCTGTCGTCACGCCGTAATGCTTCAAGGCGCGGAACCACTGCTCGCCCTGTTCGAGCGGCACGCGATAATCATTGTCCGAATGCAAGATGAGCGTCGGCGTCTTGACGTTCTTCGCATACTTGAGCGGCGAGCGATCCCAGTAGGTCTCGAACTTGTCGAACATAAAACCGCTGAAGTCGCGCTTATGGCCGTAAGCGCCGTCGCGCGTGCCTTCGTCGCTGATGAAGTTGACGACGCTGCGCAACGTCACCGCCGCTTTGAAGCGGTTGGTGTGAGAGACGATCCAGTTGGTCATGTACCCGCCGTAACTGCCGCCGGTGACGCCCAGCCGGTCGCGGTCTATCCACGGATAGCGGGCCAGGATCATGTCAACGCCGCTCATGATGTCCGTGTAATCTTTGCCGCCCCATTCGCCGATGATGCCGTTTTCGAACTTCTCGCCGTAGCCGGTCGAACCCCTCGGGTTGACGAAGAAGACCGCCCAGCCGCGCGCCGCGTAGACTTGAAACTCGTGGTACCAGTCAACGCCGTACATCCCTGCCGGGCCGCCGTGAATGCTGAGAATCATCGGGTACGGCTTGCCTTCTTGCCAGCCGATGGGCTTAACGAAGAAGCCATCAATCTCCCAGCCATCGGCAGCCTTGTAAGGCACGCGCTCGACATCCATCAGCGCCAGCCCGCGCCACAGCGCTTCGTTCAAGTGGGTCAACTGTTGCTCGCCCTGCCCCGACAAGCTGGCGACGTACACATCATCCAGGTGCTTGAAGTCGTTAGCGGTGTAGACCATCTTTTGCGCCTGATCGTTCAGGTCTACGCCGTGCACGGCGCGCGCGCCCTTAGTGATCTGGCTGACTTGCCGCGAAGCGAGGTCTACGCGGAACAGGTGGGTTTCGCCTTTGACGCCCGAGGTGAAATAGAGGGCACGCCCATTTTCGGCCCAGTCAAGGTCAGACGGAATCATGTCGAGGTCCGCAGCGGCCAGCCGCGAAGCCGTGCCGCCGGTCGCCGGCGCGAGCCAGATTTTCGGGTGTTGTTCTTCGCGCACGCGGCCTGCGAAAGCAATGGTCTTGCCGTCGGGCGACCAGCGCGGGCTGTTGTCGCTTTCGGGATGATCAGAAATCTTCAAAGGTGTGCCGCCGGTCGCCGCCACTACCCAAACGTCGGTGTCGTGATTGTCTTCAAACTCTTTGCCGGTGCGGTTCGAGACAAACGCGATCTTCGTCCCGTCGGGCGACCATTGCGGGTCGTTGTCGTTCCAGTCGTCGCCGGAAGTGATGCCGCGCGCATCAGTGGTCTTTACGTCTACCACCCAGATGTGGCTGCGGCGGTCGTCGAACCAGCCCGTGTCATTGAACTTGTACGAGATGGTCTTGTAGTGCCGTACGTCGCTATGCTCTTTGTTCGCGGCGCGACTGTCGCTCGGCCCCGAGCGGCTGACGCAGGCGAGCCGCATTCCGTCGGGCGACCACTGAAAGGTGCTGACGCCATTCTTAAAGTTAGTGACGCGACGCGCTTCGCCGCCGCTCATGGCCAGCACGTAGACCTGAGCGCGGGCGTCGGTGCTGGCCGCGCCTTCCGTAGCCGGGCGCAATGTGGAGTCCGTCGCCGGGCGCGTTGAAACAAAAGCGAGCCATTGGCCATCGGGACTCCAGCGCGGCGCGCTGCTGCTCTGCGCGCTGATAGTAAACTGCCACGGGGCGCGGCGGCCATCCGCGGCGGCCATCCAGACGGACGAGTGGCGGCGGTTCTGTTTCTGATCTACGGTCGTGACGACGTAAGCGACGAGCTTGCCGTCAGGCGACAGACGCGGGTCGCTGGCGAACTCGAAAGCGTAATAATCTTCCGGCGTGATGCCGCGCTTGCCTTCGCCCTGCCGCGCCGCCAACGGCATGGCAAGAATCAAAAAGGTTAAAAAAGTGCCGAATAATCGTAGATTTTTTCGCATCGGGTTTCTCCGTTATTTCCGTCGCGGCAGAATCGAGCTGAGCCAGTCGCGGCGTTGCGGATTGTCGGGGGCGCGGCGAATTTCGCAGAAGGTCTGCCGGCCAACACTCTCCAGGTCGGCGAGCCACGCTTCGTCGGCGAGATAGTAACCCGCGCCGTCTTCAATCAATTTGCGGTCGGCAAACTGATCCTGCCATTCGACATGAAAAGCCTGGCTCCAGAACGTATCGCGGCCTTTAATATGGATTCTCGTGCGCCGATTCACTGGCCTTTACTCCGCAGCTTGCATTCATCGTTAGCGATATGATGACCGCTGCAAAGCTAGCTCACCGCCGCCGCGGCTGTCAATTACCGCGCCGACTGATCCAGGGCTGTAACAAAAAAGTCGGTGTAGGGGCAACCCTGTGGTTGCCTAAACCGCCGCAGGCGATGAACGGTCATGGCTATCGGCCATCCGGGCAGGGACGAGCCCAACTTGGCGCAATGCCGGTAGGTTATCGGAGGGGGCTGTGCAGGCCGTGGCTTAATGGTTGAGGGCCTGCACGAAAACAGTTTCGAGGTCTTGATCGGCTTCCGTCAGATGCCACGAGCTGGGGGCTCGCAGCAAGGCGGCCTGCGCGTCCCGGTCGGCAACCGCGACTTGAAAACCACGCTCGTCGCGGGCAATAAAGCCATGCCGCAACAGTCGCCGCGCTACCGCGCCGCCTTCCGTCATGCAAAGCTCCAGGCGCGCGCAGCCCCATTGGGTCGCGTACTCGATCAGCAGCCGCAGCAGCGCGTCAATCAAGCGCGGATCGTTCGGGCTGAAGATGTCCATGATGGCCGCTTCGTTGCCGGATTTTTCAATCGTGAAAAATCCCACCAGCTCACCGGCGCGGCGCACGGCCAGCGCCGTCTGCCTGCCGCTGCGGTAGCGCCATGCCAGATAAGCGCGGTCACGCACGCAGGCCACCGGATGGGTTGCCGCCGCCGTTGCAAACAGCGCGTCGAACTCGTCGCCGAAGTCGAAGACTTCGCTCACTGTGAAGCCGTGCGCGTCACTTTTCGTCAGTTGATCGAGCATCAGAATCGGCAGGCCGGCGAGCCGCGCACCGAGCTTTGTCGGTACACGCGAGAAGGCCGCCTGATAAACGCCGTGACTCGTGAGCGGGCGCACCCAGCGGCGATAGCTGGTCACCAGGTGCGAGCCGGCTTTTACGAGCGCGCCGAGATTGTTCGGCGTCGGCGGGCCATACATGAACTCGATACCGGCTTCGCGCATGCCGGCGAAGCTCGCCACATGCAGTTGCGTCGCCAGGCCGCGGCGACGCACGCGCGGCTCGATGTAGCAGTCGCCGCCGATGCTCCCCAACCGCTCGCGCTCCGCTACACGAACGCGGCGCGGAAAGATCGAAGTGCAGCCCACCGCTTCGCCGCTGTCGTTTTCAATCGCCAGCCAGGTGAGCGCGCTGCCGTGCGGGTTATCGCGATAGAGCCAGTCATAGCGCGCCGCCACATCGCCGGAATAGACGTTCGCCATTAAGCGAATGATGTGGCCGCGGTCGTCCGCGGTCGCCTGACGAATAACAAATTCACTCATAGTCGTTCCACTTCACGCGCTCGTGGGCGCGATGTTTGTTGGCTCAGCGAATGAAATGGCGGCGCTGCAAGAGCCGATGCCCGGCCTGGCGCACCGCCATTGGCAGCGTTGCCTTGAGCAGAGACTTGCTCAACCGCGTCACCCGATGAATGCCTGTGTAAGCCAGCGCCCGCACACCTGCGCGCAGACAGGTGAGCTTGACCGTTTCGCGCCCCTCCGGCGTCCAGCGATCTTTGTAGGCGTTGGCGCCGCCCATGAAATCGAATTCGCGCACGAGGGGGTCGGCGACGCATTCGCGGAGGCAGAGGCCGAGCATCACGCGCCCGACGCTCAGGCGCGATAGCTCCGGGTCGAAGCCCGCTTGAAAGTAATGAACCACCCTGTTGTCATAAAAGCCGATGAGTGCTCCCGCCGTTTCGCCTTCCACATTGAACGTCCACATGCGCAAGTGACCATCGCGCAAACTCAAGCGCGCCGCCTCGCGCAGGAAGGGCTCAAAGCCTGGAAGCGCAAACGAGCCCGGCTCGCCGCGAGCGTTCCAGCGCGCCTGGTGCAAGCGCACGAGCGCGTCCATCGCGTCTTCAAGCTCGTCCGCAGTGGCAACGCGGCGCAGTTGGCCGGCGTAGGTCTTGAACAAGCGGCGCGTTTCGTAGAGCAGGTTCTTACGCGTTGAGCGGCTCAGGTTGTCGAGCACACTCTCCCAATCGCCTGTCGTACGGATGAAGTGCGAGCGGCTGGCTTGCTGAATGACGGCGCTCGGCCCCAGCGCGGTGCGCAGGTGCGGCAGCACCAGCGAAGTCGCAGGAATCTCGTTGAGGCAGAGCCGATCCCAGGCAGTTGATTGTAGGAGCAAATCGATAACGGCTTCGGCGACCTGACGCTCTTCGCCCTGTCGGGCGATCAGGTCGAGGCGTTCGCCGGTCTGCACATAGACGCCGGTGCCGATGAATCCCAGCTCGCGCACATGCGGGATGCCTGCGGTGCGGCGCTCGCGCAGGTAAAGCGGCGCCAGTCCCGCCAATCGCCCATTCAGATCGCGCGCCGTGATGATGAACAACTGCGCCCCCTGAGGGCGAAAGGTCTGCCACCAGACCTGATTCCAGCCCGCGCGCAAGAAGTAAACGCACTGTGCGCTCTCGTCGAGCAGCGCGTCCCATTCGCGGGCGAGCCGCGCCAACCCGGCGGCGTCGGTCGTGATCTCCATTTGATACCGCGACCGTCCTGTCGCCAGTGCGCTACTCATTGCTTCAGCAAATCCTTTCCGCGTTATGCGCGTCCTCCTCCGCCAGCCGTCCACGCGCGAAGGCTCAATGATATGAAATTGCCTGCCGCCGCCAAATTCCATAAGCGCTCGCAGACCGTAGGCTCACCGCGCCATTCCTTGACGATCACGCGTGCGAACTCTAAACTGAAATTCACAGAGACAACAGCCGTTCAACCGATAACCAGACCGCGCCCGCAGACGCGCCAACCCGACGGATGATTGAATATCTATGACGCATAACCTCTTCGACTCGCACCAGACGTTTACCACCGCAAACCATCGCCCAGGGGAGTTTTATTCGCTGCCGCAACTGGAAAAAGCCGGCATCGGGCCGATCTCGAAACTGCCCATCAGCATCCGCATCGTGCTTGAATCGGTGCTGCGCAATTATGACGGCAAGCGCATCACCGAAGATAACGTGCGTCAGCTTGCCAACTGGGCGCCGACTGCCGAGCGCACCGAAGAGATTCCCTTCGTCGTCGCCCGCATCCTGCTGCAAGACTTTACCGGCGTGCCGCTGCTGGTTGATCTGGCGGCCATGCGCTCGGCAGTCGCCCGCCTGTCGAAAGACCCGCAGATCATCGAGCCGCTGGTGCCGGTTGACCTGGTGATCGATCATTCGGTGCAGGTGGATTTCGCCAGTCGCGCCGATGCCTTCATCAAGAACATGGAGACCGAGTTCAAGCGCAACCGCGCCCGCTATCAGTTCTTGAAGTGGGGCATGCAGGCGTTCAACAACTTCAGCGTCGTGCCGCCCGGCATCGGCATTTGCCATCAGGTCAATCTTGAATATCTGGCTCAAGGCGTGGTGCAGCGCGACGGCGTCTGCTTCCCTGACACGCTGGTCGGCACAGACTCGCACACGACGATGATCAACGGCCTCGGCGTCGTCGGCTGGGGCGTCGGCGGCATCGAAGCCGAAGCCGGCATGCTCGGCCAGCCGGTTTACTTCCTGACGCCCGATGTCGTCGGCGTGCATCTGAGCGGCCAGTTGAGCGAAGGCGTGACGGCGACCGACCTGGTGCTGACGCTCACAGAGATGCTGCGCCACGCTAAGGTCGTCGGCAAGTTCGTCGAGTACCACGGCGACGGCGCGGCGCGGCTGACGGCCACCGACCGCGCGACGATTGCCAATATGTCGCCGGAGTATGGCGCGACGATGGGCTTCTTCCCGGTGGATGAAGAGACGCTTGAATACTACAAGGCGACGGGCCGCCGCGACGAGCATGTCGAATTGATCCGCGACTACTTCACGGCGCAGGGCATATTCGGCATACCGCGAAAGGGCGAGATCGAATACAGCACCGTGCTTGAGCTTGACTTGGCGACGGTCGAGCCGAGCGTCGCCGGGCCGAAGCGCCCGCAGGATCGTATCGCGCTGGCGAATCTGAAAAAGACCTTCCGAGACTTGCTCAGCCAGCCGGTGAGCGAGCGCGGTTACAACCTGCCGCCCGAAGCGATTGACAAGTGCGTCTTCACGCAGACCGGTGTGCATAGCTCGGCGTTGATCAAGTCCATCTCCGGCGGCGGCGAGCAGAAATCGGATACCGCGCCGCTCGGCCCCGGACTGGTCAGCGAAAAGAACACCGCGACCTGGACCGAGACCGAGATGATGAACAATCGCCCGACGCCTGACCGTGTGGACGCGGTGCTTGAAGAAGAATTCCCCATGGGCCGCGCCGAGCTGCGTCACGGCGACGTGGTGATTGCCGCAATCACTTCTTGCACGAACACCTCGAACCCGAGCGTCATGCTTGCCGCAGGGCTCCTGGCGAAGAAGGCAGTCGAGCGCGGCCTGCACGTGCGACCGACGGTAAAGACCTCGCTTGCGCCCGGCTCGCGCGCCGTCACCGATTATCTGGAAAAGACCGGCCTGCAACCCTATTTGAATCAGCTTGGCTTCAACCTGGTGGGCTACGGCTGTACGACCTGCATTGCCGCAGGCACCCCGGTGCTGTTGGCCAATGGCACGGCCCGGCGCATCGAGCATATGCCGAGCGCCGGCGGCGCAGTTATTTTCGGTCCTACGGCGGATGGCACGTTGGGCATGGCGGTGCAGGCCGAGACGATGACTCAGGGAGTGCGTGATTGCGTGGCTCTCGTCTTGCAGGATGGACGCGAGCTGGTCTGTACCCCCGATCACCAGATTCTTTGCGCCGATGGCAGGTGGGTGCGCGCTGACCGCCTGGTGCCTGGACAAGATCGCGTCGTCGTCGGCCTGGAAGCGCCACTGGACGAGCCCGGCGACGACGAAGCCGACTACGCGCTGCTGGCAGGGAATTTGACATTCACCCTGAATTCGACGCACGAGCGTCTGCGGGCGCTGGCCTTCGCACGCTTGCTCGGCCATCTGCTCAGCGATGGCTCGATCAGTGCCGCAGGCCAGGGGCGGATGACCGTCGGTCAGGCCATAGACCGCGAGGTGGTGCTGAATGATATGGAATTGCTCACAGGCAAGCGCCCGGCGGCGACGCAGTATGACGAGCGCAAATGGACAATCGTGCTGCCGGCGGAGTTGACCGAAGCGATCAGTGCCCTATCCGGTGTTCGTAGGGGCCGGCGCATCCAGCAGCCGGCGACGCTGCCGACTTTCATTTTGGATGAGCGCTGCCCGGTGGCGCTGGTGCGCGAGTTCTTAGGTGGCATGTTTGGCGCTGATGGCTGGGCACCCGTGCTCCACCGCTTGAGTGACCGCGAGGAGAATGCGGTCATCGAAGCGCCGGCCTACGCCCAGAGCGCCAAGCCGGAGCACGTCGAACAACTCAAGGCAGTAATGGGTCACTTGATCGGCCTCCTGGCACGCTGTGGGGTGAAGACCGAAGGCGCGCACGTTTTGCAGTTCCCGGTACGCCGTGCGGCTTCTTCGTATCCCGCCGCCGGTGATGGCGCTCCCCGCGCCGAGGTTCGGTTGAAGTTGCCGGACGGGCTGTCGTTCGTGGAGCGGGTGGGGTTCCGCTACTGCGTCGATAAGACGATGCGGGCCAGTGCGGCGGCGGTCTACTGGCGCATGGTGAGCAAGATCAATCAGCAGCGCTTATGGATGTCGGAGCGTCTGGGGGAACTGCACCAGGAGCGCCCCGAGTGGTCGTTCAGCCGGGCGCGCCGTGTCGCCGCCGCGGAGATGCAGCCACGCGAGACGCCGGTCTTCCCGCACTACTCTTTACTTGCGGGGACGGATCGCTTCTCGCGATTGCCACAGCCGGCAGATCGCCAGTTCCGACCTCTGCACCGAGAGAGTTGCAGCTTCCCATCGCCGGTCGAGATGTTCAAGCAACTCGGCGTGCGAGACTGGTTCGCCCCGTTGCGCGCCCATGACGAGACGAGCTATGCCAAACGCTACTGTGTTGATAAGCACGCGATGACGCTGCCGACGCTGACGCTCGGCGTGCTGGAACGGCGCGCGGCGGGCGAGCACGCGGTGTTCGACCTGGCCGTCAACGACCTGCACGCCTTCGTCGCCGGCACGCTCTGCGTCCATAATTGCATCGGCAATTCCGGGCCGCTCGACCCGGCGCTCGAAGAGACGATCAACGACAACGACATCGTCGCCGCGTCGGTGCTGAGCGGCAACCGCAACTTTGAAGCGCGTGTGCATCAGAGCGTCAAGGCGAACTTCCTGATGAGCCCGCCGCTGGTTGTCGCCTTCGCGCTGGCCGGGCGCGTTAATGTCAATCTCACCGAAGAACCTCTGGGAACGGGCGAGGACGGCAAGGAAGTCTACCTGCGCCACATCTGGCCGACGATGGAAGAAGTGCGCGAGGTGATGCGGCTGGCGTTCGATCCCGAAACCTATCGCCAGCTTTACAGCAGCTTCAGTGAGCAGAACCCGATGTGGGACGAGATTCCGGCGACCGTCGGCGCCGTCTATGAATGGGACACCGAATCCACTTACATCCAAGAGCCGCCCTACTTCGATGGCTTCGAGATGCAGCCGGGCGCCATCAGCGAGATCAGTGGGGCGCGGGCGCTGGCCATCTTCGGCGATTCGGTGACAACAGATCACATCAGCCCGGCAGGAGCAATCAAGCCGACCAGTCCCGCCGGTCTCTACCTGCAAGGGGAAGGCGTCACGATTGCCGATTTCAATAGCTACGGCGCGCGGCGCGGCAACGACCGGGTGATGACGCGCGGCACCTTTGCCAATGTACGGATCAAGAACCTGATGGTGCCGGGGACGGAAGGCGGCCTCACCGTGCATCATCCCGACGGCGAGCGCCTGAGCATCTATGACGCCGCCATGAAGTATCAGCAGGAAGGCACGCCGCTCGTGGTCTTCGCCGGCCAGGAGTATGGCACCGGCAGCTCACGCGATTGGGCGGCTAAGGGGACGCGGTTGCTCGGCGTGCGCGCCGTCGTGGCGCAGAGCTTCGAGCGCATCCACCGCAGCAACCTCGTCGGCATGGGTGTGCTGCCATGCCAGTTCAAGGAAGGCACGAGCACACAGAGCTTGCGACTCGACGGCAGCGAGACCTTCGATCTGGTCGGCTTTGGCGAAGGGATCAAGCCGCGCCAGGACGTGCGGCTGGTGATTCATCGTCAGAACGGCGAATCAGAAGAAGTGCCGCTCACGGTGCGCATTGATACGCCGATTGAAGTGGACTACTATCGCCACGGCGGTATCCTGCATTACGTCCTGCGGCAGTTGATCGCCCAGACGTAAGGCAAATCACAAAACGAAAACCGCTGAGCGATGAGTGAATCACTCATCGCTCAGCGGTTTGTTTATGGCGAGCCGTTTGCGAATGGCTGTGCCGTCTTCGCTCACCGGGCTCTGCGAATCGCCGCTTATCTCACAACAATCGCGACGTTGGTATCAGTGGCGCCGAAATAACCAATCCCGTTTTGTAATACGCGCCACTGGAAGTTATATGTCCCGGCGGTTGTCGGCGCGGTGATCGGGAAAGTGAAGATCACGCCCGCGCCGGGTGCGACGGCAAAGGGCAGGTTAAC
>JBJMGU010000224.1:0-4355 GCA_045807765.1 Blastocatellia bacterium
CGGTACCCCGGAGCGCGCGGCCACGCGCCAGCGGGTGCAACTAGCGACGCAGCGATTGGTGCAGATGGGCGAGCCGGAGAAAGCCGCAAGAGCGGCCCTGCAAATGGGGGATCGCTTTAAGCAGGAGAAGGAATACCCGGAGGCGCTCGGTTATTACAAGCAGGCGATGGAAGTCGAATCCCTGCCCGGCTCGGTCAAAGCGGACATCTTGAATGCCCTGGCGCTGGTCTACGCTGAACTGTACAAGCCTGAGCTGGCCAAGCGCGCCTTTACCCAGGCTCTCGATCTGGCGCGCGGCCTCCACGATACGCCGGCGCAGTTGCGCGCCTTGTCCGGGCTGGCACAGGTTTATCATCAGCAGGGTGATCGGGTCCAGGCGCTTAGCTATATCGAGCAGGCGCGACAATTAAACGATCAGAGAGAGTCAGAGGCGGAAGCCGATCTGCTCTGTCTGTTCGGCCAGATTCATCTGGAAGAGGGATTGGCGAAGGAAGCGAAAGCTGCCTTTGAAGAGGCCCTGCCGATTTATGTGAATGCCGACAATATAGCGGGGCAGGTCACGGCGCTATGCGGCTTGTCGGGGCTCGCCTTGCAGGCCGCGCAGAAATCAGCCGCCCTGGAACTGGCGGAACGCGCCCTCGGGCTGGCGAATAAGCATACCGACCGTGCCGTCAGCCGCGGTGAGTCCCTGCGCGCCTGGGACTTGCAATGGCGCGCGTTCCTCAGTCACGCTCGCGCCGAACGCGCCCTCGGCGAAAAAGATAAAGCGCGCCATTCCTATATGCGCGCCACCAGCCTCTTAGAGGTGCTGTGGTGGGGGTGGGCGGTTTATAGCGCCACCGAATCCGCGGCGCTCGCTCTCAGAGAAGCGGGGCAAGCGGCTTACAGGGAATACGTTGACCTCTTGATGGAACTGGAGCAGTTCCCATTGGCATACGAAAGGGCCGACATGAACAAGGGGCGAACGATCCTCAACCGGATCGAGGCGCGGCGGGTGGCGCCGCCATCCGTGAATAACGATCAAGCGGCAGAGATGAGCAAGCGTTCTAAAGCGATTGCCGCCCACCGCCTGCAACTGCTTGAACCAAACCTTAGCCCTGAGCATCAGGCCAAGCTGCGTCAGTTAGTAGAAGATGAAGAGTTCGAGTATCAGAAAATGCAGCTCGATGCAGAGGTCAGTCATTCCAAAGAAAAACTGGTCTGGTCGGACCTGGCCAGCCCCGAGCAGTTGCAGAAACAGACGGCTCAGAGCCAGACGGCGTTGGCGGAGTTCTTGCTCGGTGAGAATCGCTCGTACGTCTGGCTGTTCGCGCACGGCAAGTTTTCTCACGCCACGCTGCCGCCGCGCCGAGAAATTGAACAGGCGGTCAGGGCGTACCTGGACCTGATCGCCGAAGCGCCCGCCGCACTTGCTCTCGATCACGAGCTTGCGAAAGTGCGCGCGCATGCCGAAAAGCTCTTCGTCACTTTGCTCGGTCCGCTGGCCGAACAAATCGAGCCCGGGCAACGGCTCATCGTCGTGGCCGACGGCCTGTTGCATTATCTGCCGTTCGGAGCACTGATGCACAAGGGGCGCTACTTAATCGAAGACCATGAAATCATCAACACCCCTTCGGCGAGCATGCTCGGCTTGTGGCAGAAGTCAGCGAGCCATGCCGGCGGGGAGATGGAGTTACTGATCATTGGTGATCCGGTTTTCGAGCCGACATACATGGCCGGGGCGGGCAAGCGAGTGACCCGCGCCGTCAGTCAGCGGTCGCGCCGGTTGCCTGCAACCGACATCCCGCATTTCTCGACGCTGCCGAGGACGCGCGACGAAGTAGAGTACATCGCCGGCCTCTTTCCTGCGGAACGCCGCAAGGTGTTGCTCGGCAGGCAGAGCACCGAAGCCGCCTTCAAGCACGAGCCGCTCAAACATTATCGGCGCTTGCACTTTGCTACTCACAGCTTGATTGACGAGAAGACGCCGGCCCGCTCTGCCGTTGTGCTGACTGCGGGCGATGCGGAAGATGGCTTGCTCGATGTGAGCGAGATTTCCCAGCTCGACCTCGATTGTGATCTCGTGGTGGTGAGCGCCTGTCAGACGGGACGCGGACAGTTGCTATCCGGCGAAGGCATCGTCGGGCTCAGCCGCGCCTTCCTCAATGCCGGCGCCCGCACGGTCGTCGTCAGTTTGTGGAACGTCAGCGACGGGGCGACCGACCAGTTGATGAAAGATTTCTATGCGAAGCTAAGGGCCGGGCTGAGCAATGCGGCGGCGCTGCGCCAGGCAAAGCTGCGCATGATCGCCAGCGACAAAGCGCTGCGCCATCCTTACTACTGGTCGTCATTCGTCATGGTCGGCAAGCCTTAGCAACGGTCTGGCTCGCGCCGCACTGGCGGTTACGGGCGTGGCGGGCGTCGGCCCGTCAGGGAGCAAGGGTGAATCTGGTTCGGACAAACAAAGATGATGCCTGGCTCGAGTGGATGCAGCGCGTCATGGCCGGCGACGCCGCCGCCGAAACCGAGCTGGTTGAGCGCTACAAGGATGGCATCGCCATCATCATTGGCCGCGTCGTGCGCAACAACGCGGTGACCGACGACCTTTCCCAGGAAAGCTTCCGCATTGTGCTGGAAAAGATCAGGCGCGGCGAGGTGCGCGATCCACAGCGGCTCTCCGGCTTCATTTGCGCTGTGGCACAGAACCTCGCTATTGACTACGTCCGCCGCATGCGCCGGGCAGTGAACCAGGAAGAGATCGGCGAGGCCGAGCAGATTCCTGACCCGCAGGCGGGTCCGTTCACCGCGCTCTTGCAGAAGGAGCGCGCCGCAGTCGTCCGCCAGGTGCTCGATGAGCTGAAAGTCGAGCGCGACCGCGAGGTGCTGTTTCGCTACTACATCGCCGAAGAAGACAAAGAGCAGATATGCGCCGACCTGAAATTGAGCAGTCGGCAATTCAACAGCGTCCTATTCAGGGCACTCAATCGGTACAGGGAACTTTACGTCAAACGCTGCGGTGAACCCTGAGGCGAGCAGAAGTTTTTTTGTCGGGCTGTCATAATCGCGCCTTTATTGACACTTTCAGTATGGAACCGCTTGAACGGCAATGAACCATCGGCAAATAGATCAATTTGATTTGATCGACCGCTATCTTATGGGGAAGCTGCTGGCAGAAGAGAGCGCCAGCTTCGAAGCGCACTTCGTCGATTGCCCGCAATGTATTGCTCGCCTGCAACTGACGAAGAACTTCCTCGAAGACCTGCGCGGCGTGGCGGCAGCACAGTCCTGGCCGATTGCCCCATCGCCGCCGGCGCGCGGCTTCCGACCTTTTCTGCAATCGTTCTTGCGCTGGCCTTTTGCGCTGGCCGTCGCCTGCCTGCTGGTCGCGGCCATTATCAGCGCCATCATTGTGATCGGTCATACACACCGCTTACGGAACGAGGCCGATCTGGCCAGGCAGCTTGCCGCGCAGTGGGAGCGCCGCTACGAGGACGAGCGGCAGGCGGCGATGGCGGCAGAGAGCAAGCGGCGCGAAGTGGAAACGCAACAGGCCGAACAGCGCCGCGCTTTGGAAGCCAGGCTTGCGGACGAGGCGGCGTGGCGCGACAAGCTAGAGGCAGAAGGCAGCCGCACGATGCCTGTTGGCGGCAACTTGATCGTCGCCATGTTGACGTCGGTGCGCGGCAGCCAGCCGGCAGCGGATGAAACGATCAAGCAAGTCACCGTGCCGCACTCGGCTAGAATGTTTGCGCTCGCCATTACGCTTGATGGGGAAGGGGAATATAAGTCGTATCGCGGCACGATCCACGATGGCTCTGGCCGAGCGATCTGGAGTGGCAGATTGACGCCGAATCGCCATGATTCGCTTTTCGCCTGGTTCAAGCCGGAGTACTTTCAGCCCGGCAATTATTCTTTGACCGTTGAAGGCGTCAAGTCGGGGGGCGGCGAGGTCATCGGCCATTATCCTTTCGTGCTAAAGAAAACCTCTTGAGACCACCCCTGTCGGTCGGCTGGCCGACGCGCGAGGCGACCGGCGCGGACTGACATCGCCGACGCTTGCGCCAGCGCGTTTGAGTCCCGTATAGGAACGCTACAATTTTTTTCGACCTTCGTGTAATAATCTCCCAACACCAATCACTTCATATTTGACTGGCCATAGCTTGCGAAAAGATCCCCTTGAGCAGGTGACAGCCAATCGCGAGGCAGTCGGTTAAGGTTGTGAGAGCAATAGTCCTGTTTAATCAGTTGGCAGTTGCTCGCATAAATTGACACGAGCAGCCTAAAGAACTCTGCGGCGAGGGTAGTTACTACGTATCGCGAAATGTTCCGATGCGTCCCAGAGGGATCCCTTGCGTGGAGTTACGCCGCTGCCTCAA
>JBJMGU010000225.1:0-13052 GCA_045807765.1 Blastocatellia bacterium
CGGCAGCACGGTGGTTATCGTGACCGTTGGGAACTCGACCTTCGGAAAGAGATCAACGCCGAGCTTCAGGTAAGCGAAAAGGCCGACAACGATCAGCGCGACGCCGATCATGGTCGCAAACACAGGGCGCTTGATACATATCTCTGCTAACTTTTGCATAAGCCCTCAGGATGCCGAAACGACCGCGCCGTCGTGCAGGCGGTCAGCGTTGGTTGTAACGACGCGATCACCGAGCTTGACGCCTTCAATAATTTCAACCAGGGAGCCGTCGCGCGCGCCGAGCTTCACCACTCGCTCGGCGGCATGATCGCCGTCCAGCACGAAGACTTTGTTGATGCCGGCGAGCGATACAACGGCCTTTTCGGGAACCATCAGCGCCGTTCCCTGGCGGTTCGAAACAATCTCGGCGCGCGCGAACATTCCCGGCCTGAGCAGCGCGCCGTCGTTGCGGACTTCGGCCTCGGCAACCAGCGAGCGGTTCTTTTCGTCAACCGAAGGATTGATGCGGCGGATCGTCCCGCGGACTTGCCGGTCGCCAAAGGCGTCAACTCTAAGCGACACTTCTTGCCCGGACTTGATGTTGGCAGCGAATGCTTCGGGCACTTCGAGCTTTAGTCGCAGCGGGTTGATTTGCACGATAGTGATGATCGCTTTGCCCGGCTGCATATACTCGCCGCGCGAGGCGAGCTTTTCTTTGACGACGCCGCTGATGGGCGAAATGATGGCCGTGTCGCCGAGCTGTTTTTTCGCAAGCGCCAGTGCCGCGCGCTTCTCTTCGATCTGCGCGGCGAGGTTGCGGACGTTTTCGAGCGCCGCCTGATAACGCGCCTCGGCTTGCTCAAAAGTCTTTTGATAAACGTCGAGCTGCTGTTTAGAGATGTCGCCGTTGTCCACCAGATTGCGGGTGGCGTTCAGATCGTAGCGCGCCCGCTCAAGCCCGGCTTTCGCCTGGCGCACATCGGGCGTGCGCTCTGGGTCAAGCCGCTGACCCGGAGCGAGTCCGAGCCGCGCTTCCGCCTGGCGCATCGCCGCTTCGGCCTGCTCGACTTTAAGATTCAATTCGCGCGGATCAATGCGTCCGATGGTCTGACCGCGCTGCACCGCTGAGCCGACGTCTACCGTGATGTCGTCGAGATTGCCTGATGCCTGGCTGGAAACCGTGACTTCATCTTCGGCTGAAAGCGAGCCGACGACTTCGATGCCGCGCGTCGCCGTGCGCTCGACGACCGGCGCGACCGCGACTTCGACGCGCTCCGGCGCGCGGTTGCTGTTGCTTTGCGCTTCGGCGCTCTCGACCGCCTTCTTGCCGCAAGCGGCAAAGGTCAGTGTTGATAGGAGCGTGAGCGTGATAAACGTTTTCTTCATGCTTGCCGGGTTCATGATCTATTCACCTTGTTAGGATTCCAGCCGTTGTGAGCGTAGCGGCGACAATCAGCGGGGCGATGGCTGAAGGATGCCGCCAAGAAAGATGTCCACGAAGCGGTCGGCGCACTGTTTATTCGACAGCTTGAGATCGTCCGTGCCTTTAAAGATCGTGCGCATCTCCGCTTGATGTATCACCATGCCGACGAAGGCGCGCGCGGCCACCGCCGGGTTGATCTGCCGAAAGGCGCCGTCGGCAATGCGCTGCTGAATGTAGCGGTGAATCCGTTCCTTGAAATCGCGCGCCGCCGAGTGGAAGACAAAGGCCGACAGATCGTGGCCTTCAAGCGCGCTGTACAACAACAGCCGGATGAAGGATTCGTCCTTGCAATGGAATTCGAGCATCTCGAAGGCCAGCGAGCCAAAGAAGGCACGGTCATCTTTACGGCTGGCGGCTTCGGTGAGCTGCGCGGTCAAGCGCTCGCCCGCCTGCTGGATTTTGAAGCCGAGGATGGCGGCGTAGAGGTCGTCTTTGGTGGCAAAGTGGCGAAAGATGATGGCTTCGCTGACGCCTGCACGCGCGGCGACCTCTTTGGTCGTCGTGCCGCGAAAGCCTTTCTGCGAAAACAACTCGGCGGCAATCTCAACGATCTGATTGCGCCGCTCTTCGGCAGACATGCGTCCAGCCGTGGTTCGTTCCGAAGTTGCTGATGCCATCTCTTCTCCCACCCTTGCTAAGTAAGTAAGTACTAACATACTATCGCAGGCGTCATCTGTCAATTATTTCATCATTAACGTCGCGCGGCGGGCTTGCCTGCGGTCGCCTGAATCAGTAGACTCATCGCTTGTCTTGGGCGGCTTTTCAGGGATCGAAGTGATGAGCAACACACAGAGGGCAATCGCCGGCGTTAGATTGCGACCGGCGCGTGCCGAAGACGCGGAATTTTTATTTGCGCTCTATGCCAGCACGCGCGCTGAAGAGATGGCGGCGTGGGGCTGGCCGGCGGCGCAGCAGGAGATGTTTCTGCGCATGCAGTATCGCGCCCTTGAGCAGCGTCACGCCGCCGAGCGCCAGGTGAGCGACCACCAGATCATTTTGGACGACGACCAGCCGATAGGCCGCCTGCTCGTCGCCCGTACGGCAGACGAAATTCGCCTCACTGATATTGCTTTGCTTCCAGAACATAGAGGCCGGGGAATTGGCGCGGCGCTGATCGGCGATTTGCAGAACGAAGCCGAGCGCGCCGGCCTGCCGCTGCGCTTGCACGTCACCGGCGACAACCGCGCCGCGCGGCTTTATGAACGGCTGGGGTTTATCATCACCGACGACATCGGCAGCCATTTTAAGATGGAATGGCGGCCCGCCAGAACGAGGGAATTATCATGAAGATGACTGAAGACCTGACACGCGAAGGATTGCTTGAACAGCTTAACAGCAAGTTTCTCATGCGCTTAGCGGATGCCGAGCCGCTTGAGCTGGAACTGGTCAGTGTCACCGAGTTGCCGAGCGCGCCGGGACAAGATCAATTCTCGGTGATCTTCCGCGCGCCGCTCAACGCGCCCCCGGAGCAGGGCGTCTATCATCTAGAGCATCCGCAGCTTGGCACCTTCGGCGTCTTTCTCGTGCCGGTGGGACGCGACCAGCAGGGCTTGCAATATGAAGCTCTGTTCAACCGCATCGGTTTGTGAGCTGCGAACGGGGAATCGAATGACCAGCGACACGCTTCAAGTCTCGTTGCGCGACGCGACGCCGGATGACGACGAATTTCTAGCGAGCCTGTATGGAACCCTGCGCCAGCAGGAACTGGACATGACTGGCTGGGATGCCGCGCAGCGCGATGCCTTCATCCGCATGCAGTTCGCCGCCCAGCAAACGCATTACCGCACGCATTACCCGACGGGCGTCCACCAGATCATCCTGCTCGATGGCCTTCCCGTAGGGCGCGTCTACTGGGCTGATCTAAAGGACGAGCTGCACTTTTTAGACATCACGGTTCTGCCCGAATACCGCAGCCGCGGCATCGGCACGCCGCTGATCGAGCGGCTACTCAAGCAGGCCGCCGCCTCGGGCAAGCCGGCGCGCATCTTTGTTGAGAGTTACAACCCATCGCTGCGCTTGTTCGAGCGCCTGGGCTTCACCAGCATTAAAGCTGATGGCTACTTGTTGCTGCTGGAATGGCGGGCTGACAAGCAGCGTAGCGAAGCTGAACCACCGAGATCAAATCTCATCGCCTGATCGCAGCGGCGAGAGCGGATTGATCTGCGTAATTCAGAATCTCTTCCAACACCCTGTCTCGCCCGGCAAGATAATCAGCAGACGAAATCTGCACGGTGATGTCTGGGTTGAAAGCCGGCGGATCACCGTCTACGACTTTGAAGAGCTTTGTAGAGCAAGTCGCTGCGAGGCCCGATTTCGACAAGCTTATGGTTTGAATCTCGCCATAACTATTCGGCTTGCCGCCCGTCGGTTCGCCGAAGAAGAGCGCATCTGAGCTTCCCTCCCGAGGCCCCTTTCAAATGCTGAACGCCTTTTATCACACCCTTGCCATAAACGTCGAGGCCGTCGCGCTATGATAGTAATGTAAGAATGGGCCTGTCGGTGATGGCTGTCACATTCGCGGCCTGCGTCAGGGCGCGTTTAAGCTGACCACAAAGGCATAGGAACACAAAGGAGCACAAAAAAAGAATTGTGATCCCTGGTGTCCTGGTGCCTTTGTGGCCAGGTCTCCGGTTCAGTCCTAAGGGGCGCTGCCTGTGCCGCGCCGCCGCAACTACGGGTAGAGCCGATTGATATTGGCTTCGTAGCGCAGGCCGCGCGGATCGCCTTCGTCGCTAGGCACGATGAACAGCTCGAATGGCCCAAGCTTGCTGTGCATCAGCGAATAGGTCCCTTGCTTGAGCGGACGCTGGAGTGGCCCGACAAACGATAGCGCGAAGCATTCCTTCTCCTCCGGGCGGTCTTTGCCCCACATCGAGCGCAGGTCAGCAACCTCGACCAACCGCAGGCTGCCCTTGCCTGACGCCGGCCCCGCAAAGGAGAAAGTGGTGCCGATGGTGCTGTAGAAATTTGCCCGCGAGAGGCTATAGAGCGGGCTGTTGTAGACCGCTTTGGGAAGCGATTGAATAATCGGCCTGCCATAGCGCATCTGCCTGCCGAAAGCGAGACTGGGAAAAGTCGCCGCGATGGCGGCGGCAACGCCTGCGAGACTGCTTGCGCGTAGAAAGCTTCGTCGTGATGTGTTCATTTGTTTTTCTCCTGAGTGGTTTGTCTGTGAGCCTGAGAGCGCACACCTCTGCCAAACGGTGTTGCGCCCTGGCGAGCCCCGCCCTGAAGCTCGGCCCACAACATACTGAGCGGTGAAACAATCGAACGGAGGAGATAACCTGGTGCTGCGAATAAGCAAAGGAACGAGGACAATGTATCCATTCGATTGGCCATGCGCAAGCCCCGCCTGTGGGAGCCTCGACATAGAGGCAGCCATCTTATCGCGCACCGGCAGGTGAGTGTGGTGGGGCAGTGTGAGGCTTTTAGTATAAAATCGTCCCCCCCGAATTCAAGACAAGTTTTTGCGCAGTGACGTTGACTTCAAACATGCTTATGGATACAATCGGGGCCACCGCGAGTAGCATTACAGTAGTTGGGTAATCACATTTCCTCGGCGTTGGGCTGGCCTCAGGGGATCATTTGGTCTTCCAGGTGGGTCGAAAGATAGTGTCTGTCGCGAGTGTGCCTACGGCTGGCCCCGCAGAGCAGTGGCTCAATATAAGGAGAAACAATGGCAGAACCCTTTCTTTCAGAGATCCGCATTTTCTCGTTCGGCTTCCCTCCAAAGGGCTGGGCGCTATGCGATGGGCAGTTGTTGCCCATCAACCAGAATCAGGCTCTGTTCTCGCTACTGGGCACGACCTACGGCGGCGATGGGCGCGTCAACTTCGGCCTGCCGAACCTGCAAGGCCGCGTGCCGATTCACACGGGAAGCGGCCACACGTTAGGCGAGCGCGGCGGCGAACAGGCGCACACGCTGTCGATTTCGGAGATCCCGACGCACACCCATGTGGCGACGGCATCCTCCGACAATGGAACTGTGGTGGTCGCCACCGGCAACGTTCTCGCCGCCGCCAACAACCTCTACACGACGCCAACTAACTTGACCGCGCTAATGGCGGGTACGGTGGCGAATGTCGGAGGCTCGCAGGCCCACTTGAACATGCAGCCGTTCCTGGTCCTCAACTTTTCCATCGCCTTGCAAGGCATCTTCCCGAGCCAAACCTAAGGAGGAAACATGGCACAACCTTACGTCGGAGAAATCAGAATGTTTGCGGGCAACTTCGCGCCCGCCGGATGGATGTTTTGCGAAGGCCAGTTACTGCCGATTTCCGAAAACGAGACGCTGTTCCAATTGATCGGCACGACCTACGGCGGCGACGGTCAGTCGACGTTCGCGCTGCCCGACCTGCGTGGACGCGTCCCGATTCACTTCGGCAACGGCTTCATACTGGCTGAGACCGGCGGCGTCGAGACAGTGACCTTAACGGTCTCGCAAACGCCTACGCATAGCCATCCGTACCTTTGCTCAACCGACACCGCCGGCGGCGTGAATCCGGGCGGGGCTATCATTGGCCAGTCCGACTCCACCAACCTGTTGCGAGCGAATGCGCCGAATACGAATTTCGCTCCCCAGGCGATTGGCTCAGTCGGCGGCAGTCAGCCGCACAACAACTTCCAGCCGTACCTGTGCGTTGACTTCATCATCTCGCTGTTTGGGCTTTTCCCATCACAAACCTAAGGAGAAAAACGATGGATCCTTTCGTTGCTGAAATCAGAATCTTCCCCTTCAATTTCGCACCCAAAGGCTGGGCTTTCTGTGACGGACAACTCCTGCCTCTCTCGCAGAACACCGCCTTGTTTTCGCTGCTCGGCACGACTTACGGCGGAGACGGCAAATCCAATTTCGCTCTGCCGGATATGCAAGGCAATGCGCCGATGCACCCCGGCCAGGGGCCTGGGCTTTCGCTACATGACCTGGGTGAAACGGGCGGGTCGGAAACCGTCAGCCTGCTGGAATCCGAATTCCCTGCGCACTCACACGCCTTAATGGCGCAAAGCAATCCCGGCAACGTCAAGCTGCCTAGCGCAGCCGTCACCCTGGCCCGCTCCGGCGGTGCGGCCGAGAATACTTACATCCCGCCGGCTAATCTGGTGAACATGAATGATAATGTTCTCGCGCCGGCGGGCGGCGACCAGCCGCACAACAATATGCAACCGTACCTGACCTTGAGTTTTTGTATCGCCCTGCAAGGCGTATATCCGCCTCGTACTTAACCGGGCGCGGCGCAGGCGGCACGGGAGGCTGTTGAGCGGGCGGCACCGCTCGTCTCAACAGCCCCCGATCTGCCTGCCCTTCTCCTACCCGGCTTTGATCCTGGACGGGGCGGCGAAGCGCAAGTCCATTCCCTTAACGGCTCCGCGCCTTCATTATTGGGTAATCGCCTTCGCCTAACCGTGCGCCGTAGTCACGGCCTTTCCGTGCGGGAGAACTGGACCGCCGGGCCGGACAGCGGAAAGCCTCGACCGCAGTCATCTCATGCGTCGGTTTTCGACTCCAGAAAGCCGACGCGCCTCAAGTACGACGATCTCTCACTCGTTGATTCCTAATGTATTTGGCCTTCCGCCTTTAAGGAGAAATGTTATGCAAAGAATCCCCTACCGCTACTTGAATTACTTACTTGCCGCCGTTCTTGCATTCGTCGCCCTGAGCACGGGCCTGAACGTGCGCTCCGACTCCTCGCTCCTCGTGTCGTCCCCTGACGCGGCGCGCGTCAGGCCGGCTGCGCCTGAGGCCCTCTCGCCTGCGGCGGGTCAGTCGGCGCTGACCAATGGTGGTCTAGGCGTGGCCCGCCGGCCCGCGAGCGACCCTTTAGCCGCGATGATGCGGAAGGCCGCGGCGGCTTCGCCCTTCGGCCCTGTGCTGACGGCGACCAAGACGGCCAGCCCGAATACCTCGGTCAACCCCGGTGACACGATCATGTACACGGTCGAAATTACCAACACCGGCAACGCGGACGCCACAGGCGTCAATTTCTCGGATACCATTGATCCGAACACGACGCTGGTGCCCGGCTCAGTCACCGCCTCGCCCATCGCGGTGGATGACAGCTATCACACCATCGGCAACGTCCACATCCAGGTGCCGGTCGCGCAGGGCGTGATCGCCAATGATCTGAACCCGAACCCCAGCGGCACGCTGACGGTGACGAAAGTCAACGCCACGGCGGTGCCCGGCGGCGGCAGCGCGACGGCCAGCACTGCGAACGGCAGTGTCACGATGTCGAGCGACGGTAGCTTTACCTATTCGCCGAATGCGAACTTTCGCGGGCCGACCGACAGCTTCACTTACACGCTGGACAACGGCACGGGCAAGATCGACACGGCGACCGTGTCGATTGCCGTGAACGGCCTGATCTGGTTTGTTGACGCCGGCGCCCCTGCGGCGGGTGCCGACGGCACGCTGGCGCATCCATTCAGTTGCCTGGTCGGGAGCGGCTGCTTCAACCCGGCGGCTTCTGACGCGGCCAACGATAATATCTTCCTCTATAGCGGAAGCTACACGGGTGGCTTGTCCCTGCTAGCGGGGCAGTACCTGATCGGCCAGGGTGCCAGCCAGTCGCTATTGACAATCACCGGCCTGGCCGCGCCTTCGGGCACCAACCTGTTGCCGGCGACGGGCGGGACGAATCCCGCGATTACCACAAGCGCGGCCAGCACCAACGGCGTGAATCTCGGAACGAACAACCAGATTTGGGGTGTGACCTTCGGCAATACGACCGGCGCGGGCGTCAGCGGCACGGGCTTCGGTACGCTCAAGGTCAGAGACACGGCCAAGAACGGCAGCGGCCAGGCGCTCAACCTCAGCACGGGCACGCTGGATGCGATCTTTCAGAGCATCGCCTCGACCAGCAGCGCCGGCACAGGCATAAGCGTGAATGCGGCCAGCGGTAGCTTATCGGTGAGCGGCGCGACCAGCATCACCAACTCAGCCGGCACAGGCGTCAGCCTGACGAATAACACCGGCACGATCAGTTTTGCGGCGCTTAATATCAGCAACGCCGGCACCAACCAGAGCGGCCTGGTCGGCACGGACAACAGCAACACGATAACGACCGCGGGCGGTGCGATCAGCACGGGCAGCGGCACAGCGGTCAACATTACCCGCGCCAGCGGCACGACGCCGCTGAACGTCACGCTCACCAGCGTATCGGCCAACGGCGGCGCGAATGGCATCGTCCTCAGCAACACCAGTGGCAGCTTCACCGTCGCGGGCGATGGGACGAACACGGCGAATGGCTCCGGCGGCACGATCCAGAACCACACTGGCGCGGACAACGCCATCGCCGGGCGCGGCGTCAGCCTGAGCAATGTGACGAACTTCACGCTCAGCCAGGTGAACCTGCATGACTTCAGCAATTACGCCATTTTCGGGTCGGGTGTGACCGGTTTCACACTGAGCAATTGCATAATCAGCGGCGTGAATGGCAACAACGACGCGGTCGACGAAGACAGTGTGCGTCTTCTCAACCTGCTCGGCAGCGCCTTGATTGACCGCTGCACGATCAGCGGCGGCTTCGAGGACAACCTTGCCGTGCGCAACACCACAGGCACGCTGAACCGCCTGACCGTCTCTAACACGACCATCGGGTTGAACAGCACGACCAAAGGCGATAACGGCATCTACTTTGAAGCCAACAGCGGCGGGGCGACGGCCAAGCTCACTGTCGACAGTTGCACTTTCACCGGCTCGCGCGGCGACCAGATTGACGTCATCGCGCAATCCGGGACGACTGCCTCAGCGACCCTCACGAATAACAACCTCAAAAACACCCACACGAATTCGCTGAGTGGCGGCGTGATCGTTCACGGCGCGGGCACGGTTACCTTTAACATCTCCGGCAACACTTTCGGGGACGGCACCGCCACCCATAGCGCCAAGACCTCGGTCATCAACATCAGCAAGTCTGCGACGACCGGCACCTACAACGGCACGATCAGCAACAACACCATCGGCACCGCCGGCGTAGTCAAATCCGGCTGCTCCGCCGGTTCGGGAATCTTTGTTGATGGCGGCGGCACCAGCGGCAGCTCGGCTGTGGCCATCACCAACAACCAGATCCATGGCTACAGCGACACCGGCATCTACCTGCTCGCCAACGGTCAGGGCGGCGTCGTGACCGGCAATACCTTCAACGCCACCGTGACCGGCAACGTCACGGACACCCCCGACCCGGGCAATGGCTTTGCCGGAATCTTCACCGACATCGGTGCATTCCCGACCGACACGAATGCGGTCTGCCTGGACATCGGCGGGGCCGGCGCGCTGGCCAATAATTTCTCTACCGGCGACCCGTTCGATTTCGCCGACATCAATATGAGCGAGATCGGCAACGTTACTATCCGCCTGCCCGGTTATGTTGGCGGCGCTACTGACACAACAGCGATAGAGAATTACCTCAAAGGCCGCAACTTGAATCCGGGCACGACCGCCGTATTCATAAGCCCGGATGTGAATGGCTATACGGGCGGCGCGGCCTGCGGTGCGCCGAATATGTCCGGCCTTTCGCTCAGTCCCATAGAGACCGCCTCTGCGCGCCGTGCGGATGGCGAGTCTACGCTCGGCGATGATGACGATTCGATCCTGCGCGCGGTGCGCGGCGAAGCCTCGAATATCGATGGGGTGCAGCCGCTGCGCAGCGAAGAACTGGCGTGGTTGGCGCAAGCCGCCATTCAAAGGTGGAAAGAGGCAGGCATCGCAGACGAGGACCTGGCGCGGCTGCAAGCCGTCACGTTTGAGTTGGCAGACCTGCCCGCCGGCCAGATCGCTTCGGTCAAGGGCAACTTCATCCGGGTTGATGAAACCGGTGCGGGCTATGGCTGGTTCCTCGATAACACGCCGGAAGGCGATTATGAATACGACGTGCTGGTCATCGGCAAGGAGCTGCAAACGACCGAACTCAGTCCCGCGAATGGTCGGATGGACTTGCTGACAGTGCTGGTGCGCGAACTCGGCGCGGTCTACCTGCAAGGCAGGAACAAGACGCCCAAGAAGCTGCGGCCACTGATGGAGCCGACATTGTCGCCTTCGGTGCGGCGCGTGCCGGTCTTCCATTTTACAGACCCGGCGACCGTTTCGGTCGGCGTCTCCAGCACTCCGAACGGCAGCGTGATGGCTAACGCCGGCGCGCAGCCGAAAGCGAATGCCGCGTCGGCTTCGCCCGCGCACGCGGTGTTCACGTTCAGCGGCGACAACGCGACGGAGTTTTATAGCCGAAGCGCGAAACGCATGAGTTACGTAGCGACAGCGCGCCGCGTGGCTTACAACGCCGCGCCGTACAGCGGCGAGACCGTGTCGCTGAACATTGGCACCATCCCGCCGGGCGAGAAGGTCGTCATCATGTTCTCGGTGACGGTTAACAATCCGGCAGGGGCCTGCTCGGTAACCAACCAGGGCCACGTGACGGCCAGCAACGCCAGCCCGGTTGATACCAACAGCGTGTCCAATGTCGTCAATAAGTCGGTTACGATCAGCGCCTGCCCGGCTAACATTACCAAGAGCACGGATGCCGGTCAGTGCTCGGCGGTGGTGAGCTTCACTACCCCGACCGGAGACGGCTGTCCCGCGCCGACGGTAACGTGCAACCCGGCTTCCGGCACGACCTTCAACAAGGGCGTGACGACCGTGACCTGCACGGCGTCGAACGGCGTTTCTCCTGATGCCAGCTGCACCTTCACGGTGACGGTGAATGACAACGAAGCGCCGCATGTTGTTTGTCCGGCCAACATCACTCAGAGCACCGACGCAAACGTCTGCACGGCGGTCGTCACTTATGCGACGGCGACGGCGACAGACAACTGTCCAGGGGTCGGCGCGGTGACCTGTACGCCGGCTTCGGGCACTGCCTTCCCGAAGGGCATAAACACCGTGACGTGCTCCGTCACGGATGCTTCGAGTAATGCCGGGAGCTGCACCTTCACGGTGACTGTCAACGACACGCAGTCGCCGACAATCACTTGCCCGGCGAGCATTGTTCACGACACCGACCCGAATGCCTGCACCGCTGTGGTCACCTACGCGTCCCCGACGGTTAGCGATAACTGTCCGGGAGTGGGATCGCCGACCTGTTCTCCGGCTTCGGGCACTGCTTTCCCGAAGGGCGTCACGACAGTGAACTGCTCGGTCACGGATGCGTCGGGTAATTCGGCTTCCTGCTCGTTTACCGTAACGGTCAGGGACACGCAGGCACCGACCATCGGCGCCTGCCCGGCCAACATCAGTGTGGTGTCGAGCGGCGGCTGCGAGAATGTCACTTACACCTCGCCGACGGCGACCGACAATTGCGGCAGCGCCACGGTCGTTTGTTCGCCGGCCTCTGGCTTCTGCTTCCCGGCGGGCACGACGACCGTGACCTGCACGGCCTCTGACTCAAGCCCCGACAGCCCGGATTCAAGCTGTTCGTTTACGGTGACGGTGGTTCCTTGCACCATCAGTTGTCCGGGCAACATCTCGGTCGGCACGAATCCGAGCCAGCAGTGCGGCACGACGGTGAGCTTCTCGCCGACCACCAGTGCCGGTTGCGGCACGGTGGCGTGTTCGCCGTCTTCCGGCTCGTTCTTCCCCGTCGGCACGACGCCGGTCACTTGCAGCACGCAGGCCGGCCCGAGTTGCAGCTTCTCGGTGACGGTCTTCGACAACACCCCGCCTTCGCTCACCTGCGCGCCGGATCAGACAGCACTTGCCGGCACCGGTTGTCAGGCGCAGGTTCCCAACTTCGTGGTCTCGGCTGGCGATAACTGTGGCGGCGTCACCGTCACACAGACTCCGGCGGCGGGGACGGTTGTGGGTCCGGGTGTTTACCCCGTCCATGTCAGTGTGACTGATTCGTCGGGCAATACGACCACCTGCGACAAGACCTTCACGGTGACCAACGACCCGCCGATTGCCACCAACGTGACGGGACCGAGCGGCCCCATCGCGGAGGGCAGCTCGGCGAGCGTGACGGTGACCTACACAGACACCGCCGTGCAAGGCCACAGCGCAGAGTTCTCTTGGGATGACGGCAGCCCGAACACGACGGTGGCCGCCGCCAGCCCAGCCAGCAGCGGCAGTATCACCGCTTCCCACACCTACGCGACAACGGGGGTCTACACGGTCACGGTGACGGTTAGAGATGATTGCGGCGCGGCCAGCGCCCCATTCATTTATCAGTTCATCGTGGTCTACAATCCCGATGGCGGGTTCGTGACCGGCGGCGGGTGGATCACTTCTCAGCCCGGCTCTTACGTCGCCGACCCGACCGCGACCGGGAAGGCGAACTTCGGCTTCGTGTCGAAGTATCAGCATGGAGCGACCGTGCCGACCGGCGACACCGAGTTCCAGTTCAAAGCCGGCAACCTGAATTTCAAGAGCACGTCGTATGAATGGCTTGTGATTTCAGGGGCGAAGGCTCAGTTCAAAGGCAGTGGCAAGATCAACGGGGCAGGGAATTACCGTTTTCTGTTGACTGCTACGGATGGAGACAGGCCCGGCGGCGGCGGCACCGACAAGTTCCGGATCAAGATCTGGGACGCGGTAACCAACGTGGTTGTCTATGACAATAAGCTGGGCAATTCGGATGACATAGACGCGGCCAACCCACAG
>JBJMGU010000226.1:0-17492 GCA_045807765.1 Blastocatellia bacterium
CTGCGTCCGCGAACGTCGCAGGCTGCCATGCCGCCATGTCTGCTGACAGTCATGGCGACATGACTATAGAGATGATGAGACCGCATCGGCTTAACTGCTGCGCGCCTTCCGTTCTTTGGTAGACGCTTGCTTCGCCGTATGCTTCTTTGCGCCGCCGCCTTTGTCGCCTGACTTGCTCGTCGTCCGCGCCGCGATCTTTTTCGGGCCGGCCTTTCTGGTTTCGTGGGTCGCCGCGCCTGACGCTTTGGTGGCTGCGTGCTTCGACTTGGCCGCGCTACGGCCCGCGCCGCTTTTGACGGCTTGATTGCCCGGCTTGGTCGGGGATGCTTTGATTCGGCCTTTCGGTTGAGTGCCTGTCTTATTCGGCCCTTTGCCTCGGTCGCCGCCTTCTGCCATGTTGCACATTCCTCCAGTCTGATAGATCATGTCGAGCACTCGGCGGCCACACTCTAACATCACGCTTATTATAAAGCTTTCAGCAGGGCGGCGCGATATCGAAGAGACGGCAGCCATTCGCGTGAGTGGCTGCCGTCTCTTCTTTCTTCGCTTGTCTTCGCGGACTAATAGCGGGCCTGGGCAATGATCGCTGCGAGAATGTCATCTACCTGCGGCAGAATCTCGTCCTCTAAATCGGGATGATAAGCGACGAAGGTATCGGTCGCCGCAATGCGGCGCACCGGCGCGTCGAGGTCTTCGAACAACTCGTCGGCGATGCACGCCGCGATCTCTGCGCCATAGCCCCACGAGCGCGCGTCTTCGTAAACGACGATGGCTTTGCTGGTCTTCTGCACCGAGCGGCTGATCGTCTCCATGTCGAAGGGGCTCAGGCTGCGCAGGTCAATCACCTCGACGCGGATGCCGTTCTCCTCTTCGGCCTTCTTGGCGGCGACCATCGAGCGAAAGACCGTCGCGCCAAAAGTGATGATCGTTACGTCCGAGCCTTCGCGCACAACTTTCGCTTTGCCGAACGGCACCATGTAATCCGCGCCGGGGTAAGCGCCCTTGTTGTGCGTCTGACGGTAAAGGTGTTTGTGCTCAAGAAACATCACCGGATCGTCCGAGCGAATCGCCGTGCGCAGCAGGCCGTTGGCGTCGAGCGCGTTCGACGGCATCACGACGCGGATGCCCGGCGTATGCGTAAACAGCACCTCGCTCGACTGGCTGTGATAAATCGCGCCGCCCTTCAAGTAGCCGCCGCAGGCGACACGAATCACCATCGGGCACTTGAAAGCGTTATTCGAGCGCCAGCGCAGCACCGAGACTTCGTTGCGCAGTTGATGCATCGCCGGCCAGATGTAATCGAAGAACTGTATCTCCGGCACAGGTTTCATGCCGCGCGTCGCCATGCCTAGCGCCCGCCCGATGATCGTCGCTTCGGCGAGCGGCGAATTGAAGACGCGGGCGCTGCCATACTTGCGCTGCAAGTTGTAGGTGACTTTAAAGACGCCGCCCTTGCCTTTGACGCGCTCAAGGTACTGCTCGCGGCTGGCATCGGCAACGTCTTCGCCGAAGACGACGATCCGCTCGTCACGCGCCATCTCGTCGTGCAGGCAGGCGTTGATCAAATCGAGCATGGTCTTCGGGTCGCCTTCGACCGTCGCGCTTTCGGTGTCGAAGGCCGCCGAAGTCGGATCAACATCGGGCGAATAGACGTAGAGCGTCGCCGTTTCTTTGGCGGGCGCGGGCGCCTGAATGGCGGCGTCGGCTGCCGCGTTGACTTCGGCGTCTACGTCCTGGTTGATGCGCTTAAGCTCGTCTTCGCTCAACAACCCTTCAGCGATCAGGTAGCCGGCGAAGGTGCGAAGCGGATCGCGCGCGGCCTCGGCGGTGCGCTCTTCTTCGGGGCGGTAGAGGCGTTCGTCGTCCGACAGCGAGTGCGAATACGGGCGGATCACATGAGCATGAACCAGCGCCGGGCCGCGCCGCTCGCGGCAGTGGGCGACGGCGCGCTGCATCGCCGCGTAACTGGCCAGCGGGTCGCAGCCGTCCACCTCTTCGATGTAGAGATTCGGGAAGTTTTTGATCAGCTCGGAAATCTTGCCGCCGGCGGTCTGCACTTCGACGGGCACAGAGATGGCATAGCCGTTGTCTTCGATCAGGTAGACAACCGGCAGCTTGAGATTGCAGGCCGAGTTGAGCGATTCAAAGAACTCGCCTTCGCTGGTCGTGCCGTCGCCGGCAGAAACATAAGTGACGCCGTCCGCCTGATAGCCGCGGATCATTTCTGTGTTGCCGATCAGCCCAGCGCGATAGTCGGCTTCGGCGCAGCCGACGGCTTGTAGAAACTGCGTCCCCGTAGGCGACGAGCGGCTGACGATGTTGTGCCTGGTGCTGCCCCAGTGACTCGGCATTTGCCGCCCGCCCGACGCCGGGTCGTCTGCCGCGCCGGTCGCGCCCTTCAGCATCTCTTCCGCCGTGACGCCGAGCGTCAGACAGAGGGCGCGGTCGCGATAATAGGGATAGAACCAGTCATAGCCTGGCTTCAAGGCCAGCCCGGCGGCGACGAGAATCGCTTCGTGCCCCGCGCCTGAGATTTGAAAGAAGATCTTGTTCTGCGCCTTGAGCTGAATCTCTTTGTCATCAACGCGCCGCGACGTATACATCAACTGATAAATGCGAATCATCGCCTCGCGGTCAAGCCCGTGATACTTTTCAATCTGCGGCTGTACAGCCATAGTCTCTCCTAAGCACGGAAGTCAGGAGTCAGAAGTCAGAATGGATAAGGCCGTCGGCTCCGTCTCCGCTTTTATTCTGACTTCTGACTTCGGTTTTCTGACTTCTCATTTCGTTGTTGCTGCCGACGCCGGGCGAAACTCGGTGATCTGGCCGGCGATGGCCGATGCGGCGACCGTATAAGGTGATGCGAGATACATTTGTCCGGGGCCGCTGCGACCGGGAAAATTGCGATTCTGAGCGCTGATGACCACCTGCGTCTTTAAGGTGCTGACGCCCGGCCCGGCGTTGATGCAAGCGCCGCAGCTCGGCTCGATGATCTCGGCGCCAACTTGATTGAATATGTCGATATAGCCCTGCTGCTCGGCATATCGCCGCACTTCCTGCGAGCCGAACTGGATGAAGCACTGCACGTCGGCGTGGACGCGACGGCCCTGGGCCAGCGCTTCGCGGAAGACGCGAGCGTACATGTCCATGTCTTCTTTTTTGCCCGCCGTGCAAGAGCCGCCGTAAGCAATATCGATCTTCACCGGATCAGTCATCTCATCAACAAAGAGACCGTTGCCGGGGTCGCCCGGTGTGGCGATCATCGGGCGCAGGAGGCTGGCATCAATGTCAATCGTCAGCGCGTACTCGGACTGCGGGTCGCTCTGCATGCCGGCGCACAGCGCTTCGGCCTCAGTGCGCGACAGGCCGCGCTCGACCAGGAAATCAACGGTCTTGTTGTCGGCGGCGACGATGCCCGTGAAGCCGCCAACCTCGGCGGCCATGTTGGTCATGGTGGCGCGCTCATCGATGCTCAATTCGGCGACCGCTTCGCCGGTGTATTCGATGACACGGCCTATGGCCTGGCCGTTGCGGACAAAGTCTGTGCGCAAGATTTCGAGCATGAAATCTTTGGCGGTGACGTTGTCGGGCCGTTTGTTTGTGACCCGCACGCGCACCTGTTCGGGGACGCGGACGCGGACGTCTTTGGTGATCCAGGAATTGAAGACGTCGGTCGTGCCGACGCCGAAGGCGACCGCGCCAATCGCCCCGGCGTGCGGCGTGTGGGAATCTGAGCCGATGATGATCTGACCGGGCAGCGCGTAGTTTTGCAGGATCAGGCTGTGGCAGATAGCTTCCGAGCCTTTGCGATCTTTCAAGCCACCATGCAGTCGTATTCCTTGTCGGTTAGCGAACGCGGCCTGCTTGCGAATCAACTCGTGGGCGAGATCGAGCAGGCCCATCGCCTTGCGCTCCGGCGGCATTACGTCATCGAGAAAAGTCAGGTGGTCTTGAAAGAAGTAGACCGACGCGGGATCGTTGACCGGCTCGTCGCCGACCAGTTGCTCATAAAAGATGGCCGCCATCGGCGTGACGTACTCGTGGCTGAAGCGTATGTCTGTGCGCACGAAGCCGGCGTCGCCCGGCTTGACCGCTTCGACGCCGGTGGCGTCTTTCGAGAGGTCTGTGACAAAGTGGCGCGCAAAGATTTTTTCGGCCAGCGTCATGGCTCGGCTTGCGGTCGTGACCGGCGGAATCTGCACATGGCCTTGCAGGCGGGCGACGTTGAACGGGAACAGCCCGCCATATTCGATGATCTGCCGGGTGATCTCGTCTTCGCCCTCGGTAAATTCGGCGAGCGGAATGTCTTCGCCATCGGCAATGCGACGGATGAGATCAAAATTGGTCGAGGTCAGCAGGCCGAGGTTCTGGCAGTTTTGCCGATAGATGCGCTCGATGTTTTCGGCGATGACACAGCGAATGCCGGCGGCGATTTCGGCATAAGGCGATTGCTCGCGGCTCGACCCTTTGCCGCGCCGCTTGCCGGAAGCCGAAACGACGAAGCCGCCGCGTTTGACGTCACCTTGCTTGATGGGAAACTCGTCGCCGCATTTCAATCCGAGATAGACGAATTCACCCAACCGCTCGTCGAAGTGATAGCAGATGTAAGCCGGAGTGATCTCGTCTGTCGAGATATCGTTGCGCAGCGGCGGAATCTGTGACGGGTCTAAATCGGTGCCTTCAAGTTGCGCTCTGACGGTGGCGGCGTCTTCGGCAAGGAAGAGGATGCGGCCTTCGAGGCGGACGCGGTCGGGGCGCTTCTCGACCTTGCGGTTCAACAGGCTTTGAATCATCCAGAATACCTCAATAAGGATATGAAATCCTCGCAGCCGATGATCGGAAGCTCATCTGACCGCGAAACTTATTTTACCCTTTGCGGCGGGGTTTTGACAAAAGCAGCAGCGGTTGGTCGGGGTGTAATCCTACGTTGATGGCCAAAGATAAAATGCGGCGGGCTCTTATGCCCGCCACATCAGAAAGTCATCGGAGTAGGTCTTCTATGCGGCTTAGCGCTTTCTCTTTGTCGTCGTCGCTTTCTGCCGTCACTGCCTGCGCACACGCATCCAAGATGTGCTCGATTAACTGGAAATCACTGTGGCTGCTGTCCCATGCCATTCGTCGCTTCAGGCTTACGAATTCTTTCAGAGCTTGATAGGTTGCTAACTCCTCTGCTTTGTCAGCCATGCCATGTCCTTCCTTTGAATCGGCTCACATATTGAAGATCAAAATGTTTGACCAGCCGTTGAGGTTGCGCACGCGGATGCGGTTGGCCCCGGTTCGCAGCGCCAGTTGGCTGGCGTTGCCTGTGACGATCAGCTTGTTGCCGGCACCTTTGATCTTGATCTTTTGCGGCGGCGCGACGATCCGGCCATTGATCTCTATGGCTAAACCTTCGGCAAGCCCGCGCGCTTTCAAGGTCAACTGTGCGCCGGTGAATGAAGCCGCCGTCACGCTCAACGCGCCGCTATCGGGCCGGTTGAAATCAACCGCCGCTTCGGGGCTGCGGTTGCCGGCGCGGTCTGTAAGAACGACACTGGCGCGCCACGCCGTCGGCAGCGCGCCCAGACCGTTGACGATCAATTGAGACTCTACCGGCGCAACGCTCTCTGCGTTGATCGCTAGCGTCAAGGGCGGGCGAACGATGCGGCCTACTTCATCAATGAGGCTGACCTCTGCCGCCGCCAGATCACCATCACGATCCAGCGCGGCAACATCAATCTGCAAGCCATCGCCTTCAAGACGCGCCGCGAGGTTGAAGATAGCCGGCGCATGACTCTGATTGCCGGACGCACCGCCGGTGACCGTCGCCGTCACCGTAAAGCTGGCATCACCCGGCCCCCAGTTCGCCACCGCGATGTAGTAAACCCCAGGGCGCAGGGGCAGGGAACTGGATGGCGTGATGGTAATCGCTTCGACGTGCGATTCAGTGTCCGACCGGTAATCAACTGTCGGGTTGTGACCTTGCAACACGACCGGTTGGCCATAGCGCCCATAAAGATCAACGTCCTGGTCGCCGCTTAAATCGATTTGTAGTTGAGTCGCGCCGGCTGGGACGACAATCGCGTACTGCGTATGGCTGAGGACGCCGAGGTCAGGCGGCGGCGCGGTCATGCCTCCCGGTTGCGGTTGCCCCGAGGTCAAAGGAATCACAGTCGTCACATCCACCACGCTCTGGGTTCGATAACCAATCGCTTCAAGCGCCGTCAGATCGTTGTCCGTGACCGTTTGGTATTCCCCGGCAGCAATCGTCGGGCTCATCACGCCGAGAGATTGCCCGGCGGCGCGCTCATCCTTCCAGTGCGATGGCGACTGCCCATCACCACCTGTGCCATCGGGCCGCCCGCTCGACAGCGCCAGCATCGAGCCGCCCGTGTAAAAGCCCTGCTCGCCGCCCGAAGAGAGGATGCGTGTGGCGGCGGCAAAGTCACCTTTGATCGCTTCGGGCCGCAGCCGGAACAGGTCACAGACGGTTGGCGGCGTGTCTGCCGCATCGTTCATCTCTTGCTGGCCGACCGATGAGACGAATCCCAGCACATGGCCGATTGCGTGCAGCGCCAGGGCTTCAAAGTCGAGCTTGTTGGCTTCGATGCCATCGCCGGATTCGAAATCAAAACTGAATTTTGAATTCAAGCCGATGGCGGGCGGCGGGCCGAAGTAAGCCGATTCGCGCTCGGGGTCAGCAACCGGATCGAGCAAGCCCAGGCCGCGGAGCGTTGCCGACGAGGCCGCTAGCCCCTGAGACTCACCTCTGTCGGTCGGCACCATTTTCGCGGGCAGCAAGTTGAACAGCGCGCGCTTTTCCTGTGCAAAGGCTTCACTGAGCAAGCCGGCGCGCGCCGCCGTGTAGAGCGCATTGCCCGCAATCACCTGGGCATCAGCGCTGCTGACGACATCGGCGTCGAACGGTTTGCCGAAGAGGGTCGGGCCGAAATCAACATCGATGATGACGGTCAGGCGCGTCCGCACCAGCACTTCCCATCGGGCGGCGGCGCGCAAGAAGGCGGCACGCGCTGCCGGGTAGCCCTGTAATTGCGCGGTCCCGCGCAGGATGATCTTTAATCCCGTAGGCTGATCGGCGTCCGCCGCGAGCGCAGTCAATGGCAGATTGGTATCACGGTCTTTGAGGCGATGCGCCTGCTCCGAGCTGGCTTCGACACAGACGACGCGCCCGCCGTTCATGCGCTGCGCGAACGTCCCCAGAGTGTAAGGCCCTGCCCAGATGTTGCGGTTGCCGGCGCTTTGCGCGAGCGCCGCGGCCTTTGCCTCATCGACATGGGGAGCCGGTGGCATCAAAGTCAGTTGGAGAATCAACAGGCAGGCCAGTGTGACGGCGCGGCGGGTGGCTCGAAACAACATAAGACCTCGCTCGGTGGTAAAGCGGCTTCGCGGAGAAGTCCTTCGCACAGATGATGGTGATGGTCGAGACTGAACGAGGTGGACGATAATCACGAACGCGGCGAAATCGAGGATCATTTTAAATCAGCTCGCGCGTCAGAGGCAAACCCGAAGTTGACAGGCGAGCGAGTCGCCATCGCCGGCGCTCAGGTGGCTTGATTGACAAGGCAGTTTGCGCCAGCTAGTCTTCCCCAGCGATGATCTGAGGCCGAAGGCAACAAGGGGCAGCGCACAAGGCAATACGGATGCACCCCTATCCGACTTCTTCCCATTTGAATCTTATAATGATGCGGAGTCTGCGATGACCAAGAGAGGTTGGCGACGAGCCGTAGGGCTGTTTTTTATGATCGCGGCAATTGCCGCTTTACTGGCCGGCGACCTGGCGGCGCAACGCCAGCGCCGTCCGCCTGTGCGCCCGCCTGTGCGCCCGCCTGTGCGCCCGCCTGTGCGCCCGCAGCCCCCCGCGCTGCAACCGCCGAAACCGGAGCTGGTTATTCAAAACGGCCACTTCGACAACATCCGTACCGTCGCCTTTAGCCCCGATGGGCGGCTGATCGCTTCGGGCGGCGCCGACCAGACCATCCGCCTCTGGGAAGCCGGGACGGGCCGCCTGCGTCGCGTCCTCGACGGCCATTTTGATGATGTAGCCGGCCTTACTTTTTCTCCCGATGGCAAGACCCTCGCTTCGGCGAGCCTTGATAAGTCGGTCAAGCTCTGGGAGGTCGAAACCGGCAAGCTGCTGCGCACGCTCGCAGGTCATGAGGCCGAAGTCCTCGCCGTTGCCTTCAGCGCCAATGGCCGCGAGCTGGCTTCGGCGAGCGGCGACACCAACATCATCGTCTGGGAGGTCAAGAGCGGTGAAGAACTGCTCACCATCGAAGCGCGGTCACCGGTGCGCGCCGTCGCCTTCAGCCCCGACGGCCAGATGATTGCCGGCTCGACGGATAAGACGGTCAGGCTGTGGAACACCGAAACCGGCGCGCTCGTCCGCACTCTCGAAGACCACGCGGCAGAAGTCCGCGCTGTTGCCTTCAGCCGTGACGGCAAGATGATCGCTTCGGCGAGCCTCGATAAGACGGTGAAGCTCTGGGAGACAGAAAGTGGTCGCCTGCTGCGCACGCTCACCGGCCACACGAGCGGCGCCGTCTCTGTAGCCTTCCATACAGATGGCAAGACGCTGGCGTCCGGCAGTCAGGACAAAAGCGTCATCCTCTGGGACAGCGAAACCGGCAAGCCGCTGCGCACCTTCGCCGGCCATGCCAATCCGGTCAGCTCGATTGCTTTCAACAACGACGGCTCGATCATCGCTGCCGCCAACTATCGCGCCGTCACGCTCTGGGAGACCGCCAGCGGCAAACAACTGCGCGCCCTCGAAGGCCGTTCGTCCGAGGTGCGCCGCATCGCTTACAGCGCCGACGGGCGCACGCTTGCCGTGACCAGCGGCGCGACCGTCAAGCTGTGGGACGCGCCGAATGTGCGATTGGTGCGGACGCTCGCGGGTCATGCGTCCGAAGTCAGCGCCGTCGCCTTCAGCCCCGACGGCAAGTCCCTGGCTTCGGCAAGCTGGGACAAGACCGTCAAGCTCTGGGAGCCTGAGACCGGCAAGCTGATTCGTACGCTCACGGGCCACACCTCGGAGGTCAGCTCGGTCGCTTACAGCCCTGATGGCAAACGGATCGCGGCGGGCGGCGAAGACCGCAGCATCCGGCTGTGGGATGCGACGTCGGGCCGTTTGCTGCGCACGCTCACCGGCCATTTCAGCCTTGTCGAATCGGTCGCTTTCAGTCCCGATAGCCGCCAGCTTGTCTCGGCCAGCGTGGATACGACCGTGCGGCAGTGGGATGTGGAGAGCGGCACGTTGATTCGCACGCTCAATGGTCACGGCTCGCAGGTGCATGTGGTCGCCTTCAGCCCCGATGGTCGCGTCATCGCTTCAGGCAGCGCCGATAAAACGATCAAGCTGTGGGACGCCACGAGCGGCGCGCTGCTGGGCACGGCTGAAGGCCACACCTACGACGTGCTCTCGCTGGCTTTCAGCAGTGACGGCAAACTGCTGGCATCGGGCGGCTACGATAAAACGATCAAGCTGTGGGACGCGGCAAGCGGCAAGCTCGTGCGCACGCTCGCCGGCCATTCGAGCCCGGTTTCGTCGCTTGCCTTCAGCCCGAATCAAAAATGGCTGGTGTCGGGAAGCTGGGACACGACGACGAAGATCTGGTCGCTCGATCTCGGCACGCCTTTAGTCACCTTGCTCGCTTTCAAGGACGGCAACTGGATCGCCTTCACGCCGGAAGGTTATTACGATGGCTCGGACAAAGGCGGCCAGTATATCGCTTGGCGATTGGCCGATACGGTTTTCGACTTCGACCAGTTCTTCGACCGTTTCTTCAAGCCGCAGGTCGTTCCGCAAACCTTGCAAGAACCGCTCGCCAAGCCCGCAGACACCATCGCCAAAGGCTTCGCGATGCCGCCTGAAGTGCACATCACTTCGCCGCGCAAAGACGAGCGCTTCACAGCCGAAGAGGTCGAGGTGACGGTCGAAGCGCGCGACACCGGCGGCGGCGCCGAAGACCTGCGGCTCTACCAGAACGGCAAGCTCGTCAATCCCGGCAATCGTGGCTTGAAGGTGGCGGCCCGCGGCACTGTGTCAGCGACCTACCGCGTCTTGCTTGCCGAAGGCGGCAACGCGCTGCGCGCCGTCGCTTACAGTCGCGACCGCACAGAGAGCCGCGCCGACGAGATTAGCGTGCAACTGGCAGCGCCCGAAAAGCAGGCGGCGCTGCGCATGCTCGTCGTCGGTATCAGCCGCTATCAGAATCCGGCGTTGAATTTAAACTTCTCGGTGCAGGACGCCGAAGGCGTCGCCGCTTACTTTCAGCAGAGCGGCGGGCGCTTGTTCCGCGAAGTCGAGATCAACCGCCTGTACGACGCCGACGCCAGCCGCGCCAACATCGTCAAAGCCTTTGCGCGGCTGAGCGAGACAGCGCGGCCCGAAGACGTCGTGATTATCTATTTCGCGGGACACGGCGACAGCCGTCTCGATCAGTGGTACTTCATCCCGCACGAGATCACGCAGCCCGAACGCGACGAGCAGTTGACGGCGGGCGGCATCTCGTCGGCGGCGATCAATGAAGCGCTGGTGAAGATTCGCTCGCAGAAGGTTTTGCTGTTGCTCGACGCCTGCCGGTCGGGCGGCGCGGTGGTGTCGTTCCGCGGTTACGAGGACCGCAAGTCTCTCGCGCAACTGGCGCGCTCTGCCGGCGTCCACATCATTGCCGCGTCAGGAGCGAGCCAGCTTGCGGCAGAGATCGATGAGTTGCATCACGGCCTGTTCACCTACGTGCTGTTAAACGGCTTGAAGGGCGAAGCGGTCGTCGGCGCGGCCAATCGCAGCGTCACCGTGCGCGGCTTGCTGGCCTACATCGAAGACCAGTTGCCGGAAGTGTCAAAGAAGTACAAGTCGGTCGCGCAATACCCGGTCAGCTCGTCAAAGGGCCAGGACTTTCCCGTGGCGCTGCTGCGCTGAAGTGCCCTTTTGGGACCTGCTACTCTTGGTGCAAATCCGTTTCAGACTCAAGGCTCTCAGCATCTTCTTCCCAAAGTGCGTCGCGTTCTTGCTCGGTCAAGGCTTCGTAACGATGAGCTTCTTCTGCGGCGAGACGGCGTTCGTCGTCATTTAAGCCACCCCACCACTGCTGGCTTTTCGGATCAACACCCTGATAGACAAGCAATCCTTCTGCCGATTCGACGAGCGCTAGCTCGTCGCCTGGACGCAGGCCGCGCTTTTGAATGATTTCCTGCGGAATGGTGACTTTGCCTTCTTCGTCAACAATCAGTCGGTCCATTGTCGTATCACCTCGCTGTATCCGAGCGCAGCCTGCGTTTGAAGATAGTGATTATACGTCGCCGAGGATTAGCTTGGCGATGGTTTGGAGCTGCATGTTCGAGGTGCCTTCGTAAATCTTGCCGATCTTGGCATCGCGGTAATACTTCTCCGCCGGGTAATCTTTCGTGTAGCCATAGCCGCCATACAATTCGACAACCTGACTGGTGACGCGCTCGGCGACCTGTGAGGTAAACAGCTTGGCCATCGCTGCCTGCATGACGAAGTTCTCGCCACTGTCTTTCATGCGCGCCGCGTTGTAGACCATCAAGCGCGCCGCTTCAAGCTCGGTTGCCACCTGCGCGATCTGAAACTGCACGCCCTGAAACGCGCCAATCGCCTTGCCGAACTGGCGGCGCTCTTTCACATAGTTGACGCCGTAGTCGAGCGCGCCCGCCGACAGCCCGACCATCTGCGCGCCGATGCCGATGCGCCCTTCGTTCAAGGTCTCGATGGCGATCTTATAGCCGCGCCCCACTTCGCCGAGAATGTTCTCCTTCTTAACCGCGCAATCTTCCAGAATCAACTCGCAAGTCGAGCTGGCGCGGATGCCGAGCTTGTTCTCTTTCTTGCCGACCGAAAAACCTGGGAAGTCTCGCTCGACCAGAAAAGCGGTGATGCCGCGATAGCCTTTGTCGGGCGCGACATTGGCAAAGACGATGAACAGCCCGGCTTCGGCGCCGTTGGTGATCCACAGCTTGTGCCCGTTGAGCAGGTAATGATCACCTTTGTCTTCGGCTTTTGTCGCCAGCGCGAACGCGTCGCTGCCCGAACCGGCCTCAGAAAGCGCGTAAGCGCCGACGGTGTCCGTCGCCAGGCGCGGCAGGTAGCGGCGCTTCTGCTCTTCGTTGGCCCACATCAGCAAGGCGTTGTTGACCAGGGTGTTCTGCACGTCAACGATGACGCCCGCCGACGCGTCGGCGCGCGACAACTCTTCGACGGCGATAATCGAGGTGAAGAAGTTGCCGCCCTGGCCGCCGTACTGTTCGGGGATGGCGATACCCATTAAGCCGAGATCGAAAAACTGCTTGATGAGGTCAGCGGAGAACTTGCCCTGCTCGTCCATCTCAGCGGCGAGCGGGCGGAGTTGGCTGGTGGCAAATTCGCCGACCGACTGGCGGAATAATTGCTCTTCGTCGGTTAATGAAGTGAGGGCGCGCGGCGCGGTTTCAGAAGCGGTCGCAGGTTGTGACATGATGTTTACCTCCGGACGAAAAAATCGAAGTATGACAGTGACTTTCAATCTAGCACCCGGCGAATGCAAATGGCAATGGGGAAAGGTCGGCTGAACCTGTCAGCGCCGTGCGTCGTAGTCAAACTGAGTTCTTCCGTAGAATCAGTTATAATGCAAACGAAGAAAATAAGCGGTCAACGTTCTCGGGCCGCCAAACACGGAGGCATCATGTTTTGTCCGAATTGCGCCGCGGAGCATGTCTACGGCTTGAGATACTGCAAACAGTGCGGCACCAATCTGCTGGATGCCCCAACCCCTCAAGCGCCCGCGCCGCCCACCGCGCCGAAAGTGACGATGGCCGCCTGGGTGCTGGCGCTGGCGACAGTGGCGATTACGCTTGGCGGGCTAGGGATTGTTTTTACCCATGCCTTTGATCTGATGCGGATGTTTCCCGGCGAGCAGCGTACCGGCGAGGCGACACCCGTAGCCATCGTGATGCTTGTCTTCGGCACACTGACCATCGTCGGCGTCGTCGCCATGCTCATGCGTTTGTTCGGCCACTTGATCGCGCCGCGACCGCAGGGGCAGGCGGCCAAAAGCGACAAGGCGATTCACGCGCCGCCGCCGCTCGTCCAGTTGCCGGCGCCGCCCTCGTCCGTCGGCAGCGTCACCGAGCATACGACGCGCAACTTCGAGCCGGGCATCTATGACAAGCTGCACGCCCGCGAATAGTCGACGGTGATTGTAAAGAAGGTTACGAAGTGAATTGGAGGCGGCCATGAATTGTCCATCCTGCAACGCGGCCAATACGACCGGGCTGCGATATTGCACGCGCTGCGGCGGCAATCTATATCAGCCGACGCCGGGCGTTGACTTCGAGCGCGTCCGCCAGACTGAACACGGCTGGGACATCGAGAAAAGCGAGTCGCCGGGAATGAGCGGCAAAAGGCTGGCCGGCGTCTTCTGGGCGGTGGCGGTTTTCAGCCTGGTGTCGCTGCTGACGCTGTTCGGCCTTGCGGTGCCGCTGACCGTTCTGCATGCGCCGAGAGAGATCGTCGTGCCGCTCTACCTGTTCGGCTCGCCAGCGGTGGTGCTGATTGCCGGGATGCTGATCCGGCAGCTGTCGCGGCTGATCAAGCTGATGGAAAATGACAGCAGCGCTCGGCGACAGTCGGCGCGCGCGGGCGCGCCCAACCCGCAGCAGATCGCCGCGCCGCCGGCCTTCCGCAGCGTCACCGAGCACACGACGCGCAATTTCGAAGCGGCATACCGCGACGCCAGCGAGCAGCAATAGCCCGAATACCCGGCAATCAGTGAGGTGAATATGTATTGTCCAAATTGCGGCGCCGAATCAATTCAAGGGCTGCGGTATTGCAAGCAGTGCGGCGCGAATCTAAATGGGCCGGCAGAGGCGACAGTGCAGGGAAAATTCCCGATGGGGCTGACCATCACGTTTCTGCTCATCATCGGCATCATTTCAGCGGTTGGCATCATCGGCCCGCTCGCAATGGCCTCAGACATGGCGATGCGCAACATACCGCCGGGCGAGTTCTTGCCGGTGATGATTCTCGGCCCGCTCGTGGGGCTTGGCATTGACGTGCTGCTGGTGTGGTTGCTGATCCGGCTGGTGAAGATTTACTACCACCCAACGTCGACGTCGGGCGCGCCGGCTTCGCGCACGGATGCGGTGAAGGAATTCACACCGCCGCAACTTAGCGCGCCGCCTGCAAGCATCGGCAGCGTCACCGAACACACGACGCGCAATTTCGAAGCGCATGAAAAACAGATTCGCGCCCGACAGGTCAGCCGCGACACCAACGAAGTGTGAAGGCACGTTGGCGGCTCAAGTATCTCGCATGCGTCAGACGATTGGCCCCTCTTGCGTCTTGCGGGCTTCATTCAAGCTGATTGACCACCCCTTGGAGGATAACGGATGAACGTGATTGAGCTGAAGGATGCGACCAAACGTTTTGATGAGTTTGTCGCAGTCCGCGACCTATCGTTTGCGGTGCGCCAGGGCAGCGTCTTCGGGCTGCTTGGTCCGAACGGCGCCGGCAAGACCACTTCGATTCGCATGATCGTTAACATTACCGCGCCCGACGAAGGCGAAGTGCTGGTGATGGGCCGTCACATGAACTCCGAGCTGCAATCGCACATCGGCTACTTGCCGGAAGAGCGCGGCCTCTACAAGAAGATGACAGTGGGCGATCAATTGGTCTTCTTCGGCAACATCAAAGGACTCGACTCGCGCACCGCCGCCGAGCGCGCCGATGAATGGCTCGCCCGTTTGGAGCTGTCGGCGTGGAAGGGCAAAAAGCCGCCCGACCTCTCGAAAGGCATGCAGCAGAAAGTGCAGTTCATCGCCACCGTCCTTCACGATCCCGACATCCTGATTTTGGACGAGCCGTTTTCCGGCCTCGACCCGGTGAGCGTCGGCGTCCTCAAGGCGGCCATCCTCGATCTGAAGAAGCAGGGCAAGACGGTCATCTTCTCGACACATCAGATGGAACAGGTCGAGCAGATGTGCGACGACATCTGCTTGATCAACCACGCCACCAAAGTGCTCGGCGGTGGCCTGAAAGAAGTCAAGCGGCGCTATGGACGCAACACGGTCATCCTCGATTACGAAGGGCCGGACGATTTTCTCACCCCCGATCTGGTTAAGCGCCACAACCGCAACGCCAGCTACAGCGAGATTCTCTTGCAGGACGGCGCCGACGCGCAGGAGATTCTGCGGCGGGCCGTCGCCGCAGGTGTAGTCATCCAGCGCTTCGAGCTGGTCGAGCCGTCGCTCAACGAGATCTTCATCGAAAGCGTCACTGGCACTCAGGAACTGGCCGGCCGGCGCGTCGAGGCGGAGGCGCTATGAAAAAAACCTGGGCCATCATCAAGCGCGAATACGTGGTGCGCGTACGCACGCGCGCCTTCGTCATCAGCACGATTGCCAGCCCCTTGCTGTTGCTGGCGGTGGCGCTGTTGCCGGGCTTGCTGGCGATGCGCGGCGGCGGCGAGCGGCATGTCGTGGTGCTCGATCAGAGCGGCGATGAACAGCTCTTTCCCGCCCTCAAGAATCGCCTCGACGCACCCGGCGCGGCGCGCGACGACGCGGGCGACCGCGGGCCACAGTTGACCCACTATGTGTTGGAGCGTCGCGCCGTCAGCCCGAGCGACAACATTGACGAGATCATCCGAAACGATTACACGGCGGGCGGCAAGAAGGACGAAGATAAAGCCTACTTGATTCTGCCCGCCGGCCTACTCGACGGGACGCGGCCCGAATACCGCTCAAAGAACACCAGCGATTTCGGCCTGCGCTCGTTGGAATCAGCCATCAGCCAGGCGGTCATCGAACGCAAGCTCGACCGCGCCGGCATCGGCAGCGAGAAGGCGAAGGGCATCACGCGGCGGCTCGAACTCGACACCAAGAAGCTGACCTCGGAAGGCGGCGGGCAGTCGGACGGCGGCGCCAGCTTTATTGTCGCCTTCATCATGCTCTTCTTTATGTACATGACAGTGTTGTTCTACGGGCTGTTCGTGATGCGCGGGGTCATCGAAGAGAAGCAATCGCGGATTGTCGAAATCATCGTCTCGTCGGTGAAACCGGAAGAGATGATGCTCGGCAAGCTGATCGGCATCGGCCTGGTCGGGCTGACGCAGATCGGCATCTGGGTCACGAGCGTCGCCTTGCTTTCGACCGTCGGCATCTCGATGTTCGCGTCGCGCGGCGTGTCGCTGCCGCACCTGCCGCCCATCCTGCTCGTCTATTTCGTCGTCTACTTCGTCCTCGGCTACTTCCTCTACGCGACGCTGTACGCGCTGGTCGGCGCGACCGTCGGCAGCGAAGAAGAAGCGCAGCAGGCGCAGTTCCCCGTGACGATTATCATTGTCATTCCGATGATGATCTTCACAACCATCGTAGCGAACCCGAACGGGCCGCTGGCGGTGACGTTATCGATGATCCCGTTCTTTGCGCCGACGCTGATGATGCTGCGCATTGCGGTAATCAATCCGCCGCTCTGGCAAGTGCTATTGTCAATGGGGATTATGGTGGTGACGATCCTCGGCGCGGTATGGCTGGCGGCAAAGATTTATCGCGTCGGCATCCTGATGTATGGCAAGCGCCCGAGCCTGGCCGAGCTTGGCCGCTGGCTGCGCTACAGTTAAACAGGAAGAGTGAAGGGTGAAAGGCGGTCATTCCCCATTTCACTCTTCACCCTTCACCCTTTCCCTTTTCCCCTCTGTCCCCTTGTGCCTCTTTCGATTCGCGCGGCTGGGGTGAGATTCCCCGTCCCTAGCCGACCCGCACAATGGTCGCCGCGGGCTAACCGATGGAAATACGCTTGCCGGATTATAAGTGGGAAGCAAAAAGAGAGTACGGTGCCGACGACCTGTTATTGAAGCCTGTGCAACCGGACGAGCTGTTGGCCTGCGTCGAGAAACATCTCGACGATTCATGCGCCTTGCCGCCGCTCATGCCTGCGGCTGAGTGTGAGATCGAGCACCGCTAAATGGCTATCGGCCAGTCAGTGAATGCGCCTGTAACTCACCGTTTCGCCGAGGGCTTTAACAAATGCAAAACCAGGCCAGACCGCAGCGCGGTCTGGCCTGGTTTTGGAATGTGCGGCTGGTGTCATCTCAGAACGGAGACGGCCCATGCCATGTAAACGGAGAGTGGTTCTCCCGCCAAAATTGGAACTTCGACGCGCCCGACAGCGCGTCCACTTCCAGGTTCCCCGGACCAAAGTTGCTTTGAATCAGCGAAACCATATTGTACCCACCACCACCCGGTAAAGCCGTCGGCCCATGCCAGGGGAAGCCCGGCGCGTCGTTGTCGCGCCAGTAGTGCACCAGACCGCCCGGCGATACGCGCGGCACGACCACTTCGAAATTTCCCTGATTCCCGAACGTGCTCTGGATGAGGGAAGGATTGCCGGTGACGCCGCTGGCGAAGGTCGCTGTCGGGCCGTGCCAGGTGAAGGGGGAGTGGTTCTCCCGCCAGTAGTGGACCAGTTGCCCGCTTGCCGTCAGGGCGACCACTTC
>JBJMGU010000227.1:0-16594 GCA_045807765.1 Blastocatellia bacterium
GACTGGCGTTTTGGCACGTCCCTTTTTGCCAGGTGACCTTGGGACTTTATCCTGAGTGTCTCGATGAAGCCCTCAGCAGAGGATGTGTCGTTGGCGTTGGTTTTAATTACTCACTGCTTAAGGGACATTCACAAACACTGCGACATGTCTTACGTGTTGCTCCCACCGGCAATTCCGACGAGGCATTGCTTATGGATGATTCCGCTGGTCAACCGGCACCAGAACAATATGTCAGATGGATTGATCTTGAGACCGCAGTCTATTCTATTAACGATGGATTTTGGATAATCGGGCCTGAGGCGGCGATGCGTGAGATCGAACTTGCGCGTGCTGCAACGATAAGGAGTCGGTGAAGCCTCGTAGGGAGGCTACCTGAGATAATACGGATCTAAGAATTAGCCAAGGCCAGATCGTCGTGCAGAACCGTTGATGTTGAATTGTACTCCTCCTGTCGGGGCTTATCCCATCCTTTGCATAATTCTTGCGAATACGACCGCGAGGATCTACGCAGTCGGGTTAGAAGTCAAAAGGAGTTTGTGCTTACGTTAAGAATAAGTGGAGGAGAGATGAGCGACCGATTGAGCGATGCTGAATTTCAGGAGAAAGCCGAAACGACGATCCGCGAACTTGAAGAAGCGTTCGCGGCGCTCGGCGAAGACCGCGACCTCGACGTCGATGCGCAAGGCGGCATCTTAACTATCACCTTTGAAGAGGGCGAGCCGGGCCGTTTCATTGTCAGCCCGAATTCCTCTGTGCGCCAGATGTGGGTGTCGGCGCGCGTTTCAAGCTACAAGTTCGACTGGTCGGCAGTAGCGAATGATTTTGTGCTGGCAGGCACCCTTGAGCCGATCAAGCAGGTGATGACGCGCCTTGCGCAAGAACAGCTCGCCGACCCGGGGGTGACGTTATAGCCGCGAAGAGAATCCGCTTGCAACGATCTGGAAAAACCAATTCGACGACGCTTGCCGAAATCCGGGGATTGCTGAACCTGGTCCGCGACACAGACGAGTTGGACGAACGATTGGAGCGATTGTCGGCGCAGTTTCTTGACGTGCCGTATCTAAGCAACCCGCTCGGCGGTGGCCCGGACGTGCATGAATCACTGGTGACGCGCCTGGATGGCTTCGACTGCGTGACCTACGTTGAAACGGTGCTGGCGCTCGCCGGCTCGCGCGCCGCAGATGAGTTCAGCGATGCCTTACGCGAGATGCGCTATGCCGATGGTGAGGTAGACTGGCGCAGCCGCAATCACTACATGGCTGACTGGGTGAAGCATAATCGGCGGCAGGGAATCGTCAAGGACATCACAGCCGGCCCGCGCGCCGTCACACGGACGCGACGGCTCTCGCTCATTCAGGAATTGCCGGCAAAAACGGTCACCTTTCGCGTTTTTCCCAAGCAAGCGATGGCCACCATTCGTCTCATTGCTGAGACCGGCGACATCGCGCTGTTCGCTTCGACGCGGCGCAATCTCGACGTGTTTCATCTGGGATTCATTATCAAACGCGACCATCAGGTGTGGCTGCGCCACGCGTCGCGCACTGCCGGACGAATAATCGATCAACCGCTCGCCGATTTTTTGAAAGCGCAGCGAATGTCTGGAATCATTCTGTTGAGACCTCTATGCCAACCATAACCGCAGTCTTGAGCGCCGACGGCGATCCGCGGGCGGCTAGCGCGGCGCTTGCCGCACACGCCGCCGTCACAGAGATCATCTTCTTTGCCCGCGAAGCGCCGCTCGCTTCTGCGCCCGCTGCCGCGAAATCGCGTATGATCACCGGCGACTTCTTGAGCGGGCGCGGTATCAATGAGCTGATCGAGTCGGCGGCAGGAGATTACCTGCTGATTGTCTTGCCCGGCGAAGAGGTCGAATGCGACCAGCACGCCATCGAGCGATTTCTGCAAGTCGCCGCTGACACCGGCAGCGCCTTTGTCTATTCGGATTTTCGCGACGCCACGGGCGACAGCCTGAGCGATCACCCGTTGATCGATTACCAAACCGGCAGCATCCGCGATAGCTTCGATTTTGGCTCGGTGATCTTGATTGCCAGTGCCGCCGCCCGCGCTGCGCTGCGCCGCCACGGCGCGATTGACGAGCAATGGCGATGGGGCGGCCTTTATGACTTGCGCTTGAAGCTCTCGCTTGAATCAAAGCCGCTGCGCATCCCTGAACCGCTTTACACGCGCGTTCCCCACGACCTGCGCAAGACCGGCGATAAGCAGTTCGACTACGTTGATCCGCGCCGGCGCGACTTTCAGGTTGAGATGGAAGAGATCGCCAGCCGCCACCTGCAACGCCTGGGCGCTTATCTGCAAGCCGAATTCAAGCCGCGCCCGGCAAGCGATGAAACTTTTGCGGTGCGCGCTTCGGTGGTCATCCCCGTGCGTAACCGCGAGCGGACGATTGCCGAAGCCGTGCGCAGCGCCCTTTCACAGCAAACCGACTTCGACTTCAATGTCATCGTCGTTGATAACCACTCGACGGACGAAACGACGCCAATCCTCGCAGAGCTTGCTGCCAAAGACGACCGCCTGGTGCACCTGATTCCTGAGCGGCGCGACCTCGGCATTGGTGGTTGCTGGAACGAAGCGATCTTTAGCGCGCATTGTGGCGAGGTTGCCGTACAGTTGGATTCCGATGACCTCTACGCCGACCCGTACACCCTGGCGAAGATCGTCGCCGCTTTCGATGCGGGCGGCTATGCGATGGTCATCGGCTCATACACCATCGTCAATTTCGAGCTTGAGGAAGTGCCGCCGGGCTTGATCGATCACCGCGAATGGACGCGCGACAACGGACGCAACAACGCGCTGCGCATCAATGGGCTGGGCGCGCCGCGAGCTTTCTACGTTCCGCTGCTGCGCCGGTTTGGTCTGCCGAATGTTAGCTATGGCGAGGATTATGCCGCCGCCCTGCGCATCAGCCGCGAGTACGAGATTGGCCGCATCTACGAGTCGCTTTACTTCGCCCGCCGTTGGGAAGGCAACTCTGACGCCGCGCTGCCGCTCGCGACGGCGAACCGTTACGATTATTACAAAGACTATCTGCGCACCGTAGAGATCGGAGCGCGCCGGAGGATGAATCAACGGTGACCTGGAACGACCGTATGATCGGCGACCACGAGTTGTCGGCTTATCTCAAAGACCCGCGCAACCGCGGTTGGGCGGCGCGGGCAAACGCCTTGATCGAGCAGCAGCGGGCGACCTGGCCGCTGCTTGCCGGCGGCATCGCCGCGCTCAGCGAAGTCGAAACCCGGCGCGCGCCGGTCGCAGAGTCAACGGTCGTCATTCAACATAACCCGCACCGGATTCGCTCGACCGCCGCCGCGGTGGATAAAGGCTCGGTTGAAAAGCGCCCATGCTTTCTCTGCGCCGAGAACTTGCCGCCGGAAGAGATGGGCCTTGTGTATGGCGAAGACCTCGCGCTCTTTTGTAATCCGTTCCCGATACTGAGCAAGCATCTGACCGTCGTGCATCGCCGCCATATCGAGCAGACGATTGCCGGCAACTTCGAGCGGTTGCTGGCGCTGGCCGCCGACCTTGCGCCCGATTATTTCGCGCTCTACAACGGCCCGCAATGCGGCGCGTCGGCTCCCGATCATCTGCACTTTCAAGCATGTGCGCGAGACGTGCTGCCCATAGCCGACGACTTGATGGCCGAGATTGCCGCCGACCCGGCGCACTGCGAAATTTGCGAAGCCGGGCCGCGCGATCAATTCGAGTTGTTCACCATGACCGGCATCGGGCGCAGCGTCATCGTTCTGCGCGGCAACAATGTTGAAGAGGTTGCCGAGTGGTTCTATCGCGTTATGGACGAGCTGCCGCGGCCCGATGGTCACACAGAGCCGATGATGAACATCGTCTGCATCTATGAGCGCGGCGCGTATACGACGTTTCTGTTTCCGCGTGCCAAGCACCGGCCCGCGATTTTCTTTGCCGAGGGTGAGGCGCAATTGATCGTCAGCCCCGGCGCGATTGACATGGCCGGCATCATCGTCACGCCGCGTCGCGAAGACTTCGCCCGATTGGACGGCGCGCAGATCGAAGCGATTTTTGCTGAAGTCAGTTTCAGTGACGTTCAAGTGAACGAGATTCTCGAAGGTGTGACTGAGGGGAGGGAAGCCAGTGATTGGGTTTGAACGAGAGCCGCAGATTCGCGTCGGTTTGATGACGAAGGCCACCGAAGCGCGCCTCACGCTCGATGGAAGTTATGCGACAGATGCGGACGAAGCGCTCGGCGCGGGCGATTATGTCGCGCGCCTCGACGACGGCAAGGTTTCATTGACCGGCGATGCGTCGGGCGGCGAGATGCGCAGAGGCGAAAGCTTACGCCTATCGCCTGTGGATTTCGATGCGAGCCGCGTCACCGTTCACGACGTCACCATCGGCATAGACTTCCACTGGCAGCGCAAAGAGGCGCAGCAGTTCCAGGGCGCGCTGTTGATAAAGGCGACCGACGATGGCTTGACGATCATCAACGAATTGCCACTTGAAGCCTACTTGATCAGCGTCATCTCATCCGAGATGAGCGCCGCCTGTCCGCCCGAGTCATTGCGCGCTCATGCGGTCGTGTCGCGTGGCTGGCTGCTGGCGCAACTGGCCCAGGCCGGCAAGCCGTCGAGCGACCTCGGTGTTGATGACCAGCCGGGTGCCGATCAAAGCCACGATGGAGCTGGGGACACGGCAGGCGCGCCGCTTGAGATCATTCGCTGGTATGGGCGCGAGAATCACAGCGATTTTGATGTCTGTGCAGACGATCACTGCCAGCGGTATCAGGGCATCTCGAAAGCCTTTTCGCCTGAGGCGTTCAGCGCCGTGCGCGACACGCGTGGCAAAGCGATGGTCTGGGGCGAAGAGGTGTGCGATACGCGCTACTCGAAAAGCTGCGGCGGCATGACCGAAGTTTATCGGGCGGGTTGGGAAGACCGCGACGTGCCGTACCTCGCGGTGCTTTACGACGGCGCGGACGACATCAGCGCGTATGCGATGCCGCTCACCGATGAAGCCAATGCCGAGGCGTGGATTCGCAACGCGCCGCCGGCCTTTTGCAACACGCAATCGGAGGAACTGCTGGCGCGCATCCTGCCGGGCTTTGATCAAGAGACCAGCGACTTTTATCGCTGGCGCGTGCGCTACACGGCAGACGAGTTGCGACAGATTATCGAGTCGCGGCTCGGCGTAGATGTCGGGCGCATTCAATCGCTCGAAGCCATAGAGCGCGGCGAATCCGGGCGCATCATCCGGCTGAAGATTACTGGCGACCGACAAACGCTGGTCATTGGCAAAGAGCTTGAGATTCGCCGGGCGCTGTCGCGCTCGCACCTCTACAGCTCGGCTATTGTGGTCGAAATGGAGGCGGGGGCGGACGCTTACCCACAAGCCTTCACGTTGATCGGTGCGGGCTGGGGTCACGGCGTTGGATTGTGTCAGATCGGAGCGGCGGTGATGGCCGACCGCGGCTACGCGCACGACGAGATATTGACGCATTATTTTCCCGGCGCACGGCTGCAAGCGCTCTACTAGTCAAAGAAGACGATGGCTCGATTTCCCGGTTTAATCTCGGCGTTACTGCTTACGGCGACGATGGTGATGGCGATGAGCGAAACCCTGCCGACAGCTTCGATTGAACAGGCGCCCGCCGTGCCGTTCTCGTATGCCGAATACGACCGGCTGGTCGCGAATTACGTTGACAGGCGCGGGCGTGTCAATTATGCCGGTCTCAAAAAGGAGCTTGCGGTGCTCGAAGCCTTTCTCGCTCAACTGGCGACGACGAGCCCTGAAAACCGTCCAGAGCTTTTCGCCGGTGAGGATGAAAGCAAGCGCTATTACCTGACGGCTTACAACGCCTATGTGCTTTACTATGCGGCAAAGGCTTATCCCGATAAGCACGCGCTGTGGGCCAAGCTCGGATGGTTCAAGAACAAAGAAATTAAGCTGGGCGGGCAACAACTGACGCTCAACGACCTGGAACACAACATCATTCGCAAGCGCTTTCTCGACCCGCGCATCCATTTCTACTTGAACTGTGGCGCCGTGAGCTGCCCGCCGCTTAAGGCCAGAGCCATCGCCGAGCGGGCGACGGAGGCGGAGCTTGAAGAGGGCGCGCGCGCCTTTATCAACGACCCGGCGAACGTGCGCTTTGACGCCGCGACGCAGACGCTCTACTTGTCCAAGATTTTCGACTGGTATGAAGCTGACTTCTTGAATTATCTGCGCGTCAAGCGTGGTGTGGCGACGCCGCACATCAGTGATTATCTGAAGCTCTATCTGACGGGCGCGACCGCGCAAGCGCTCGCCCGCGTCCCGGCGGATCAATTGCGCGTCAAGCACCTTGAGTACGACAAGAGCTTGAACGAGCAGTGAGTTTTTCCGAACCGGCTTATCATTCACGCAGCGGTTGGCTTATAATCCAGACGAACCCCCGATTGCTCAACGGCATGCACCGGCAGCCGATGCCGCATTGACTTTGACCCGCGGATGGCGGTTTGCTGTTTTCCGCGCGTCGGCTGATAATCTACATCCGACACTACATCGTTCACTGGGCGTTGGAGGCGTCCGTCGAGGCCGACGCAATGGGCCTTGAAAAGCATCGCGTATGAATGTGCTTGCGGTTGACACTGGCTATTCGGCTACGAAAATTTATTCGGAGGTCAAAGGCTCGCGCAAGACTTTGATCTTTCCGTCGGTCATCGGCCCCGCCGAATTTGGCGAAGACTTTCTTGGCACCAAGGAAGAGAACTTCATCGCCGAGCTCAGCCTCTACCCCGGCAAGGTGCGCAACTTCGGCGAAACCGCGGTGCGATTGAATCGCGGCGGCGAGATGACTGCCGACCGTGATATGTTCACCAAGCATTACAACCCGGCGCTGACGCTTGCCGGCATCGCTCGCTTTATGGAAGAGAAGCAGATGCCCGCGCCCGACACGCTGGTCGTCGGCCTGCCGGTGAATTATTACGCCTCACAGCGGCAAACGCTTGAGGAAAAGCTCAAGGGCAAACATCAGGTGACGCTCTATCGCATCAACGGCAAGGTGGATCACACCATTGACTTTACCCTCGACAACATCCTTGTCCTGCCGCAAGGCTATGGCTCATACCTTAGCTATGCGCTTGACCGCGATGGCAAAAAGATTGAAGAGCGCCTGGTGTCAACGGCGGTCATTGACGGCGGCGAAAAGACGATTGATATTGTTGCCGCCAGCGGCGGCTATAACAACACGACTTCGAAATCGATCCCCTCGTCGCTCGACGCCGTTTATCACGACATGCAGCGCGAGATCGATGCGCGCTACGACGATTACTTAGAGCGCAGCACGATTGAATCTTACATCCGCAGCAAGACGCCTTACATCACGCCGGGCGGCGAGGCGGTTGATCTGGAAGCCATGCGCCGCGAAGTGATGCAAAAGCACATGCCGCAGATTCTCGACCGCATCTCGATGACCGTGCGCCCGATGCGCCCGCAGAAGGTGCTGGTCGCAGGCGGCTCCGGCGACATGATCTATGACGGCATCAAAGAGATTTTCATTTCCGCCGAAAAGGTCGAATCGATGATCTTCTCGAACGCCATCGGCTATTACCGTTATGGATTGCTGCGCGCGGCTAACGGCACCGAGGAAGCCTAGAGCGGTAATTGCGTCTGGCTGTAGGGGCAGCCCTCGTGGCTGCCAGGATCGCCTCAGGCGATGACAGGTCATGGCGCTGTGCGCCATCCGGGCCGCGGACAAGCCCGCGCCGCGCCAAGCGCCTCTTGCGCCATCGCCCCTACAGCTAAGCGCAATCGAAAACCGCACCAAGCCCGGCTGTGCGGCGCGTCCCACTTCCGCGACAATCAATTCCGCAAACGAACAGCCCGCCGATTTTGGATTCTAGATTTTGGATTTTGGATTTTGGATTTTTGCCGCTACGCGGTCTGACGCAAGCACCGAGCGGAAGCAAGAAGTCGCTGTTCTATTAAGGATTTATCCGGTCAGGCGATTCTGCGCGCGGCGGGCGGAAATCCAAAATCTAAAATCTAGAATCCAAAATTCGACTGTGGCACGCCGCTTGGTTATCTTGCGGTCGAGCCGACGCTCAGAGAGTCCGCCTCTTCGATGAGCGTTCAAAGAGGTGTCAGGTGTTCAGTCGTAGGGCACACAACTGAACACTTGACATCCGCTATCTCCTCTTGGATTTCAGCCCTCCGATAATCCCTACTTACCAGTCAACTCAGAATCAGATTGCGATGAAATGCCGACCAACTGTACGCCAAGCCGTTCTCTAACGCGCTGACAAAATTCGTTGGTGACCACTTCGTTGCGCGCGATCACCGTTCGCAGTTTTAAATTGAATTTTGCTCGCTCGCTCTCGTCCAGACGCAGCAACCCGTCCAGCAAATCTTCGCGCAAGAAGGCCGATGTCACGTCACAATCTTCAAATAAACGTAATGCGCTTTCGCGCGTTAGTCCGTTAGGCGATTGCGTCACGACCGCACAGCCTCGCCACCAGGCCGAGTAGATCAGGGCTCGTGGCAGGTCAGCCGCCGCCCAATCCTCACCGCACCACAGAGCATCGCCGTTGCCAATCGCTTGATCGTACAGAGGCTCAAAATCGGCGAGTTGTTCGAGCATCGCCGCGTGACTGTGAACGACGCGGCGCGTGCTGCCGCCTGCATTCGAATAGAAGATGAAAGCCGGCGCGTCGGCTTTAGTCGAGATGGGGATGAAGTCTGAAGAGGCGAGAAAGACATCGCGCCAGAAGCTGCGCTCCGCGCCTTCGAAATGGATGGCTTCGCGCGAATCGCCGGCGAGAAAGAGCGTGGTGATCGAGTCAGCGCGGTCGCCAAGAGCGGCGTAAGCGGCGCGATCCGCGAACGGCGCAATCAAGGCTTTCGCACGGCTGTCGTTGATCGCCGATTCAATGTCGCTCAGGTCAAGCACCGGCGACAGTGGCACGACTGCCGCGCCGCACTTGAGCGCCCCAAGCTCCGCGACCACAAGCGCCGCCGATTGTTCGAGGCTCACGGCCACAGCGTCGCCTGCCGTGATGCCGCAATCTCTCAGCGTCGAAGCGAACTTGTCTGAAAGGTAATCCAGCCCGCCAAAGGTGTAGCAGTTCGCCGCCAACGGTTTCGCGTCGAGCAGCGCGACACGAGTGACGCCGTCAGCGTGCCGCCGGCAGACGGCTTCCGCGAGGTTGAATCTCTCGGAGATGGCGTGCGCCATAATCCGGTCAATCGCCGCCGCTGCGCGCGGCCTTTACCGGTGCGGCGGCGTCAATCACCAGGCGGGCGATGCGCTCGCGGTGAAATGTCGCATCGCCGAACATCAGCTCGGACGCCTTCGCCCGTTTATAGTAAAAATGCATCGGCTCGTCCCAGGTAAAGCCGATGCCGCCGTGTACCTGTATGCCGAGGTTGCCGGCCTCGCGGTAGGCATCGCTCGCATAGGTCTTTGCCACGGAAACGGCCAGGGGAGCCCGTTCCGCGTCATTGCCCAGTTGCCACGCGGCGTAGTAGACCGCCGAGCGCGCGCTTTCAGTGAGCAGCAACAGATTGGCGCAGTGATGTTGAATCGCCTGAAACTGGCCGATGGGCTTGCCGAACTGCTTGCGCGTTTTGGCGTATTCAACCGTTGTGTCGAGCAGCCACTGCATGCCGCCGACCATCTCTGCGGCGAGCGCGACGGTGGCGACATCGAGCGCCTGTTCGATTGCCACTCGCGCCGCGTCGCCGCGCGCTAGAACCTGAGTCGCTGCGACCTCGACATTGTTGTAGTCGACTTCGTACAGATGGCGTGTCGCGTCTATGGCCGGCATCGGTTTGATCGTCAGGCCGGGCGCGTCAGCGGCCACCACCGCAAGCGCCAGATCGGAGCCGATGCGCGCCACCGTGATAATCGTATTGACGGCCCCGGCGTCGGCGACAAAGAGCTTCGTGCCGCTCAGCGTCAATCCGGTCGCGGTTTCGCTCGCCTGTAATTGCACGGCGTCAGGGTTCCAGTCGCCTGCGACCTCAAGCAGCGCAACGGTGGCCTTCGCCTCGCCCTCGCAGATGGCTTTGAGGTACTGATTGCGCTGCGGCGGGTTGCCGGTCCTGGCGACGAGCGGGCCGGCGAGCGCCACGGTCGAGAGAAAAGCGCCCGGCACCAGCGCGTGGCCCATCTCTTCGAACGCCACCGCCATTTCGACGTAGCCCAATCCCATGCCGCCGTCGGCTTCGTCAAACATCAAGCCGGTCCACCCTTGCTCGACGAGCTTTTGCCAGAGCGCCTCAGAATATGGCTGCCCGCTGTCGATCATGGCGCGCACGGCTTCCGGCGGGCACTCCTGCGCGAATAGCTCGCGCGCCGACGACTTGAATAGCTTCTGCGTCTCGTTCAGATCAAAGTCCATGTAGTCTCCTCAGTCAGCACCTTCAATAGCTTTTCGGTAGGCCGAGCACGAAGTGGCCGATGATGTTGCGCTGAATCTCGCTGGTGCCGGCTTCGATGGTGTTGCCGCGCGCCCGCAAATAGCCGTGCGCCCATTCGCCATGATCAATCGCATAGTCGCTGGCGTCGGTCAACTGGCCATACGGGCCGAGCATCTCCATCGCCACCTGCTGCATGCGCTGATTCATCTCGCTCCAGAATATCTTCTGAATCGAGCCTTCGGGGCCGGGCACGCCGGTCTTGCTCATGCGCGTCAGCGTGCGCATCTGGTTCAAGCGGAAGATTTCGGTCTCGGCATACATCTGCGCCAGCTTTTGGCGAATGACCGGATTCTGGCTTGCCGGCTGGCCATTGTGCGAAAGCTCTTTTGACAAAGCCATCAACCGCTCAATCTGGCGCTTGAAGGTGATTTGCAAGCTGGCGCCGAGCGTGCCGCGCTCGAACATTAAGGTGGCGATGGCGATGTTCCAGCCTTCGTTGATTTTGCCGACGACGTTTTCGACCGGCACGCGCACGTCGCGGAACGAGACTTCATTGAACTCGGCATCGCCGGTCATCTGCTTGAGCGGTCGCACAGAGACGCCTGGCGCGTGCATATCGATCAGCACGTAAGTCAGACCTTTGTGCTTGGCGGCCTCGGGGTCTGTGCGCACGACGGCAAAGCACCAGTCGGCGTAATGACCAAAGCTTGTCCAGGTCTTCTGACCGTTGACGATGAAGTGATCGCCATCGCGCACCGCTTCGGTGCGCAACGCCGCAAGGTCGCTGCCGGCGTTTGGCTCTGAGTAGCCCTGGCACCAGATTTCGTCGGCGCTCATGATGTTGGCGAGATAGCGCTGCTTCTGTGCCTCGTTGCCGTAAGCGATCAAGGTTGGGCCGAGTAGCGAAAGCCCCAGCACGTTGATCAAGGGCGGCGCGTTCTGGCGGGCCATCTCTTCGATGAAGATGGTCTGCTCGACGAGCGTCGCGCCGCGCCCGCCATAGGCTTTCGGCCAGTGAATGCCCACCCAGCCGGCTTCAAACATCTTCTTTTGCCATGCGCGCAAAAAGTCGAAGCGCTCGCGCGAGCCTTCACCGCGCCGCGCCTGATCTTCCCAACCATCGGGCCGGTTACTGGCGAGCCAGTCGCGGAATTCGTCGCGGAACTGCTGCTCCTGCGGAGTAAGGTTCAAGTCCATTGCGGTTTCCTCGCCTGTGTTGCTGAATTCGCCGAGACGGCGTGTTGCGGTCGCCTATTATATCCCGGCGATAGCCATTCACCGAAACGGATTTTACAGTTTCTTTGCATGGGCGTTTAGCATCGTCGCGCCAGGTGTGTTACATTGACCGCAAGCAACAATCAGACTCAATCGAAGGAGAAAGACGCGCGATGCGACGCTTGCGAATAATCATTCTGTTCATTGCCATCGGGCTGCTTGCCGCCTGCTCCAAGCCGGCGCAGAACAATCGAAACACTCCGGCGGCCAGTCAGCCGCCGGTTAACGCGGCGGCCACCCCGACGCCCGGCGAAGGCACGCCGCCGCTGCTGCGCGAGATCAACGCCGGCAACACCGAGGGTGTGCGCCAGTTGATCGATAACGGCGCCGACGTCAACGCTGCCAGCGAAACCGGTGTCACGCCTTTAATGAATGCCGCCGGCATGGGCAACAAAGAGGTCGTCCAGTTACTGCTTGCCAGAGGCGCAAACGTCAATGCCAAGACGACCGGCAATTACACGGCGCTGATGCAGGCGGCGCTCGTCGGCCAGACCGAAATCGTCAAAATGCTCCTTGATGCCGGCGCCGACCCGAGCGTCAAAGACATCGGGGGCCGAAGCGCGCTGACCTATGCGGAAGACAAGGGCAATAAAGAGATCGTCGCCCTGCTCAAGAACCGCAAGTGATCGCGGGTTGTCAGCCGGGCCGTGGATGCTGAATAATATCTGTTGGCAGTCGGCGACGTGCCGCCAGCCTCTATCGCTTACTCAATCGGAGGAAATAATGAAACGCGTTCTCACCTTGTTAATGGTTACGGCCTTCGTCTGCGCCGGCACGGTCTATGCACAGATTCCCGCGCCGCAAACTCAGAATCCGCCGCCGCCGGCTAAGAAAGACGAAGACTGCGGTTGCGACGTCAAGCTTCCCGAAGGCCGCGCCGCCATCGTCAACGGCATCAAAGTCACTGTTCAGGAAATTGATGAGCCGATCAAAGATAAAATAAAAGAACTGCAAGAACAGATTATCGAATCGCGCAAGAACGAAGTTGATCTGCTGATTAACGCCCGCCTGCTCGATATCGAAGCCAAGAAGCGCGGCATCACTGCCGAGAAGATTCTGCAAACCGAAGTCGAGAGCAAGCTCGCCGAGCCGACCGACGCCGAAGCGCAGCGCTTCTACCAGCAGAACGCCGATAAGCTGCAAGGCAGTTTCAATGACCTCAAACCGAATATTATCGCCTACCTGCGCGCCGAGCGCATGCGCATTCTAGCCAAGCGACTGGCTGAACAGTTACGCGCCACGGCGCAGGTGAAGATTGTCGGCCAGGCGACGCCGCCTGCGACCGAAGCCGACCGCGCCCGCGTGCTGGCGACGATCAACGGCGAAGCGATCACCGTTGGCGATGTGGAGACGGCGCTCGCGCCATACATCTACGTGGTGCAGGATCAGATATACGAGCTGCGCAAGGGAGCGCTCGAAGCGCGCATCAACGACATTCTGCTTGACCAGGAAGCCCGCAAACGCAACAGCTCGCCTACGGACCTCTACCGCCAGGAAGTCGGCGCCAAAGTCACGCCACCGACCGACGCGGAGGCTGAGAAGTTTTTCAAAGAAAACGAGAAGAACTTGAAAGGCACCTACGACGAATTGAAGGTGCAGATCATTCAATACCTGCAAAGCAAGGCGTACGAAAAGGCCGAAAATGATTTCGCCGCGATGCTGCGCAAGACGGCGACCGTCGAAAGCTACCTGCGAGCGCCTGAGTCGCCCGTGCTCAAGATCGCCCTCGACGATCAGCCGACGAAGGGCAATCCCGACGCGGCGGTGACGATAGTCGAGTTCACAGACTTCCAATGTCCGACCTGTGGCAAAACCGCGCCCGTGCTCGAAGACATCCTCAAGGAGTATGGCCAGCGCGTGCGGCTGGTGGTGCGTGACTTCCCACTGGATATGCACAAGAACGCCGAGAAGGCCGCCGAGGCCGCCGAAGCGGCGCGCGAGCAGGGCAAGTACTGGGAGTACACCGCCATCCTGTTCAAGAATCAGGAGACGCTCGAAGTGCCGAAGCTGAAAGAGTACGCCACGCAGGTTGGCCTTGACCGCACTCGCTTCGATCAGGCACTCGATTCCGGCAAATTCTATGAGAAGGTGCAGCGCGACTTGCGCGAAGGCGAAAAGCTCGGCATCAACGGTACGCCGACCATATTCATCAATGGCAGGCGCATCCGCGAGCGCACCCTGGAAGCCCTGAAAGCCGCCGTGGAAGCCGCTTTGAAGTCAACAGCCAGTAAGTAGGGGCTAGGGACTAGGGGCTAGTTAAAGAGGGCAGCAAGTGCGAGTTGATTCTCGCACTTGCTGCCCTCTCTTTTTGCTATTGCCTATTCGCCGTTGGGCTACGACTCTTTTTCCCTAGCCCCTAGCCCCTAGTCCCTAGTCCCTAGCCCCTAACTCTGTGGGTTTAAATGGGCGCGCAGGTCTTTCACCTGTTGAGTGATTGTCGCGGCGTCAACGGCGTTGGGCGTCTTCTTCAGGTAGAGGTCGTAATACTGGATAGCTTCCTGCAACTGCCCTTTAAGCTGGTAGACGGCGGCAAGCACTTTGTAGAGGTCTGGTATCTCGGTGGTCTGCTGAAGCGCCCGTGTCAGGTACTCCTGGGCGGCGTCGAGCTTCTGTTGTTTGAAATAGGCCGTGCCCAGGTGGACGCTGAAGATGGGATTATCAGGTTCCAGGCGCAGACTGGTCTGGAAGAAATAGATTGAGCGGTCGAGATTCTTCAGCGGCGTCTCGTACGAGTAGGCTTTGCCCAGCAGATCGTACATCGATGCCTGTGTCGAAGGCGGCGCGTTCAGTGCGAGGCCGGCGTAGCACAGGGCGATGGCGCGGTCAACGTGGCCGCGGTCGGCGTGCGAGCGGTCAAAGGTATATTCTTCTTCGAAGCGCAGCAGGTGCGCCACCGCCAGGTTGTTTAACACGATGGTATTGTCCTGGCGCAGCGTCATGAACTTCTCAAGCTCTTCGACGGCTTTGTCCATCTGCTGCCGATCGATGTATTTGTGGCCCAGCACGAAATGCGCCATCGGCTGATCGTCGGCGACTTCGGCGCTGTGCGACCACAGGGTCATGTCATCTTTCCAGGATGCATTCTGCGCCGCCGTCTTGCCCACCATTTGCAGCGCCAGGACTCCGACAATCAGTCCCTGTATCGTCAAACGCCTGGTGGCCTGCCACCGCTCGACCGGTACGAAGGCCAGCCCGGCTGCGGCCAGCAGCGTGATGGCGATGCTAACGACTGTCCGCATCACCGGCGCGTCGTCAAGGGCGAAGCCGCTGGCTACGAACATACTCGAAAGCCCATAAACGACAGGCATCAACGCTAGCGCGAGCGCCGCGTGCGTCACCACACGCTTCGCCCGCTGCCCTGTCGGAATGCGCGCCAGCGCCATTGCCAGCAGCAGTGAAAAGCCGACCGACGGAATGTAGACGTACCGCTCTTGCACCAGGAAGTCTGTGCCGAAGGCGCTCAGATTCAAGACCGGCAAGAGGTTGATGGCAAACCACAGGATGGCGAAGCGCGCCACCGGCTGGCCCCAGAGCCGCCACGCGCCATACGCAAGCCCCGCCACGCCGAGCAATGGCACGAGAAAGCGCAGGCTAAACGGGCTCGTCACCATCGGCGTGTTGTGAAAGATCGACAGGTTCATTGGCCAGAGCAACAGCCCGATGTACTTGCAGATGACGATGGGAATCGTCAGCAGCACATGATGCGGCGGATAAGAGACAAATTGCGGATCGTTGAGGACGAAGCCCAGCGCTTTGTAGCGCATGACGAAGTAGGTAAACGCCATCATCAAAAACAATGCCGGAAAAAACAATGCCCCGCGCAGACGCTGAGCCAGCGGGCGCTCCGGCTTGACGATGAACAGCTCATAAGCGGCGATGAAGGCCGGGAAGGCGACCGCCGGCTCTTTCGAGAATGCCGCCAACAGGAAAAGCAAGAGCGAGCCGCCGAGATAATTCTTGTTGCCGTTCTCGCGGTAGCGCAAGTAGAGATAAAACGACGGCAGCAGAAAGAGCGCCAGGAAGAGATCGGTGACGCCGGAAATCCAGGCGACCGATTCGACGCGCAAGGGGTGCAGGGCAAAGAGCATTGTCGCAATGCTCGTCAGCTTGATGTCGCCGGTGATCCGCTTGAGGATCAGGAAAAGGAATGAGACCGCCAGCAGGTGCATCAATATGTTGATTAAGTGCCAGCCCGGCGCCCAGGTGCCGAACAGCGCCCAGCCGACCATCAGGTAGACGGTAAAGAGCGGGCGATAATATGGCGTCGTCGGCCCGGCGTCTTTGTTGGGGTCTTGATCCTGCTTGACGCGCCAGAACCAGACCTCTTTGGTGAGCGCCGTCGGCAGATTGGCAAAGCTGCGAATCTGATCGTTGCGCAGAATCTGCGTGGTGTCATCATAGGCGAAGCCGTTCGCCAGGGTGTTGGCAAAGGCCAGAAAGGTGCCGGCAAGGATGAGGCCGAGAATCCATCTGTGCGAAGGGCTAAATGACCGCCGCGCCGCAATCGGCGGAGAGGCGATCTCCGGGCTGGCTTGCGGGCGTGTGCGTTTCTTCTTACTCATTAAAAACCTGTGTGCGAAATAATGGCTTGTTGGATTGAACAGGGCCGCGACCGCTGTTTAGCTAAGAAAAAATGCTATCCTGCCGGCTTTGCTCATGTCAACGCAGCCACCGGCTGAGTCATGCCCAGCGAAAATAAAAGCCAGTAGCAGAACCATCGAGCAGCAGGTTCAGATATTTGGCTGATTCCCTCAGCAATTTCAATGCGACCTGCACCCACGACAGTACCGTCTGCTTCTTTTTTCGGGCGCAGAATTTATCTTCGTAGCCGAGCTTATTTGCACGTATCCCTATCACTGCCAATATCAGTAGCACGATTGCTAATGCCAGCAGTAAGTTCTCCAGCCTCGCGGCTTTCGTCACTCGCACA
>JBJMGU010000228.1:0-20376 GCA_045807765.1 Blastocatellia bacterium
CGGCGCTGCGCTTGTGTTCATGCTGCTCGCCCTCGCCTGCATCACGAGCCAGGCGATGCCGCAGGGCGCGCGGCGCACCGCATCGCGCCAGCCGGCTGGCGCAATCCCTAATGCCAGTCCAGCAGCCGGCGAAGTCAAATCGCTCGGTCGCATCACCTCGCGCAACGATTTCGACCGCCTGGCCCGCATCTATTATCGCGGGCGCTTCTATGCCTTGCCGCACCTGATGTTCGTCATTGATCGGCGCGACCACGACCGCGTCTATTACGTCAACTCGAAGCGCTTCGCTTTTCACAAGGATTTCGTCAACGCCACCTACCTGTCGCTTGAGCGCGGGCGGGCGTTTTACGAGAACAACTACTTGAAAGCCGAGCGCCGCTTCCTGCTCGGCACCGTCGCTTACCAACCAACGCTCGACCGCTTTACCTTTGAGTTCTGGGAGGGCGACCATCTGACTAGAGACCTGTTGGCCGCGACCTTTGCGGCCTTGCGCCAATCGTTTTACGCGCCGCTCACGTTCAAGGCCAATTCCAGCACACACGAAGAAGTCGCCGCCGCGCTGAACAAAGACGCCGCGACGCAACTGCCGGTGCTGACGGCGCAAGCGATGGCCGGCAATCGCGACTATCAGCCGCTCAATCTCGGCGGCGGCATCGGCCAGCTTCGCATCGTCGATCATCTGACGCCCGACACCGTCATTGACCGCAACCAGATCGTCATCTTCAAAGAAGTGCCGGTGCAACTGACGCCGCTTTCCGGCATCATCACCACCGAGCCGGCGTCGCCGCTGTCGCACGTCAACATGCTGGCCAAGTCCTGGGGCATTCCGGTCGCTCACATCAAGAACGCCGACCGGCTCTTCAAACAGCTCGAAGGCAAGTACGTGCGCCTCGACGTCAGCGAGAACGATTACAAGCTGGTGCCTGCTGATGCCCGTGAAGTGACCGAGCGCAACCGTCAATGGGTCAAGCGCACGGACCTGGTGACGCCGCGCGCCGATCTCAGCGAAGACCAATTGACCGACTTGCGCGAGCAGCGGGCGCGTGATGCCATTCGCTTCGGCGCGAAGTCAGCGAACCTCGGCGAGTTGATCTACGCCCGCGCCGGCGTAATCGTGCCGGCAGGCTTCACCATTCCCTTTCGCTATTATCAGGATTTCATTCGTGGCAACCACCTCGAAGAGCGCATCGCTGCCGCGGTCGAAGAAGACCGCTTCGTCCACGATCCGGTTTATCGCAAGGCGCGGCTCGCTGAGATTCGCGGCTGGATTCAAGCCGGCCAGTCGATGCCGGCGTTCACAAAAGCCGTGCTCGATAAAGCGCATCGCGAACACGCGGGCAAGCCGCTCTTTGCGCGCAGCTCGACGAATGCCGAAGACCTGCCGAACTTCAGCGGCGCCGGTCTCTATACGACGGTGCCAAACGTCCGCACAGACGAACAGTTGATGGAAGCCATCAAGACGGTCTGGGCTTCGGTGTGGAATTATGAAGCCTACGAGGCGCGCGAGAGCTTCGGCATGAATCACTTCGGCGTATACCCGGCGGTGCTGATTCAGGAGGGCATCAACGCCGACAGCGCCGGCGTCGCCATCACCACTGATCCGTTCGACCCGCAGGATCGCGGCGCGGTCTATATCAACGCCAAGCGCGGGCTGGGCATCAAGGTTGTCGAGGGCAAACGCGTCGCCGAGCAGGTCATCTACCGCCCGCGCTCGCTGACGATTCAGGTGCTGACGCGCTCGGACGAAGACACCATGCTGGCCTTTGACGAAGGCGGCGGCGTCAAAGAGGTGCGCATCGAAGCCCGCCGCGCCGTGCTGACGGACGACATGGTGCGGCGGCTGGCACGAGCCGCTCTGGCCATCAAGCGAGCCTTCGGTGGGCGCGATCAGGACATCGAGTGGGTCTACGCCGGCGGCCAGCTTTACATCGTGCAATCGCGCCCCTACATCGCCGGCAGTTAAGCCGCTGTGGATTAGCATTGATTTGCAAGCAGCGCTTTCCTCTGCATTGAACCGGCCATTGCCCGCCGTGTATACTCGACCGTGAGAATGGGCTCGACGCGGCGACGCGGAGACACGGTGACGCGGCGAAGGAAAAAGCAGATGCGGCGACGCGGCGACGCGGGGAAAGAAAGACAAGCGGTTAGCCTCTGTCTCTTTCCCTCACCGCGTCCCCGCGTCGCCGTGTCCCCGCGTCACGCTTCCCGCGTCGTCATCCTCCGGCATCGCAGTGATCACACGCAAACCACACACACGAGTCAATGCCGCAGCCAGCCCCGCACGCCTGGCCGTCGCCGCGCTGGCGCTGCTCTCGGCCTTCGCCTTGCTGCGCGGCATTCACGACAGCCGCGCCGCACAACAGCCCGAAGGCGCGGCGGTCATCGGCGTCGTTCAGGATGACCGCAACCAGCCGGTCGCCGATGTAAAGGTGACGCTGTCGTCGCCGATCTATTCGTCTTCGAAATTGACGCAGGACGATGGGCGTTTCGAGTTTCGCGGCCTCAAGCCCGGCGCTTACCGCTTGACCGCTGAAGCGGCGCGCTTTCGCAAATCGGTAACCGACATTACCATCACCCAGCCTACTGAAACGATCAACTCGCCCATTCAACTGACGCCGACTTCGCTGCACGTCGCCGTCGTTGACGTCGGCAGCCAACCGCTGCGCGGCGTCGGCGTGACGCTTTACACAAGAGAGCGCGGCGCGGTCGGCGCGGTCGCTGAGCGCAAGGCAACAGACGAGGGCGGCGACGCTTATTTCGGCAGGCTGACGCCGGGCGCTTATCAAATCACCGCGACGCTGCGCGGCTATGAAGAATATCGCAACGATGTGTTCATCTCGCCCGGCATTACCACCGATCTGGTGATTCAGCTACAGGCCGCGCCGGTCATCCCGATCAACGAAAAAGCGCTGACGCGCTATGGCCCGCCCAACCTGCCGTCGAAGAACGTGCAGGCGGTCTTTCAGGACAGCGAAGGCTGGATGTGGTTCGGCACAGACAAAGGCATTGCGCGCTTCAACGGCACCGACTTCAAATCGTCATCCGCTGCCGCCACGCTTTACGACGAAGTGGCCGGCGAAGACGTGCGCGCCATCGCCGAAGACCGGCGCGGCTATATGTGGTTCGGCACGCCGCATGGCATACGGCGCGTCACCAAGGGCGGCACGGATGACGGCGCGGCGCTTGCGGGACGCGAGGTGCGTAGCATTTTCGTTGATAGTCGCGGCACGGTCTGGATTGCCGCCGCCGACGGCCTGGTCAGATTCGACGGCAAGGACTATGTAACCTTCACCACATCGCAGGGCTTGCCGTCGAACGACACACGTCAGGTCGCCGAAGACAAGAGCGGTCGCTTATGGATTGCCACCGGCGCCGGCGCGGCGATTATCGAAAACGACCATGTCAGCTCGTTCGCGCAATGGCTGACGGCGCACCCGGCCAACGCCAATGCCGAGCCGCCGCCCGCCGAGCCAATGCCCGCCAAGCCACCGTCGCGCCGCGACACGGGCAGCGCCCGCCGGCCCGCCGCGCGCCCACAATCAGGCGAACGCGCCGCCAACCAAACGCCTGCCGCAAACGGCAGCGATGCGGCGCGCGAGATGCAAGCCATCTTCGTTGACGCGAGCGGCGCGGTCTGGATGGCGACCGATGCCGGCGTGTTGTTTTACGATGGCGCTCGCCTGGGCCGCCTCGACATTGAAGGGCTGCGCGCCGCCGGCGGAAATCCGCAAGCGCGCCCGCCGGTGGTCGCCATCCATCAAGATCAGCGTCGCCGCATGTGGTTTGCGCTCTCGCAGGGTGGCGCGCTGCTTTATGACACCGAGCGCCGCGAATCACAACGGCTCAGCTTCGTCGAGCGCGACCATGTCGCGGTGGTCTACACGGGCCGCGAAGGCTCCGTCTGGTTCGCCACCGAAAACGGCGTCGTCAGCGCCGACTTTTATAGCTTCGTCAGCTTCACCACCAGCCGCGGGCTGGCCGACAATGACGTGCAGGCAGTCGTCGAATTGCCCGCCAGTCTCGGCGCCAATCTCGCGGGCAAGCTCTGGTTTCTGACCGCCGCCGGGGTGTCGCGACTTGAAGGCGAGCGCATCGCCGCGGTCGAACGCTTGAGCGCTAACATCAACGCCCGCGCCATCGCCTTTGATAAGCAGGGCGCCATCTGGCTGGCCACCGAGCAGGGCGCGTTCCGCTTGAGCGGCCAGACGCTGATGCAGTTCAACGAAGGCAACAAGCTGGCCTCGAACAACACGCGCTGGGTGACCAGCGCCGCCGCTGGCGCGATGGTCGTCTTTGCCACAGCGCGCGGCGCCACGGCGTTTAAAGACGGCGAGGCGCAGGCGATTGATCAACTGGCGGGCACAGACGTGCGCCATGTCTTTGAAGACCGCGACGGCAGCCTGTGGTTTGCAACGGCGCGCGGCCTGGTGCGCTATGAAGTCCAGACTGGCCAGTCGGAATGGTTCGATACCTCGCGCGGCCTGGCCGACAACGACACCCGCTGGACGCTGCGATTCAATGATCGGCTGCTGGTGGCAACGCGCGGTGGCATACAGGTCTGCAACCGCCGCGACGGCGGCGGCGCGAGCTTTTCGACCTTCGACGGCGAAGCCGCCAACACGATGTTTACTGATCGCGACGGCTTTCTCTGGGTCGGCACCGATGAAGGCCAGGTGAAAAAGTTCGCGCTCATCGGCGGATACACGGTCTCGACCGTCTATCCGAGTGAAAGCTTCGCGGTGACCGGCAGCCGGATCAATTCATTCTCCGAAGACGCGCAAGGCCACATCTGGATTGCTACGGATAAGGGCGCAATCCGCCACACCCCGGTCAAGGTTCCGCCGCCGACCGTCCTCTGGCTCGAAGTGGATGGACGCACGGATCTGCCGACGGATGCCGAATCAGACCTTGTGCACGTACCATACGGCCAGCATAAGCTAACCTTTCATTTCGCCGCCGTCAGCGTCAGCGGCCAAGTGCGCTATCTCTATCGCCTCACCGATAACAACCAGACGGCATGGGAAGTGCTGGCCGTGCAGCAGGGCGCCGAGCGCGAAGTGTCGCGGGCGAACTTGAGCGAGGGCGCACACCTGTTCGAGCTGATTGCCTTGAACCGCGACCTCTATGGCGCGCAGCAAGCGGCGGCGCGGCTACAGCTTCGCGTCGGCTCGCCTTTCTGGAAACGCTGGTGGTTTTATGCGCTCGCCATCGCCGTGCTGGGGATGGCTCTGGGAGCCATTTTCACGGCACACCGACTGCGCGAGCGTGAGTACGTGCTGCCCAAGCACCTGCGCCTGTTCCAGCCGATTGAGCCGAACCCCTACGTCGTCGGCAACCCCATCCGCACCGAAAAGATGTTCTTTGGCCGCGAAGACGATTTCCGCTACGTGCGCACCAAGCTCGAAGGCGCGAGCCAGGGCGTGCTGATTGTTTTCTGCGGCGAGCGGCGGGCCGGCAAAAGCTCGATCCTCTACCAGGTATTGAACGGGCGACTGGGCGAGCGCTTCATCCCGGTCTTTATTGATCTGCAAGAGATGGTCGTGTCGTCAGACTCGGAATTCTTCGCGCGCATTGCGCGGCTGATCGCCGAATGTGTCGGGCGCGCCAACCGCCGCGCGGCGGCGCTGGCGGCGGGCAGTGCGGCGGCAGAGACCAGCTATTCGGGCGACACCAGTCTCGGCAGCACGGCGCGCTCGACGAGCGGCAGCTCCGGGGCGAGCGGCAGTACAGGGGCAAGCGGCGCAGGCATCCAGGTGCCGTCATTCGATGGACGCAACCCTTACCCGATCTTTCTCGATTTTCTCGATGAGGTGCTTGCTACGCTCGGTGACCGCACCCTGCTGTTGCTGATGGACGAGTACGAATTGATGGAGGCCAAGGTAGACGACGGCAAGCTGTCGCCAGAGCTATTCACCTTTCTAGCCGGCTTGATGGACAACAAAGAACGGCTGGCGCTGATCTTTACAGGCTCGCGCCGCCTGGAAGAGCGCGACAAGAAGTACTGGCGCGAGTTGTTACGAAGATCACTTTTCCGTAAAGTCGGCTTCTTGTCTGAAAACGACACGCGACGATTAATCAGCGAGCCGGTCGCCGAGCGCGTCGTCTACGGTCGCGGCGTGATGGAGGTGATCTATCGCCTGACCGCCGGGCAGCCATTTTATACGCAGGTGATCTGCCAGAATACAATGGATTATTTGAACGAGAACGAGCAAAACTGGGTGACGCTCGGCGACCTGACGCACGTCATTCAAGAGATCGTTGATAATCCGCTGCCGCAGATGATCTACAGTTGGGACGGCTTGTCAGACGATGAAAAGCTGGTGCTGTCGCTGCTTGCCGAAGTCTTGCCGGATGGCAACGACTACGCGCCGGCGGCGGACTTGCGCGCGGCGGTGCGCGCCAACGAGTACCCGGTGAACTTGTCGGAAACGACCATCCGGCTGACCCTTGAAGAGATGTTCCGCCGCGAGCTGTTAGAGAAAGACGCCGCCGACGGCTTTCGTTTCAAGATCGATCTATTTCGCCTGTGGATTCGCCGCTCGCATTCGATCTGGCAAGTGGTCAAAGAAGTCAGAACACTGTGACATCATGAATTGACGATGTTCCTGACTGGTCACAAGAGGCACTCGCTGAGATACTGAAGGAGAACCGGATGTCTCTGACCTTTGAGTGGGACGAGCAGAAAGCCGAGCAGAATCTGGAAAAGCATGGCCTGTCGTTTCAACAAGCAGCCGAGGTTTTCAGCGATCCATTGTCGGCAATGATTCCTGATTCGACGCACTCTGAGAGAGAGAATCGCTTGCTCGCCATTGGACAGTCAGCCAACGGTCAGGTTCTCCTCGTCGTTTTTACCGAAAGAGGAGAGCGGATTAGAATCATTAGTGCGCGACCGGCGACGCGACCCGAAACGAGGATTTATGAAGAAGGCGAAGACTAAGAAAGTGAGCAAAGAGAATGTGGGCAACGGTAAAACATCCGCTGTGAAGCCTGCGGCGAGCGAAGACGAGATGCGGGATGATTACAGTTTTCTTGATTGGAGTAAGGCCGAGCGCGGCAAGTATGCTAAACGCTATGCCGAAGGCACAAACGTCGTGCTGATTGCGCCAGATGTGCTCGATGTGTTTCCCGACGCCGAATCCATCAACCGGGCGTTGCGAACGCTGGCTGATTTGATTCGCGCGGCGTCTGCACCGAAATCCGGCAGGGGAACAGTGCGGCGGCATCAATGACCACACGGCGCTTTCGCATCAGAGAAAAACTATGTCGCGCAATCCGTACCTGAATCGCGTTGCCATCAAAGACCCGGCGCAGTTCTTCGGGCGCACGCGCGAGGTGTCGAAAATCTTCTCGCGCCTGACCGCCTCGCGCCCGCAATCGATCTCCGTCGTCGGCGAACGCCGGATCGGCAAGTCATCGCTCTTAAACTACGTCAACCATCCGCAGGTGCGCGCCCGTCAACTCGATCAGCCGGACGCTTATGTCTTCGCCTTCATCGATCTGCAACAGAAGCGCCGCATCACGCCGGTCGAATTCTTCAAAGAGCTTTTCGAATTGATGGCCAAAGAGACCGGCGACGAAGCGCTCGCCGCCGAGACGGCGAGCTTTGATGCAATGCGCGCCGTGCTCGAACGCTTCCGCCGCCGCTCGCGCAAGCTCATCGTGCTGCTCGACGAGTTCGACGCCATCACCACGAACCGCGCCTTCGATCTGGAGTTCTATTCTTTTCTGCGCTCGATTGCCAACAACTATGATGTGGCTTATGTGACCAGCTCGGCGCGCGACCTGCAAGAGCTATGTCATACGCAGTTGATCGCCGACTCGCCGTTCTTCAACATCTTCACCAACGTCTTCCTGCGCGCCTTCACGCGCAAAGAGGCGACCGACTTGATCACCCGCCCGTCAGCCGAAGCGGGCTTGCCGCTCGGCGGGTACGCTCGTCGCGTCATGGATATCGCCGGTTATTTTCCTTACTTTTTGCAGATCGCCTGCTCGGCCTATTTCGATTATCTGGACGAAAACGACGGCAAGCTCAACCGCGAAGAGGTCGAGGCAGTCTTTCTCGATGAAGCGCGCGGCCAGTTCCGCTTCATCTGGGATCACATGAGCGACAGCCACCGCCGCTGCGTGCGCGAATTCGCCGAGCAGGAGCAGGTCGGCAAAGAGCAGGCGCAGGCTTACGAAGACTTGAAGCGCGCCGGTTACTTCATCGAAGAGGAGCGCGGGCCGCGATTGTTTTCGACGCTCTTTGAGACGATCATCTCGCGCCCGCGCGTCATCACCACCGAATTAAAAGACACGGATCGCGCCGCGCTCGCCGTACATGACGGCAAGACCGAAAAGGTCATTGCGCCACCGCTCTTGGAAGCCGACGGCCACATCGGGCGCTTCGACATTCGCTCGTCGCTCGGCGCCGGCGGCATGGGCGAAATCTTCGAGGGCTATGACACAGACCTGCACCGCCCTGTGGCCATCAAGGTGCTGGCCGCCAAGCACATCGAAGACGAGACCATGAAGCAACGCTTTCTGCGCGAGGCGCGCCTGGCGTCACAATTGAACCACCCGAACATCGCGACGATCTACGAGATCGGCGAAGCCGCCGGCAACCCTTACATCGTCATGGAGTACGTCGCCGGCGAGACCCTGGCGGCGCGCATCGAACGCGGCGCGCTCGGCTTGCACGAGATCAGCGACGTCGGCGCACAGGCCGCAGACGCCCTCTTTGAAGCGCACGAGCATGGCGTCATTCATCGCGACATCAAGGCATCGAACTTGATGATCACGCCGCGCGGTAAAGTGAAGGTGCTGGATTTCGGATTGGCCAAGCCCATCCCGCTGATCAACCGCGCAGTGAGCAAGACGCGGCTGACGGAATCGGGCGTGCTGCTTGGTACGGTGAATTACATGTCGCCGGAGCAGGCGTCGGGGCGCGGCGAGGTCACGCACCTGTCGGACATCTTCTCGCTCGGCGTCGTCCTCTACGAGATGACCACCGGGCGCTTGCCTTTCGAGGGCGAAACCTATTTTCAGACCATTGAAGCCATCACCAGGCGCGCGCCATCAAGCGTAAAGAAGCTGCGCAAGGACGCGCCCGAGGCGCTGGTCGCGGTGATCGAGCGCATGCTCAAGAAAGCGCCCGCGGATCGCTACCAGTCAGCGGCAGACATCGCCGTGGACTTGCGCCGCCTTGAAGACCAGCCGTGAAAATGATGAATGAGAAATGATGAATGATGAACTGTCGGAGGGCAGGCGGCAGGCTTAAGCCTGTCGTAAGCCTACCGCGCCCATTGCAATGGGACCGGTTTCTTTAATTCATCATTCATCGTTCATCATTTTTCTCAGTAGCCGCCTTCATCCGTCAAAGTGACCTTGCCGCGGAATGAGCGATAGAGGAACGTGAAATAGCCGACCGCCAGCGCCATGCCGATCACCCACCAGACCAGACCTGCACGCAGGCTGTAAGCGCCGCTGCCAACGTTATAGATCGTCAGGCTGTATGTGGCGTCCGTGCTCGCCGGCAGCAGCGTCGGGTAGAGCGCGAAGGCCGCGCCGCCAAGCATGCCGACCAGATAAGCCGACGACGCAAGAAACGCTGCCCAATCCCGCCCCTTTGCTCGATACAACGGCATGGCCGCAAGCGCAGTGACGACCACGGCGGGAATGGCCCAGCCCCACGGGCGGGCGCGGAAATTATCAACCACTTGCGGGCGCACGGCGAGCGTGGCAATCAGGCTCAGGACGGTTAGCAGCACGAGCCCCGGCCAAGCCCACGCGGCGACCCGCCGGGCGCGGGCTTGAATCGCGCCTTCGGTCTTTAAGGCGACATAGTGCGCGCCGTGCAAGGCGAGCGTGACGAGCGCCAGCACACCAGTCAGAACCGTGTACCAGTCGAGAATGCCGGGACTTGAGCCGGCTCTGAAGTTCGTCCACAACGGCTCGAAGAAGTAACCGCTGCTGTCGAGCGGTACGCCGCGAATGACATTGCCGATGGCGGCGCCGAAAAAGATGGCCAGTAACAGGCTTGCAGCGGCGAACAGAAAATCGAACAGCGACCAGAGCAACGGGTCGTTCACATGCGACCGCAGCTCGACGCCGACGCCGCGCAGCATCAACAGCCACAAGACCATCATCAAGGGCAGGTAGAAGCCGCTGAAGCTCGACGCATAAAGCAGCGGGAAAGCGAAGTAGAGCGCGCCGCCCGTGGCCAGCAGCCAGACTTCGTTGCCGTCCCACACCGGCCCGATGGTGCGCAGCACCAGGCGGCGCTCCGTGTGATCCCTGGCGACAACCGGGCTGATGATCCCTGCGCCGAGATCGAACCCATCCAGCACAACGTAAGCCGTCAACATCAGCGCGACGAGAATGAACCAGACTGTTTCCATTATGCCGACCTCCTCGCTTATGATTCCGCTGTTTCCGTTAGCACCTTGGCGCTCACCGGCGTTGCTTGCTCTTGCTGGCTTAGAAAATCGGGGCCGTGCATGATCTCGCGCCAGATCAGCATCAGGAACAGGATGCCCAGCACCAGATACATGCCCATGAAGCCGAGCAGCGTGAACAGCCCATTGCCCGCCGAGACGTTCGCCGAAAAGCCCTGATTGGTGCGCAGCAGTCCGTAGACCACCCACGGCTGACGGCCCAGCTCGGCGGTCAGCCAGCCGGCGGTGTTGGCGATGTAAGGAAACGGGAAACTCAGCATCAGAATCCACAGCATCCAGCGCGCGTCAAAGAGTCGCCGCCGCCACAGCAGGAATGCCGACACCGCCATGATGAGAATGAAGATCGTCCCCAGCCCGACCATGATGTGATAGCTGTAATAAAGCAGCGGGATGTTATCGGGCCACTGATCGCGCGGGAATTCGTTGAGCCCAGGGACGACCGCTTCCCAGCGGCGGTAGGTCAGGAAGCTGAGCATCTTCGGCACGCGGATCGGATTGTCGAGCTGCTGACGCTCAACGTCCGGCTGGCCAATCAGCGCGATGGACGCTCCGGCTTCGGTGTGAAAGTGGCCTTCCATCGCCGCGAGCGTTACCGGCTGATGCTCGGCGATTAATTTGCCGTGGCCGTCGCCCGAAGGGAACAATTGAAAGATTGAAGCGACAACGCCGGCAGTGATGCCCATCTTGAGAAACAACCGGCCATACTCCGTCTGTCGCTGCGACAACAGGTAGAACGCGCCGACCGCCGCCATCACAAACGCTCCCGTAACGACGGCGCCGCTCATGTTATGAATGTACTGCCAGAAGGCCCACTCGTTGGTTAACAGCGCCCAGAAGCTGTTGAGGTGCGCCATGCCGTCAGGGCCGATCTCGTAACCGACAGGGCGCTGCATCCAGGCGTCGGTGACGATGATAAAATAGCCCGACAGCCACGAGCCGAGCAAGACCATGAAGGCGGCCAGCCAGTGCAGGCGCTGCCCGAAGCGCTTTTCGCCGAAGAGGAACAAGCCGAGGAATGACGATTCCAGAAAGAAGGCAAAGACGCCTTCCATCGCCAGGCTGGTGGCGATGACGCCGCCCGAATACTGCGCGAACTTTGCCCAGTTGGTGCCGAACTGGAACTCCATCGGAATGCCGGTGATGACCCCGAAGAGAAAGTTAATGGCGAAGACCTTCGCCCAGAAGCGCGCCGCCCGGTTGTAGCGCTCGTCACCTTTCCACAGGGCGAGCGATTTGAAGAGAACGATCAGTGGCGCCAGCCCCATCGTCAGTTGCGGGAAGAGGTAGTGGTAGGTGATCGTAAAGGCGAAGTGCAAACGGTGAATCGTAAGCGCGCTGTCCATTGCCCATCTCCAGTGTCCAGATTTATGCGTTTGATTAAGACACAACTGCTTATCACTGGACAGCGGCTTGTCAGCAATCGCAGACTAACACAGATGAGCGCGGGATGTCACTGCACGTATGTACCAGTGACGCCCGCGCTCGCTTGAGGTTGAGTTGTGGCTAAACGGCTATGGCCCCGACACAGTCGGACGGCGTGCCGGCGCGCTTAAGGCTTCAGCACGACCTTTACGCAGTCGTCCTGCTTGTTGAGAAAGATGTCGTAGCCTTTGGGCGCGTCGTCTAACTTCATGCGATGGGTGATGACGAAGCTCGGATCGATCTCGCCGTTTTCGATGCGCTTGAGCAGCGGCTTCAGGTAACGCTGCACGTGGCACTGGCCGCTCTTGATCGTAATCGAGCGGTTCATCAACGAGCCTATCGGGAACTTATCGATAAAGCCGCTGTAGACACCAATCACCGAAACTGTGCGGCCATTGGCGCAGGCCAGTATCGCTTCACGCAACGCCAGCGGGCGGTCGTTTTCGAGCTTCATCGCTTGCTTGACTCGATCATAGGCGAACAGCAGCCCCGGCTTGTGCGACTCCATGCCGACGGCATCAATGCAGCCGTCAGGCCCGCGCCCGCCCGTCATCTCTTTGAGCGCTTCGAGCACGTTGACTTCTTCGTAGTTGATGATCTCGGCGCCGACCTTCTCGCGCGCCATCTGCAAGCGATAAGGAAAGCGGTCGATGCCGATGACGCGGCTCGCGCCGAGCAGGAAGGCGCTCTTCATCGCAAACAGGCCAACCGGGCCGCAGCCCCAGACCGCAATCACGTCGCCCGGACGAATGTCGCACATCTCCGCGCCCATGTAGCCGGTCGGATAGATGTCTGACAAGAACAAGACCTGTTCGTCCGTGAAGCCGTTCTCGATCTTAATCGGCCCAACGTCGGCGAACGGCACGCGCGCATACTCGGCCTGGCCACCGGCGTAACCACCCGTCAGGTGCGAATAGCCGAAGATGCCCGCCGGCGAATGGCCCATCAGCTTTTCAGCCATCCAGGCATTCGGGTTCGAGTTCTCGCAGAGCGAAAACATCTGCTGCTGACAATGCCAACAGTGACCGCAAGAGATTGGAAAGGGCACGACGACGCGGTCGCCGACTTTCAAGTTCTTCACTTCTTTGCCGACCTCGACGACTTCACCCATGAACTCGTGGCCGAGAACATCGCCCGGCTCCATCGCCGGAATGAAGTTGTTATAGAGGTGCAGGTCCGAGCCGCAGATGGCCGTCGAGGTGATCTTCACAATACAATCGCGCTGGTTCAGTATCTTCGGGTCGGGCACCTGCTGCACTTCGACCGTCTTCGGTCCCATCCAACAAGTCGCTCTCATGTTTACTCCTTTCTTCTTTTCACGAATGACCGCAGCCGCAGATTAGTAAGCCGGCGGCTGTCAATACGGCTTCACCCTACGTCGCGTTATCGGCGGGCGGCTTCGCCGGGTGCGGGCCGGCGTGAATGCTCGAATCGGAATGGACGACCTCGCCGATCTCCAATACCTGTTTGAGCCGGCGCAGGTCGCCTTTGATCTGCTCTTCCGGCGCTTCGCCGAACAGGCGGGCGACAGCCGCCCCTAAAGCGCCGGCGGGCGGATTGTATTCGACCTCGACGCGGACTTCGGTGCCGCGGTCGCCGGGCGCGCGGTCAAAGCGCACCGTGCCGGTGTTATCCACGTCTGCGCCTTCGAGCGAGCGCCAGGCGATCAACTGATTCGGGCGGTCTTCGATGATCTCGGCATCCCATTCGACGGTCGTGCCGGCGGGCGCTTTCGCTACCCAGTGTGAACGTTTTTGGTCGGACACCTGCACGGATTCAAGATGGCTCATGAAGCGAGGCAGATTCTGGAAGTCGCGCCAGAAACGGTAGACCTCTTCGGGCGCGCAGTTAATGGTTACGGTATTGACGACCATGACGGCGCCGTGCGGGCCGCGCACGGTGCTGAGCCGCTGCGCGGTGTAGAGATCGAGCGCCGTCACGCCGATGACCGAGGCCATCGCCGCCGAGAGCTTGAGCTTGTCGGTGCCGCTCGACATCAGCGCCGCATCGAGCGCCGCCAGATCCATGGCATCGCCGGCCACCCGCGCCCATATCCAGGCGGCGGGCTTGCGTTGCGTGAGAATGCCAATGCCGGCAGTGATCTCGCGCAGGCCGCACGCGAAGCGAATGAAGCCGGTGTGCTTGCCTTTCGCGCCGATCAGTTTGCCCAGCGCTTTGGGCGCGAGCACCTCGGCGAGACCGAGGCCGATACTGAACCAGCCGAGGAAGCTGGCCAGCCGCTCTTCGGGCGCGGCGTTGGAGGCTTGCAGCCGCTGTAAGTGGAGATAATGCCGGTCGCGCTGCCGCACGTCCTGGCCTTGCAATGTCTGCGCCTCTTGATTTGGCGCGAGCGCCCGCCGTGTTTGCTGTACTGCCATATTCACTCTCCTTTCTTGCTTGTGCTCAATCTAAGCATGTTGATGACAGACTCTGTTTGATTGTGCATGAAGAGTTGATTGAGCAAGGAGTGTGCCCATACGGGCGTTCGCCATGCGTCTGCGAGCACAGAGAGCGCGGGACAGAGTGAATGGCGCGTGGGGTATTTTAGCAATGCGTTGGGTAAATCGCGCCGTAAGCCTTCAGCGCGGCGGGCGAAATTCGCGCTTTAATCCAGCGTTCTGTTGTAGAATGATCCCCATAGCCAGGCGCGACAGAAGGTGAAGACGTCGCATTGGAGGACAACGCCGAATGACGAACGAAGAGATGGAGCGCGCCATTGAGTTTCTGCTCAATCATCATGCGCAATTCAGCGCCGATATCAGCGGGCTCAAGGAAGTGCAGAGACAGCAAGCTGAAAATATCGACAAGCTGACGGCCATTGTCGAGGCAATACACGAAGAGATGCGCGAGGGGTTCGAGAAGCTGACAGCTAATGTCGAGGCGATGCGCGAAGAGATGCACTACGGGTTCGATAAGCTTATCCTGGCAAACGAAGTCACGCGCCGGCTCACCGAAGAGGTAGCGCAGCTCGCCGTGCAGACCAGTCAGCGCGTGACCGGCCTTGAACATGGCGTCAGCGACCTTGAAGGCAAATAATAAATGGTCGCCGCATCATGGCCGCCGCATCAGGGCTGCGCTTTCGGCTTCACCAGGTAGCGCTCGAACCAGTCGAGCACCGTCGTGTACCATAGCTCGGAATTCTGCGGCTTCAATACCCAGTGGCCCTCGTCGGGATAATAGAGTAGCTTCGATTCAACCCCCTGCCGCTGCAAAGCGGTGAACATCTGCAAGCCTTCGGTGACCGGCACGCGATAATCCATCTCACCGGCAATCACCAGCGTCGGCGTGCTGAAATTCTTCACAGACATGTGCGGCGACCATTTCAGGTAGAGCTGCGGGTTCGTCCACGGCGTGCCCTTGAACTCCCATTCGGGAAACCACAGTTCTTCAGTCGCGCCATACATGCTCATCAAGTTGAACAGACCGGCGTGCGACACCAGCGCTTTGAATTTGACGCGCGCATCATCGTTATGGCCGGCGATCCAGTTGACCATGTAACCGCCATAGCTGCCGCCCGCCGCGCCGATGCGCTCGCGGTCAACGAAGGGCCGCGTCGCGACATAGGCCACACCGTTCATGATGTCTGTGTAGACACGGCCTCCCCAGTCGCCCGAAATCTCGTCGGTGAAGCGCTGGCCGAAGCTGGTCGAGCCGCGCGGGTTCGGCATGAAGACCACATAGCCGGCAGCCGCAAAGACCTGCGGGTTCCAGCGATAGCTCCACGAATCGTTCCATGCGCCCTGCGGCCCGCCATGAATCAGCACGACCATCGGGTATTTGCGGGCTGCCGAAAAGTTCGCCGGCTTCACCAGCCAGCCCTGCACCTTGGCACCGCCGGCGCCGTCCCACGTAAGCTCTTCCGCCGCCTTGAAGCCGTACTGCGCGAAGGCCGCGTCGCCGCCGCGCGTGACCTGATTGACCACGCCGCCTGTGGCGCTGGCGCGATAGACTTCGACGGCGCGCGTCAGGCTCTGGCGCGTGAAGACCATGCTGCGCCCGTCGGCGCTCACTTGCACGTCGTCGTTGAAGCCGTCGCTCACCAGCCGGCGCAGCGGCGCGCCTTCGAGCGAGATTTCATAGATCGGCTGGCGGGCGCGCTCGGCGACGACCGCGAGCAGACGACCGCCGGTCGGCGCAAACGTAAAGCTCTCGACGCTGGCATCAAGCGATTCGGTCAACGAGTGGCTCATGCCGGTCTTGCGATCATAGAGCATCAAGCGCCAGCGGTCGGCCTCAAAGCCGGGCTTGGCCTGCGCTCGATAAGCGATGTAGCGGCCATCAGGTGAATAGCGCGGCGACAGGTCGTTGGCCGGATTGTCACTGGTAATCCGCCGCGCCTCGCCGCCCGTGACCGGCACGATGAAGAGGTCACCGTTCGTAGATCGCGACTCGTCCTTGTCGGTGTTGCGCGCGAAGGCCAGCTCTTTCGAGTCGGGCGAGAAGGCGTAATCGGTCATGCCGCCAAGACTGAAAGGCGGCGCGTCAAAGTCGCCGGGCGTCAGGTCGCGCGCCTCGCCGGTTTCAGTCGCGACGACGAATATGTGATCGCGCTTGCCTTCTTTCCACGCCGTCCAGTGACGGTAAAGCAGATGCTCTGTGACTTTCGCTTTAACTTTGCTAGCGGCGGCGGCCTCGGCGCGACGGCGGTTGCAGTCGTCGCTCGTGCAGTCGGGATAGACTTCGGAGGTGAAGGCAATCAAGCGCCCATCGGGCGACCAGGCGGGATCAGCCGCGCCGAGCGCGACGTTGGTAATTTTTTTGACTTCGCCGCTGTCAACGTCCATTGTCCAGATTTGCGCCTCGCCGTCACGCGCCGACACGAAGGCGAGCCGGCGGCCATCGGGCGACCAGCGCGGCGCGCTTGATGAAGTTTTTTCATTGGTAAGCTGGCGCGGCTCGCCGCCATCAATCGGGATCAAGTAGATTTGCGTCGTGCGTCGGTTGGCGGCTTTGTCGGTGTCGGCAATGGTATAGGCGATCATGCGCCCGTCGGGCGAAATCTGCGGGTCGCCGACGCGCCGCATCGTGATCAGGTCGTCAAGGGTGAAGCTCTTGGCGGGCGGCGTGGTTTTCCCGCTCGACACAGCAGCGAGCGATAATAAAGCAATAACGACGAATACGGCGCAGGCGCGCTTCATGAATTTTTCCTCCGACGAACCGGCTGTACGAATGATAAGACTCCTGGCACAGGCAAAAGGTTTTCAGATGGGTGCAAAATATGCAGCATAAGGAAATATTAAGATTAGCAACCCCGGCCCGCGCAGTCAAAAGAATACCGCGACAGGCCGCGTCCATCACGCTTGAAACGCTTTGCGCGCGCCTAAAATCTTTGCGTCCTCACACGAAGCGAAGGCGTTTCCTGGCGACCGTGTTACTGGCCTGCTTACCGCTCATTCATGTCGCCGCGCTGCCGGCGCTTCAAACAACCCAGGCGGCGGCGGCGACCCAGAAAGCAGACTTTGATACCATCGAAGGCGCTTTTCACGATGGTCTTGGGACGTTCGCAGAAATCTCTCTTGCCAACGAGCTGATCGCCCAAGCGCACCTCTCACAGCCGCCGTTCGACGCCGCGCCGAGCCGCGCCAAGATGCGCGAGGCGATCCGCCGCCTGCCCGAATCGGACGCGCACCGCACCCTGTTTCAACAGGAGATCAGCCACATCGAAACGGCGGCGCGGCATGGTGCCGCAGAACTACTTGGGCTTGCCGCGCCGGCCCGGCTCATTGGCGTGCGCCACACCCCACGCGACTATGCCGATGCACATGCGGGCGATCTGCGGCTTGAGTTCGCGGGACGCGCGCCCCTGCCGGTCTCTGTTAAAACCGACAAGTCGCATAAGGTCGCAGTCGCCGAAGGCCAGACGCCCGACATCAGCGCCAAGTGGGCGGCGCGTTACTTCCGCGTCACGCCGCCTGAGCTTGATCAGATGATTCATGATCTCGGCTACCAATCGCTTGCGGAGCTGAAGTCACATTACTTGAACGTCGCGCGGCTGGTGGCGCAGGTCTTGATTCATAAACTGAAACTCACCGACTGCGAGCCGACCGACTTCAGCCGGGCGCGCGTCGGCGACATGGAAGCGCTGAAGTATTTGCTGCGCCAGTTGCGCTACTTCAAGCACGGCAAGGATGATAGCCGGGTGATTATCTTTGACCGCACGACCGGCGAGGTGAAATGGGAATCACTGCTCGACCGCATAGACATCGAGCGCCTGACGCCGGAGCGCATCACGTTCTTGCCGTCGCACCCGCGCAGCAACCCCATCGCGTCGGAGTTCGGCCTGCGCATTGATGGCGCGACGGTGGTTTCCTTTCAGATCAAGCACCGGCGCGGGCGGGCGCGCGGCACAGCGCGCGAGCTGGAATTTCTTGACATCACGACGCGCCTGCGAATCTGAAACAGTGAACCTGCATGAGTGGCATGGCCGTGCAAGCAGTCCCTTCCAGTCAAATTAAATCGGTAAAGGTATACTGGTTCTTGATGCGATTGATGCAGGTATAGGAAGTATGAAACATGACCGCAAGATCGCGCATGTTATGTCCGTCTCGCAGCAGTTGTCTTATTTGCCTGACTTGATCATCCGTTAATTTGCTCGGCCCGCGGTCTGGACGTTTCTCATAGGAAGCCACCGCGATATCGATCTGTTCCTGTCGGCGTTTACTCATATGCGGACGCATCTGAAGCATTAACTCTACGGCTCTTCTTCCATGCAACCGCAGGCAATACGATTGTTTCCAATGCTCTCTGCGCTTCCGCACAGAGCAATAAGCTACGGCAAGCAATCGACTCACCCGCTGAATTACATCTTCGTCTGTGCTGGTGATTGATATGACCGGATACTGCGGACAAGAAGGCGGGCCTTTCATAAAGGAGCCTTCACCTTCAAGGAGACCACATAACCAGTAAAAGTCAGAGTCCTGCATGGAGGAGAAGGGATGCGGATGAGAGGACTTGAACCTCCATGGGATTGCTCCCACAGCGTCCTGAGCGCTGCGCGTCTGCCATTCCGCCACATCCGCATGATGGGCGATTGCCATTCAATCGAAGCAAGAATAGTCTACCGAGCCGGCGCAAATCGTGTCAATTTGATTTTGGATTTTGGATTTTGGATTGGCAGAGCGCAACCTCACTTAATTCGACGCGATGCTTTGACAATCTAAAATCTAAAATTCAAAATCGAAAATCAGTATGGATCTTTCACCGCAACGAGTCCTGAAGGCGCTGCCGAAATCACGCGAGCGCGCCGTCACCGTAGATCGCCTGGGCGAAGCCCTCGGCTTAAGCGAAACCCAAACGGCGCGGCTGCGCGAGTATTTGAAAGAGTTCGCGCGCACCGGCCTGGCGGCGACGAAGAATCATCGCTACTGGCGCAAGTCGCTCGAAGGCATGTTGATCGGCACGCTGCGCGGCACGCGCTCTGGCCATGCTTTCGTCGTGCCCGAAGATGAGCGCGAGCGGCAGCGCGGCGACCTCTTCATCGGTGAGCGCCAGATGGGCGCGGCGCTGCACGGCGATACGGTCATCGCCCGCGTCACGGCACAGACCGCGCGCGGACGCGAAGGCCGCATCGAAGCCGTCTTGCGCGGCACGGCGCCGACGGTTGTTGGCCGCTTTATCAAGCTCCCGACGGAGAGTTTCGTTTCCCCGATTGACGAGCGCTTTCTCCATGAAGTGAGCGTTGGGCCCGCTGACGCCAGGGGCGCACGCGATGGTGATATCGTTAACGTCGAGATCACCCGCCCGCCCATTGCTGGTCGCCCGCCCTGGGGCCGCGTCGTCGAGGTTCTCGGCCCGCCCGAGACGCCCGGCATCGATATCGAGATCATCATTCGCAAACATCGCTTGCCGCATGTCTTTTCGGAAGCGGCGCTCGCCCAAGCCGAAGCCATACCGGAAAGCATTAGTAATGAAAACCTCACAGGGCGCGTTGACCTGCGTGACTGGCTGACGATCACGATTGACGGCGAGACCGCCAAAGATTTTGATGACGCGGTGTCTTTAGAGCGCTTGCCGAACGGGCGGGCGCGGCTCGGCGTCCACATCGCCGACGTCAGCCATTACGTGCGCGAAGCGAGCGCGCTCGACGAAGAAGCGTTTCGGCACGGCACGTCGGTCTATTTTCCTGAGCGCGCCATTCCGATGTTGCCCGAACGATTGTCGAACGGCATCTGCTCGCTCAATCCGCGAGTGGATCGCCTGACGATGTCGGCACTCATCGAGCTGGACGCGCGCGGGCGTGTCGTAGATTACAAACTTGCGCCAAGCGTCATTCACAGCCGCGAGCGCATGACCTATACGCAGGTCAACGAGATCATCACCCATCCCGAAGGCGAAACCGCGCAGCGCTACGCTCACATCCGCGATATGATCCTCAGAATGCACCAGCTCACGCTCCTGCTCATCGAGCAGCGCGAGGCGCGTGGGGCGATTGATTTTGACCTGCCCGAAGCCGAGCTGTGGTTCAACGACGAAGGTCAGATCGGCGGCATCCTGCGCTCGGAGCGCAACATCGCACACC
>JBJMGU010000229.1:0-5062 GCA_045807765.1 Blastocatellia bacterium
CACGGGAGCTTGCTTCACCTTCACGACGCCGAGCGCCAATGGGCCGGTGGTCAACACGGTGACGAGTGTGTTCGCGTTAGAGCGCGGGAACACGGCGAACCGGATCAATGCGGCACCGTTTGTGGTGATCAACGCGAACCTGATCGATGCGTTCTTCAACTTCGGCAGTGCGAATGCCGGGAAGACGTTCTTGATCTTCGTGCAAGGACCGGGCGGAGTGAGCCGGAACCGGACGGCGGCGATCACGGGTGAGCCGGCGGGCTGTACGCTTGGCAATGAGCAAGGCATACAGGTCACCTTCACCTGCAACTCGACCACTGCTCCGCAAACCGGTGCGGCAGTCCTGACGTCCTATGAGTTTGATCCGACGACGAATTCCATCACCGTTCACGGTAGCAATATCGACGAGAATGCGACTGTGTCGGTCGGCGGTGTGTCGCCCAAGAAGATCAAACGCAAGGGTGTTGAGACTGGCTCGAACACCTTCAGCACGCTCGTGCTCAAGAAGGGCCTCTGCGGTGCGCTGAACGGCAACGCTCAGATCATCGTGACGAACCCCGGGAAACCGGCTTCGAACGCCCTGATTGTGACCGAGAAGTGCCAGTAGCTCTAACCTGTAAGTAAGGCAGGCGGCACGTGCCACCTGCCTTACTTAACCAGCTTGAGGAGGGCCGCACAATGTGCGGCCCTCCTTTTTCTTTGTCGTGTCAGGGGTGGAACCCGGCGTTTTGTAAGTGATATAACATCAGGCGAGTTTGACGCCAAGCTTGACAGAAACGCCGTAGGCATATACCTTATTAGTTTCCGTCTTTAGGCTGGTAGTAGACTATGTTCGAGGCACTTTCGGAAAAACTCAGAAAAATCCTCAAAGACCTGCGCGGTCAGGGTCGACTCACCGAGGCGCACATCGAAGCGGCGATGCGTGAGATTCGCATTGCCCTACTCGAAGCCGACGTCAACTTCAAGGTCGTCAAGACCTTCATTGACCGCGTCAGGGAGAAAGCGCTGGGGCAGGAGGTCATGGGATCACTGTCGCCGGCGCAGCAGGTCGTCAAAGTCGTTTACGACGAGATGGTCGAGATGCTTGGTGGCACTTCGACGCAGTTGCTATTTACCAAGCGCACGCCGAACGTTGTGATGATCGTCGGCCTGCAAGGCTCCGGCAAGACGACGACCACCGGCAAGATCGCCAAGTTCCTCGCCGAAAAACAGAACCGCCGGCCGCTTCTGCTCTCGGTGGACGTTTATCGGCCCGCCGCCCGCCAGCAGCTTTCGATCATCGGCCAAGCTATTCAACAGCCGGTTCTCGAAGCGGCGGACGCCAATGAACCGCTTGAGTTGGTTCGTCGCGCTTTGCGCGAATGTCAGCTTACAGGTTACGACACGCTGCTGATTGACACCGCGGGCCGCTTGCACGTTGACGAAGAGTTGATGATCGAGCTGCAACAGATCAAGCAGGAGACCACGCCGGTCGAGATTCTTTTCGTTGCCGACGCCATGACCGGTCAGGATGCCGTGCGCTCGGCGCAACAGTTTCATGAACAGGTGGGGCTTACGGGCGTCGTTCTGACGAAGATGGATGGCGACACGCGCGGCGGCGCGGCGCTATCGATCAAAGAGGTGACGGGGCAGCCCATCAAGTTCGTCGGCGTCGGCGAAAAGTATGACGCCATCGAGCAGTTCTACCCCGACCGCATCGCGCAGCGCATCCTCGGCATGGGCGACGTACTGTCGCTGATCGAGAAGGTACAGTCCGAGGTGGACGAGCAGAAGGCGCTTGAGCTGCAAGAGAAGCTGGCGCGGGACAAGTTCTCGCTCGAAGATTTCCGCGATCAGCTCCGCCAGATGAAGCGTCTCGGCTCGCTCGACAAACTGCTCGATATGCTGCCGGCGGGGATGCTCGGCGGCATGCGCATGACGCCCGAGCAGACGGCGGAGATGGAAGGCAAGCTTAAGCTCACCGAAGCCATCATCAATTCGATGACGCCGGAAGAGCGGCGCAATCATGCGATCCTGAACGCCTCGCGGCGCAAGCGCATTGCCCGTGGCAGCGGCTCCAGCGTCCAGGAAGTCAACCAGATGATCAACGAGTACACAGAGATGCGCAAGATGATGCGCATGATGACGGCGGGTGGTCTGGGCGGCATGATGGGCGGGCTCGGCGGCAAACTGGCGGGCGGGCTAATGGGCGGCGGGTTGCCGGGTTTTGGCGCCGGCAATCGCCGCAAAGCGACCAAGCGGCGCAAGAAGAAAAAGAAACATTGAGGGTGGTTTTTGGGTATAATGAGCCGGCAGGCCGGGCGCCTTAATACCTTAACTTCATCCGGGCGAGTTGTTCATCAGGCGATTTTTCCTTCGGCTTTTCCCGAAGGCGTTGAATTCGAGCGGCGCATGAATGCAGTTCACGCCGCTGGCTGTCAGTATGGAGGTGCATTTTGTTAGCGATCAGGTTGACTAGAATGGGGGCGAAGAAGAAGCCCTTTTATCGTATTGTCGTGACCGAGAAGCGGTCGAAACGGGATGGCCGCTACATCGAGGCCGTGGGCTATCACGACCCACGCAATCCAGCGGGTTTCAAGCTCAATCAGGAACGGGTGACTTACTGGATAGAACGCGGCGCGCAGCCGACCGAAACGGTGCGCAGTCTCATCAAGCGCGCCGGCAAAGCCGCGAGCGACGCAAGCGCCGAAGCCTAGCCGAACGCACACGCGCGCCATCGGTTGTCTGAGGGAATTCGCCCTGGCCGCGCCGCGCGTCCTTCCTTCTCATGACACGCTCCGAAGGAGGTGACGGATGGACGACAGTTCATTAAAGGAAGTCATCGAGACGATTGCCAAAGCGCTCGTCGATGCTCCTGATGAGGTGACGGTGCGCGAAATCGATGGCGATCAGGCGACCGTGCTCGAATTGAAAGTCGCGCCCGGCGATCTCGGCAAAGTGATCGGCAAGCAAGGACGCACGGCGCGCGCCATGCGGACGCTGCTGCGCGCCGCCGGCATGAAGTTGCGCAAGCGGTTTGTGCTTGAGATTGTTGAGTAGGTGAGCGAAGAGAGCCGAAAGTCATCGCCGGTTGAAGATGTGGTCATCGCCCGCGTCATCAAAGCGCGCGGCATCCGCGGCGAAGTCGCCTGCAACATCGAGACCGATTTCCCCGAACGCTTCGAGCAGCTTGAGCGCGTCACCCTCTGGATGCCCGACGAGACGCGCTTGCGCTTGACGCTCGAAGCTCACTGGTTCCATAAGGGGCGCGTGATCTTGAAATTCGCGGGCTATGACACGATGACCGCCGCTGAACGGCTAGTTGGCGGGCGACTGGTGATTTCCGAGGCCGAGGCGCTCGAACTCGAAGCCGACGAGTTCTATGAATACGACTTAATCGGCGCGACGGTGGTGACGCTTGCAGGAGAGATGGTGGGCCGTGTCGTGCGGTTGATGCGCACAGGCGGCACAGACCTGCTGGTGGTTGAAGGCGACGACCAGCGCGAGCATTTGATCCCGTTCGCCGACGAGATTTGCACAGAGGTTGATACGGCGGCCCGCCGCATCACGATCAACCCGCCAGCCGGACTGCTGGAATTGTAGATTGCGAAATGCGGTTCGACATCGTCACGATTTTCCCGGAGATTTTCCGCGGGGTCTTTGAATTCGGAATCATTCGCCGCGCGGTCGAAGCCGGTTTGATTGAGATCAACCTGCACGACCTGCGCGATTACACGTTTGATCGCCACCGTCAGGTGGATGACCGTCCGTTCGGCGGCGGCGCCGGGATGGTGATGAAGCCCGAACCTTTGTTCCGCGCTATCGAAGCCGTTACGCACGCGGCCAGTGATGCAACGGTTGTGATGCTGTCGCCGCAGGGGCGATTGTTGACGCAGCCGGTCGTCGAAGAGTTAGCCGGTCGTAAGCAAGTGGTGTTGATCTGCGGGCGCTACGAAGGCGTGGACGAGCGCGTCGTCGAACAACTGGCCGATGACGAAATTTCTATCGGCGATTACGTGCTGTCGGGCGGCGAGATTCCAGCGATGGTGATCGTGGATGCGGTAACGCGATTGATTCCCGGCGCGCTTGGTTGTAATGAATCCGCCGAGCGCGAATCATTCGCCGACGGCTTGCTCGATTATCCGCATTACACGCGGCCTGCCGAGTACCGAGGCTTGAAAGTGCCGGATGTGCTGGTCGGCGGCCACCACGGCGAGATTGAAAAATGGCGGCGACGCAAGGCGATGGAAAAGACGCTCAGTAGCCGCCCCGATTTGCTCGAACGTCGCGCCCTCAGTGAAGACGAGCGGCGCTTGCTCGCAGAGATTCTGCGAGAGATGGACAAACCGTGACGGTTCAGCGACTGGCCGAAATTTTTAGGCCGCTGTCTGGACCTTGAGATTAAGCAGCGAGAGGTAAGTGTCATGAATCAAGTTGTGCAAGCGGTCGAAGACCGCCAGCTTCGCGAGGGTATCCCGGCGTTTCAGCCGGGCGATACGATTCGCGTCCACGTCAAGATCAAGGAAGGCGACAAAGAGCGCCTGCAAGCCTTTGAAGGCGTCGTCATCGCCCGCAAGCATTCGGGCGTGCGCGAGACGATCACTGTGCGCAAGACCAGTTTCGGCGTCGGCGTCGAGCGCATCTTCCCGCTTCATGCGACGGTGATCGATCATATCGATCTGGTGCGCCGTGGCCGCGTGCGCCGCGCCAAGCTCTACTACCTGCGCAAGCTGCGCGGCAAAGCGGCGCGTATCCGCGAGCGCGACACGCGTGGCGAGCGCGCGGCAGCCGCCGCGGCATCGGCGAAATCGCCCGCCAAGAGCGTCCCCGCCGAGCCGATTCAGCCGCCGGCTGAAATCGAGCGAAAGACGGAATAGCCCGAACTGAATGACGATCATTTCACTGCTGGTCTGGTTGTACGTGGCGGCGCTCTTGTCGCTGATCGGCGCGTTCTACCGGCAAGCGGAGCGCGCCGACCGCGGTTAATGTCGCCGCCGGGCGGTCGAATGAAAAGCGCAGTGCGGTAGCGCAGGCTTTGTGGCTTGCGCTACTTTTCGTTTCTGCCCCGGGTTATCTTTTGCCA
>JBJMGU010000230.1:0-14651 GCA_045807765.1 Blastocatellia bacterium
CGAGCGCGACCGCCGGTAGCGGGAGCGGCGGTGGTGGCGGCGGAGGAGGCGGAGGCGGCACGCCACAGAATGTCGTCTGGACCGGCATGGTCAACTGCACGGCCAGCGGCAACAGCTTGCAGAAAAACGGCGGGCGCGATGATTCGGCGGACGCCGGCGGGCGCTCGCAGCAAGGGCTCGCCTCAGGTGATGGCTACTTGCAATTCACCGCGCAGGAGACCAACAAGCTGCGCTTCTGCGGACTGGCGCGCAACCCGGCGGTGCCGGATTACGCGGGTATAGATTTCGCGATCAAGCTGACGGATTATGGGATCGCTGAAGTGCGCGAAGCCAACGTCTACAAGTGGGAGATGCCTTATACGACCGGCGATGTCTTCCGCATCAGCATCGAAGGGGGAGTGGTGAAGTATTACAAGAACGGCACGGCGTTCTACAGCAGCACGCGGGCTGTGAGTTATCCGCTGATCGTCGAAGCGGCCTTCATTGCGTTGAGCGGCACCATCGCTAACGCGGTGATTGCGGCGACGACCGGCACGCTGGCCAGAAGCGAAGACCTCGCGCAGGGGAAGCCTCTATTAGCAACCCGCTACGTTTTTCTTGACCCACCGCAACTGCGCCTGACCGCAGCCGAAAGAACGAACAGGCATTCAGAGGGAAAGCCTGCGCCGCAAACCTCACCGCGGTTTCTTGCACACTTCCTGTCAATACTGACAGTTACTGGCTCGCTTCGAGGCTCCATATAATAACTGTGGAGCAGACTTATTTAGGCATGTGGCGCGAGGCAACAATCAGTAGCCCGACGCTTGTTTGACGACCTGTTTGGAAAGTGAGGCTTGCGATGAAACGAATGGTTAGTTCGCTCCTCTTGCTGATCTGCGGTTCGCTGTTGTCGGTGTCGGCGGCGGCGCAAGAGAAGATGACGAGGAATAATGAAGAGGGCTATCCCAAGGAAGTCTATACGGGAACGATCATCAACACGAACGGCAGGATGGTAACCATCGGCTTTACGCTGACGCTGACTGCGCGGACGAATGACGAGGAGGCGGGAAAGTATCTTAACGTCCTCGCCCGCGAAGGCCAGGACGACTTCATGAAAGCTGTTCACAAGAACAACCTCGGCTTCATCGCCGCGACCGGACAGACGCGCCGCGACCTGCTCGTCGTCCGCGAGGCTCAAGTCAATGGCAAACGCCGCATCATCGCCGCCTTCGAGCGCTGGCAGAATTTTTGGGAAATTCGCAGCGGCAATCGATCACTGGACTATCCCTTCTCTATCATCGAAATCTATTTCGACGAGAAGGGGCGCGGCACCGGCACCTTCATCGGGCTGGCCCAGGTCAAAATCGAGGCCGACAAAAAGACCGAGCAGCTCCGACTGGAGCTGGAAAACTTCGGGAGTTTTCCCTCCAAGGTTATGGGCGTTACGCGGCGCAAGTAGATTCCGCAGGGGCCGGGCGGATTGCCGGCATCTGGACCCGGCAATCCGTCCAATGGCGAGGCGGTTCTTTCAATTCCTGTGTTCTTGCGGCCTGTCGTTGACGAAGGCGAGCCAGGGTTTCAACCCACTGGCGATAGGGCAAGGAAAGCGAGATTGCTATGAAACGAGTATGGATTTCCTTTGTGGTCGTTAGCCTCATCAGCGTCTTTCCCACGCTCCCGGGCTTCGCGCAGCAGCCGTCCACGCCGGCTGCATCCCCTGCGCCACAGGCTGCCGCCGCGCCCATACAGCAGCAGGTTGAAAAACCCTGGCCGCGGAGCTACAAAGCGCCGAGCGGCGCCAGCTTCACGATCTACCAGCCGCAGGCCGCGAGCTGGGACGACCAGAAGCACATGGTCGCTTATGCGGCGGTCTCGTACATGCCGACCGGCGATGTCGAAAAGCCGGCGCGCGGCACTCTCAAGATCGAGGCTGACACGCAAGTTTCGTTGACGGACCGCCTCGTCAATTTCTCCGTGCTCAAGATCACCGAGGCAAATTTCCAGTCGCTCGCGAAAGAGCAGACGCGCGAGATCGTCTCGGAGGTCGAGAAGACCATCCCCGGCTATGACCGTGTGATTGCGCTGGATCGCGTGCTGGCGGCGCTCGACAAGAGCCGGATCATCCCGAAGGACGTTCCCGGTATCAAAGCCGACCCGCCGACGGTCTTCTTTAGCAAGACGCCCGCCATCCTCTTGAATATCGATGGCGATCCCATCTGGAGCCCCATCCGAGAGAACGATTTGAAATTCGCCGTCAACACCAACTGGGACCTCTTCCAATACGGGCCGACCGGCACTTTTTACCTGCGCGATGGGGCGACTTGGCTGCAAGCCTCCGACATTAAAGGGCCGTGGACGGCTGCTGACAAGCTGCCTTCGAGCTTCAAGAAACTGCCGAATGAAGAAAACTGGACAGAGGTGCGCAACACCCTGAAGGGCAAGCACGCGGGGCCTGTGCCGACGGTCTTCGTCAGCTCGCAGCCCGCCGAGTTGATCGCGCTTCAGGGCGAGCCGAAATACTTTCTGGTCTCTGGAGCCGGCACGAAACTGATGTGGGTGAGCAATACCGAAAGCGATCTCTTTCGCCTCGGTGAGAATGGCCCTGTCTACTACCTGGTGGCGGGCCGGTGGTTCACGGCGCCTGATTTCACGGGGCCATGGACTTTTGCGACGCCGAATCTGCCGCCCGATTTCAAGATGATCCCGCTCGAACACCCGCGCTCGCGTGTGCTGGCCTCAGTCCCCGGCACCAGACAGGCCGCCGAGGCCGTCATACTCGCGCAAGTGCCGCAGACCGCCCGCGTCAATAAGAATGAGCTAAAGGCCCCGGAGGTGATCTACGACGGCGAGCCGCAGTTCAAGCCCATCGAATCAACTTCGCTCGCCCGCGCCATCAACAGCGACAAGGAGATCATCAAGGTCGGCGACATGTATTACATGTGCTTCGACGGCATCTGGTTTCTGGGCAGCAGTCCGAAAGGCGCATGGGCGGTGGCAAGCTCTGTGCCCGGCGATATCTATGAGATTCCGGTCAGCTCCCCCTCGCATAATGTCACCTACGTCACCGTCAAGGACGAGGACAAGGACGACGAGTGGGTAGAGTACGCCGCGATGGCTGGCTACTGGGGGATGATGACGGCATGGGGCTGCGAGTGGTGGGGCTCTGGCTGGTACTACGACCCGTACTATGGCTATGGTGGCGGTTACCCCATCTATTACCCGCCGCTGCGGACCTACGGCTACGGCTCCTGGTATAACCCGCTGACAGGCTTTTATGGCAGCGCCGGAAGAATCTATGGCCCATATGGCGGCGTCGGATTCGGCGCGCGCTACAACCCTTCGACCGGCACTTATGCGCGCGGAGCGATGGCCTGGGGGCCGAATGGGGCGCGTGGCGCGGCGCAAGTTTGGAATCCGCGCACAGGCAGCTTTGCCTCTACGCGCCAGGGATCGGGCGTCTACGGCAGTTGGGGTTCGACCAACGTGAAACGTGGCGATCAGTGGGCGCAAACCAAACGCTACACCAGCGACCGCACAGGGAACACGACCCGCGCCACTCGCACCGAAAATGGCGCGATGATCCGTCGCAAGGGCGAAGACGGCAGCGGCTTTGTCGGCAAAGGCGAGGATAACGTCTACGCCGGGCGGGACGGCAACGTCTATCGCCGCGACGACAGCGGCAACTGGAGCAAGTGGGAGAACGGCAGTTGGGATCAGGTCCAGAGGCCCGAACAAGGCAGTTTGAAGGACCGCGGCGACAAGGCAAAGCTGGACCGCTCGACCTACAAACAGCTTGAAGGCGACCGCGCCGCCCGTCTCGAAGGCTCCAAACGCACGAGCGACTTCAAGCAGTACAAAAACCGCGGCGGCAACGTCGGGAGCTATCGCGGCTTCAGCGGCGGCGGCTTTTCCAGAGGCGGCGGTGGCTTCCGCGGTGGCGGAGGCGGCTTCCGCGGCGGTGGCGGTCGCCGGCGCTGACCGGCAGGCCGAGCGCGGCCAGGACGACCGGCGCGGCTATCGGAGTTGAGGGAGCAGGCACCGACTGATAGGGCGAAGGAACGAGGAGGTGACCGATGACCATTCCCTTAATACAAACGACCGGTACGGCTTTCCGTCGGCATATTGCCCGCGCCTGGCGCAGCGTTCAGTTGATTTCGTTGATCTTCTTCATGGCGGTTATGGGTGCGAGCTCGCCCAATGCTTCGCCCAATCCGCCTGCCGCATCCAGCCGCCATGAAGATCAAGTAATGAAATTGATCGTCGAGATGGCCGACCAGGCACAGCTCTCGTCAGACGTCGTCGTCGCCGCGCGCGCTCAAGCGTGGGCGGGCCTGCTGCTCTTGCCCTATGACCGCGAACAGGCTCGCGCCATCTTTCGGCGGGCCTTTCAGCCGCTGCTGCGCTCGCCGATTGATTTCCAGCCGGCTTCTGCGTTTGACGCGGCCCGAAGGCAACAACTGAGAGTTGAGTTCCTCGACCATATTGTCATCTATGACCCGGAGATGGCCGATACACTGGCCCGCTCATTTGTTCTCCCCTCCGCCACTGTCAGCAATGAGGTCGTGCGCCGCACGCCGTCCGAAGGCTTGCCGCCGTGGGCCGCGGTTCAGGGCCGGCTTGAGGCCGAGAGCCGCGAACTGCTGGTGAACGTCGCCATGCACATGGCTGAAGTGGACAAAGAGCGCGCCCTGGGGCTCGCCAGGATGAGCCTCGCAATCGGCATCTCGCCCTACTTTGACCGCCTGCTGATGCGCCTTGACGAGCGCGACCCGGCGCTCGCCGACAGACTCTTCTCCGACGCTGTGGATTATCTGCAACGCAGCCGCCGCGTCTCGCCCAATGATGCACACACGCTCAGTCTATATTTGATGTCAGCGGTCGGATCGCAAGACAAAGATCGTCCGACACGAGCCGCCGTCGTCAGGTTTCTCAATCTCGCCTGCGATCTGATAATGAGCAGTGACGGAGTTGGTCAGGTCGAATCGCTTCGTCGGGACGCCACGGATTCGTCCTTTCATCTCTACTGCACCGGCAAGTATCTTCTGGAGCTATTGCCGCGCTATCTGCCCGCACGCGCCGCGCAGATACGGCCACGGCTCGCGGTGTTGGGAACTGAACAGACTTCCGGCCCTGCCGGCGATGTCCGTGCGACGCCACCGATTCAGCCTGACGCCATTGAGCAGGCTGCGCGCAAGAGCGCAGAGCCGAGCGAGCGCGACGAGCTTTACGCGAAAGCGGCCTTCGGATGGTTAGCCAATGGCGAGTTGCTGGTCGCCCAACAGGCAGCCACAAACATTGCCAACCGGGAGATGCGTGACCGTGTACTCGTCGCGGTCGCCCGGCGGCTGTTGTCAAAAGCTCGTCACCAGGAGGCCATGCAGATCGTCCCGCTGTTAGCGGACAAAGTTGCCAAGACCGAGCTGCTCGTCAGGCTAGCGCAAGTCTCTTCCGCTTTGCGCAACACCGTCGGCGCGAAGACCTTGTTGGACCTGGCCGAGTTTGAGGCGCTAAAGATCGACCGACCAGCGGCGCGTGCCCAGTTGCTGCTGGCCATTGTGACGGGCTTTGCGCCCTTCGATTCCCCCCGCGCGTTTGCGGCCATGCAGGAGGCCGTGAATTCCTTAAACGAGATCGTTGCGGGCGAAGCCCAGGCATTCAACCCTGAGCAAGACATTCCCTGTGCGCCCGATGCCGAGCCCGAAGGGTCATTGCGGTCGGGCCTCGCCGGTTCTTTGACATCGTTGGCCCGCGCAGACTATGACCGGGCGTTGCTGCTGGCGCAGCAATTGGCCGGCAAGGACATATCTGTGATCGCGCAACTGGCCGTATGCCAGGGCGGCCTGCGACCAGAAGCGGCGCAGCGGAGGTAAGAGAGATGAAAGCTCAACGATGGCCCATCGCCTCGCGCGTGTTGCCAGTGGCCGTAATGCTTATCGTGCTGGTCGCCCCCACACGGCTGCGGGCTCAAGAGCACCTTGGAGATGATCCCCTACCTTCCTGGCGAGACGGCCAGGCCAAGACGGCGATTCTCAACTTTGTCCATCAAGTGACCGATAAGGCGAGCCCCGGCTATGTCAGCCCCGAAGATCGCATTGCCACCTTTGACGACGGCGGCACCCTGTCGAGCGAGTGGCCCATCTATGAGAATCAACCGCAGATGGTCTTTGCTCGCCAGCGCGTCAAAGCCATCGCCAGTCAGGATTCGGAGCTGCGGCTGCATTGGAAATACCAGGAGCCTTTCCGCTTTATTCTCGAAGACGACGACAAAGACCTCGCCAAGTCCTTGAAGAACATGTGGAATATGCTCGACCTGCTGCGGGTAACCAACGGCAGGATGACTGTCGAGGAGTTCGGTGCGGTTGTCCGCGACTTCCTGAAGACGGCGAAGCACCCGAAGTTCAAAAGACCTTTCACAGAGGTCGCCTATCAGCCGATGCTTGAGTTGCTTGCCCTGCTGCGGGCGCATGATTTCAATATCTTCATCGTGACCAACTATGGAGCCGATTTCGTCCGCGAGCTATCGGAATCGGTCTACGGGATTCCGCGCGACCGCGTCATCGGCACGACGCCGGAGTATGAGTTCAAAGAGGGGCCGGAGGGCGGCTATCTGACCCGCAAGTCGAATATCGATATCTTCAACGAGAAGGCAGGGAAAGCCGAAAACATTCAGTTGCACATCGGCCGGCGGCCCATCTTCGTGGGCGGGAATACAAATGGCGATCTAGCAATGATGATGCTCGCCGCCGGCTGTAAGCATCCGTTCCTGAATCTCGTGTTGCGCCACGACGATGTCGAGCGCGAATTCGCCTACGAGGAGAATACGGATAAGTTGTTGCAGGCGGCTCAGTCTCGCGGCTGGACCGTCATCAGCATGAAGAGTGACTTCAATACCATTTTCGCGTTTCAGAAGAAATGACCAACGCTCATTGCCGGACCCGTGCCCACCGGCCCGAAAGGAAATTTGACGAAAAGGGAGTGGCAAGATTTTGTGCCGCTCCCAAACGCATGGCTGACGAGTTAGCGCCCGTCCTCTGGACCATTGTCTAAAAAGGGAACCGTCAGCAATCGGACTAGTTGTTTTCACTGGTATCGCTTACTAATTAAAAATGTAAAACAAATTCTAATTATGACGCAAGAAGCGCAGGCCGCGGGTAGGGAGCTTGCAATGGCCTTTTTGTGGTGCCAGGGTTTACCCTATGATATATTGCTGTTGCTACTTTATCGTGGTCTCTCCGTTCACTTGCCCATATCCTAGGGCTGAAAGTTCCGAAGTGAACGCTGAGCGGTGCCCCACGAGTCGGCTCTATGAAGCCGAAGCCAGTTAAATAGAACTCTTCGGCATCTCGTCAGTCCAAATCGCTAGCCCCCAGGCGATTGTGTGAAGATTTGACGCGGCGCGTCCTTCAGCCATTAACAAGAAGTCTTCACGATCAGGTGGGCTATGATGACACGAACTCCCCAGTTCACGGCCTGGCCTCCATGTCGGTTGATCTTTGCCTTGCTGACGATCCTGCCGCTGCTGGCTGCGGCAGGCACCGCGGAGGCGCCGCCCGCCAAAGACGAAACGCTGAAGAAAGTGCTGATCGTTTCCTCGGAGGACCTCACGCTTCCCGGCCCGGCCAGGGTGAGTCAGGCCCTCCGCGCCACCTTCAGGAATAATTCATCGGACCGCTTCCAGTTCTACCAGGAAGCTATGGACGCCTATCGGTTTCCCGAGGAGAAGTATGCCGAGGAGTTGGTCCATCTTCTGAGGCGCAAGTATGAAGGGGAGAAGATCGACCTGATTATCACATATGGGCCTCCGGCGTTACGGATAATGACGAATAACCGGGATAAGCTACTACCCGGCACGCCCATCATTTTTTACTATTTGGATGGAAACGCAGAGACCGCCCGCTACCTTGATCCAGATGTCACGGGAATCCGGTCAAGGTCGGACTACCGCAAGACGCTGGAGACCGCCCTGGCTTTGCAGCCCGAGACCGAGAATATCTTCGTCGTCGCCGGCAGCGCCGGCCTGGACAAGTTCTTTCTGTCAGAGGCTCGGGAGGAGTTCGCGAGGTATGAAGGCAAGCAGGAGATCACTTATCTGACCGGCCTGACGATGGAGGAATTTCAGCAGAAGCTGGCCGACCTGCCGGCAAAGAGCATCGTCATTTTGCTCTCCCTTTTTTTGGACAGTGCCGGCAAGAGCTTTCCCGGACCGGAGCAGGCTTCTTTGCTCGCCTCTGTTTCGAGCGCTCCCGTCTACGCTACCGCGCAAACGCACTTCGGCTATGGCATCGTCGGCGGCAGCTTGATGGATTTCGACGCCGACGGCGCCAGTCTCGGCGAGATGGCGCTGCGGGTCCTCAGCGGCGAGCGTCCACAGGACATCCCATTGCAGATCGCGCCCAACGTTCTGATGTTTGACGCGCGGGCACTACGGCGCTGGGGCATCAGCGAGCGCCGCCTGCCTCCGGGCAGCACGGTCGAGTTCAGGCAACCGACCTTCTGGGAACTCTATCGTTGGTACGTCAGCATCTGCATCGCCGTGGTCCTTCTTGAGGGAATGCTCATCGCCACGCTGCTGTTGCAGCGCACCCGCCGCCGGAAGGCCGAAGCAGAAAGTCGGCACCTGGCGCGGGTCGCCGAAGATCAACACCAGAGGCTGGAGAATGTGCTCGCGAACATGCCGGGCGTCGTCTGGGAATCTGTGTTCGAGCCCGGCAGCACAACATCAAAGGTGATATTCGTAAACAGGTACGCCGAGACGGCGCTCGGCTACAGTATCGAGGAGTGGTTGTCCACTCCTGATTTTGTGCAGTCAATTATTCCCGAGGAAGACTACGAAGTATTTCTGCGCCAACGCAGCGCGTTTCTCGCAGGTAGCAAGGATAGGATCTTTCAATTTCGCTGGCGGGCCAAAGACGGACGCGTACTCTGGGCCGAGGCGCACGTCACGCCGATCCTGAACGACGCGGGGAAGGTCGTCGGCATGCGTGGCGTCACCATAGACGTCACCATACGCAAGCATGCGTTGGAGGCGCTGCATCAGATTCAACAGCGGAACCTTGCCATCCTGCGCGCGCTGCCGGACCTGGTCTTTCTTCAGTCCGCTGATGGCATCTACCTGGATTATCACGCCAGGTATGCGGGCGACTTGCTCGCCCCGGCTGCCGAATTCCTCGGCAAGAGTATGTGGGACATCCTGCCGCCGGAGTTGAGCGAAGTCCTGTCCGCCTGTTTCCAGCGCGCCGCAGAGACCGGCGAGCTACAGGTTATTGAGTACACGCTGCCCATCCAAGGCGAGATGCTCTGGTTCGAGGCGCGCATCACTCAGACCGAGGACAACCTGTTTTTGTCCGTCGTGCGCAATATCACCGACCGCAAGCAGGCCGAAGCGGCACTGTATGAGAGCCAGGCGCAGTTGGCCGGAATCATCGGCTCGGCTATGGACGCGATCATAACTATTGACGAAGCCCAGCAAATCGTCCTCTTCAACGCGGCGGCTGAACAGATGTTCGGCTGTTCGGCGCAAGCGGTGACCGGCCAGTCCATCAACCAATTCATCCCGGAGCGCTTCCGCGAAATCTACCCACAGCATATCGGTGATTCCGACGGGAGGGGCACCGCCAGGCGGTTAATCGGGGTGCCAGGCAACGTCTTTTGGCGGCGCGCCAACGGCGAGGAGTTCCCCATAGAAGCCTCAGTTTCGCAAACCGAGTTGAAGGGCGAGAAGTTCTACACGATTATCCTGCGCGACATCACCAATCGCCAGAAAGCCGAGCAAGCGCTCAAGCAGTCGGAAGCCAACTATCGCGAAATCTTCCACGGCGTCGACGCCGCTATCTTCATCCACGACATACAGACCGCCGAGGTTCTTGCCGTCAATCGGAGAATGTGCGAGATGTTCGGCGTCACCGAAGAGGAGGCCATCCAATTCTCCGCCGATGTCCTGAGCGCCGGCGAGCCGCCCTATACCAAAGAGGCAGCCATGGAGTTGATCAGGAAGGCTGCCGCCGGCGAGCCGCAGCACTTTGAATGGCCGGCGAAGGATAAGGCCGGTCGCGCGTTCTGGGTCGAAGCCAGCTTAAGACCTATTGTGCTTGAGGGCAAAGATCGCGTCCTGGCGGTGTTGCACGACATCACCGACCGCAAGCGAGCCGAGGCCGCACTGCAAGAGGCATTCGCCCAGGTGAGCGATCTCAAAGCGCAATTGGAGGCGGAGAATATTTACCTGAAAGAAGAGATACGCCTCGAGCACAACTTCGACGAGATCATTGGCAACAGCGAGGCGATCCGCGCCATCTTGTTCAAGGTCGAACAGGTGGCGGCCACCGACACCTCTGTCCTCATCTGCGGCGAAACCGGCACCGGCAAAGAGCTGGTCGCCCGTGCCCTGCACAGCACGAGCCTGCGTAAGAACAGGCCGCTGGTCAAGGTCAACTGTGCCACGCTGCCGGCGACGCTGATCGAGAGCGAGCTGTTCGGCCATGAGAAGGGCGCGTTCACCAGCGCCACCGCCCGCCAGCTTGGCCGCTTCGAGCTGGCCAATGGCAGCACCATCTTTCTGGACGAGATCGGCGACCTGCCGCTGGAGTTGCAGGCCAAGCTGCTGCGCGTGCTGCAAGAGGGCGAGTTCGAGCGCCTCGGCAGCGGCAAGACCATCAAGGTAGACGTGCGAGTCATTACGGCGACCAACCGCGACCTTGAGGTGGAAGTCAAGGAGGGACGATTCCGCGAAGACCTGTATTATCGCCTCAACGTTTTCCCCATCACGATACCGCCGCTGCGAGAGCGCAAAGAAGACATTCCCCTGCTGGTCCAGACCTTCGTGCGCCAGTTCTCTAAGAAACTGGGTAAGACCATTACCAGCATCACGCCGGCAACGTTCAGGACTTTGCAAGAGTACGCGTGGCCGGGGAACGTCAGGGAGTTGGCCAACGTCATCGAGAGAGCCATGGTCAATACCAAAGACACCACTCTGCGCCTGGCCCATGATCTCACAAGGCCGCAGGTGATCGAGTTGTCTTCGGAGCGGCAGACCCTCGAAGAGATGGAGCGCCAATACATCCTCAGCATCCTCAAACAAACCGACTGGCGGATCGAAGGGCCGAAGGGCGCGGCGCGGATTCTGGGACTTAACCCGAGCACGCTGCGCACCCGGATGGCGAAACTCGGAATACAGAAGATCAATAACGGCAACTCTTAGCGAAGCCGCCGTCATTGCACGGCATTTTTTCGGACCTGTCAATTTTGACAGTAGTCATATCGGGCCGCGTCCTTTAGCATAATACTGCTCCCCCGTTCTGCAGGCATGCCAGCGCTGGCACGTCCCCGATTCCTTCCAGCGTATTTCAAATCATAGAGGTAAACAGGCATGGCACGACCCCGATTATTAGTAGCAGAAGATCACCGGGAGATGCGCGCGATTATCGTGCGCATCTTGGAACGGGATTTTGAAGTCGTGGGCACAGTAGACGACGGCCCCGCCTTACTGGAAGCCGAGCCCAGGTTGAAGCCCGATATCTGTGTGGTCAATATTGCGATGCCCGTGTTGAGCGGCATCGAAGCGGCTATTCGCCTTCGGCGGCGCGGATCAATCACGAAGATCATCTTCTTGACGGCGCATTCACAAGCGGTCTTTCTGGAGGCCGCATTGGATGCCGGCGCAATCGGCTACGTGCTGAAGCCGCGCCTCCTTTCAGACCTGCGTCAGGCGATTTGCGAAGCCCTGGCCGGTCGGCAGTTCGTCTCGCCGTCCTCGTCCGCCGCGGCTTTCGGCGCTCGCGCCGGCGACTCGTCTTAAGCCGGGCGAACGTCTCCCAATCTCAGACGCGACGCTGTCCGTGCGCCGCTTGGCTTGCTCGCCCTGGCAGATGGCGGCCCGCGCCAATCATACCTGCTTATTGCCAATTGCCCCTCGGCACTGCCGGTCATTGGCGATTTTCATTTTTTTCTGCGTTGACTGTCAGTTTTGACAGTTATTCCCTCTGTCATCCTTCAATACAATGAACCTCGATAGTCGTAGAGCCGAACGGTGAAGGTCAACGCCTGATCGTTCGAGTCGCAGCCGCTAGACCAACCCAAAGGTCGGCCCGGGGCACTTGATCGCCCTCATTTTAGGCCTGAAGGTTTCCCAATAGCGCGACTAGCTCCTCAAATGCACGGCGGTAGAAAGATAGACAATGGAAGGCAGCATCAGGATAAAGAGGGTGTCAACACGGAAGGTCGTCACTCTGGCCGTTATGGCGGTTGTAGACGGCCTGGCTGCGCCCCCCGATGCTGCATGGCGCAGCAGGGCGACTCCCTGACCGATGCCACGCCGGCCACCGGGACAACCGATGCTTCTCAGAGCACCATCGCCTCGGTCACCAGGCAGTTCTAAGCGCCGCCATAACCAGACACGCGCGGTGGCAGGCGACAAGAGAAATAAAAGGCGTTCAGCCTGTCACCCGCGTGATCTGGGTTACCACGAAACATTGGGCGCTAGACAAGGGGAACAGCGATGTCCGAGAGATTCAATCATATAGTGAGGCTGAGACTGACTACGCTGGTCAGGGTGGTCTTCACCTTAATGGCGCAAGCGGTTTTGGCGTGTGCTCAGACGAGCGAGAACGGAGCGGCAGATGGTTTATCACTCCAGCCTTCTGATCAGCCCTGTCTGGACGCGAATGCGTCAGCAGGCACCAGCCCGGCGCTGCTAGGGCTCGCCGATGTCGCCGCTAGGGGAACGGCGGCAGCCGGCGGGCTCTGGCTTTCCGGGAATATTGCCGGAGGATTCGCACACCTGCACTGGATCGCCGGCAACCAGCCGGCGGGATTGCTCAAGCTAGACGGCGAGGGAAAGGTTTCATTTGACCTAAGCGTACTAATGAATGCCGCGGGGGGCTCGTCGGGAACCGCCTCTGATCAGAGGGCGCGCGTCGCGTCATTCGTGCGCTCCGATGAGGGACTGAGGCTTCTGGCCGAGTTGACGGAGGGGCCTTACCATGTCCTGCTCTACGTCGGCCCGCTGGCCCCGACGCGGGCCGGCGGCATCGGTCATTATGGCTTGCTCAATCTCGACAACCGATTTGATAGCCGAATCAACCCCCTGCGTCGCACGGGTCAGAAGCTGGACAAGGAATGCCCGCCGGAGGGGTTTGATTCGATGGTCGCCATAGACACAGACGTCTGCTGGTTCAACCTCGAAAACTGGCGCCTGATGCCGATGGCTCAGATGACATTCCACGAGTTGGCCGAAGCGCACGCCCGGCTGGCGCTTGGCCTCGATTACCTGTCGCAGGGCGATAAGCCCGGCGCTCATGACGTTGCCCTTGACCGCGAGATTCGACTCAAGCAGAAACGGCCCGCGCAGTTCGTCGTCATGCCCATGGGGATGAATCTTCGCCTGGCGACGCGCGAGGACTGGCTGCGGCTGTTTGCCAAGTTAGCCACCGGGCGCACAAAAGCGCACGGTCATGCTGAATCCCGTTAGCGCTCGGTTTTCGAGGTAGTTGTTCAAACGCAGTCAGGCCCTTATCAGATTAGGCAGATCGGGAGGGTGGACGATGGCACAACAGTCACGCGCTAAACAGCTGAAGGACGATCCGCCAGGCACCGGCGCCTGGAATCAGGATGAATCCCTTGCGATGATTGCGCACGAAATACGCAACACGAGCCAGATTATTCTTAGCTGGGCCGAACTGCTGTGCAGGCGAGCGCCTTCTGACGAAGCGATGTTACAGGGCTTTGAAGTCATCCGGCGCAACGGGCGGCTCCAGGCCCGGCTGCTCAACCAGCTCCTCGCCATTTCGAGAAAGCAGCGCACCGACCTCTGGGACGACGCCAGGCCCATTGCCATTGTGCCGATCATGAAAGACGCCATCGAGACCATGGCCCCGCAGGCGCTTGCGAAGACGATCCAGTTGAGCGCCCACATCGAAACGCCTGCCGCCTTGATCATCGGCGACGCCGTGCAGTTGGAAGAAGTCTTTACCAACCTCCTGTCGAATGCCATCAAGTTCACGCCCAAAGGCGGGCATATCGAGGTTCGGCTAAGGCGTTCGGAGGGCAGCGCCGAGATCACCGTGAGCGATAGCGGCCAGGGGATCAGCGCCGAGTTTCTGCCCTTTGTCTTCGAGCGCTTCCGGCAAGAGAGACGAACCCAGTCCGCGCAGGAGGGCCTCGGGCTAGGGCTGGCAATCACGCGGCACCTGGTCGAAAAACACGGCGGCAAGATCACGGCGCTCAGCCCCGGCAAAGGACAGGGGGCGACGTTCAAAATCCGTTTCCCCTTCGCGCCCGCTGTGGTCGCGGGGTCATCACATACGGAGACCAAGTCACCCGCCCTATCGAGTCATGTGTCGGGTCAGGCGGCGGACTGAATCTGAGCCGTGAGCGCCCCACCCGACCGGCAATCTTCTGCCCTAGATCGGTTTTCAGATGAATTTAACCAGGGGAAGCGCCACAAAGGCACTCGGCCACAAAGCATCACAATCTGCATGGTGTTTCTTCGTGTCTTCGTGCCTTTGGGCTGAGGCTATATGCATTTGCAAACCGCCATCGCTACATCCTCACTACACCGCCTTTTGTAGCCGGTCACTGTCAAAACTGACAGTTATCGGCTTGGCGATCACCCGATACAATCGAGCCTGACCGGCGTTGTCACTGGAACGTTAGCGCATCATGCAGACACCAGCGGATGA
>JBJMGU010000231.1:0-74196 GCA_045807765.1 Blastocatellia bacterium
AAAGCATACGATCAAGTCTGCCGCACGGTGTGCGGGTTGGCGAATCTACGGACGCAGGAGCGACTGATGCAAGCAGCAGCCTGAGTGATTGATGCTCCACTAGTGAGGCTGGGGCCTCCGTCATTCTTACTGCGCACGAGGTCTAATGATGAATGGTGAATGATGAACGATGAATGATGAACGATGAGCTGAAGAGGAAAAGGCAGCCGGATTATCTATAGACAGTCCCCTGCCGTTTCCTCTCTTGATTCATCATTCATCATTTCTCATTCATCATTTCCCGCGGCAGCGGCTGGCGGGTTGATTTCACGCCCGCCGCGGCTTACTGTCTTCAACAGAGCCAGCGGAGATTCATTCGAAGGAGAAGTCATGGCGAAATACGAGCGCATCGAAACCAAGATCATTCACGCCGGCGAAGCCTCGCCGCGCATTCACGGCGCGGTGGCCATGCCGATCTTTCAATCGGCGATGTTCGAATATGCCGGCGAGACCAGTTATCACGACATCAAATACATTCGCCTGAACAACACGCCGAACCATCAGGTGCTGCACGAGAAATTGGCGGCGCTCGAAAACGCCGAAGCCGCACTGGTCACGGCAAGCGGCATGGCGGCGATTTCAACGACGTTGCTTACAGTACTGGGGGCGGGCGATCACCTGCTGGCGCAGGATTGTCTCTACGGCGGTACGCACGACCTGTTGACCAAGGACTTCACGCGCTTCGGCCTGAGCTATGACTTCATCGGCGACGACCCGGATTCGTGGGAAGCCCGGCTGCGGCCCAACACCCGCGCCATCTACGTCGAAACTATGACTAATCCGACTTTGCAGGTCGCCGATCTGAAGGCGGTCGTGCGTTTTGCCAAAGCCCACGGCCTGGTGACGATCATCGATAACACCTTCGCCAGCCCGATCAACTTTCGCCCGGCAGAGGTTGGCTTTGACCTCTCGCTGCACAGCGGCACCAAATACCTGAACGGCCATTCGGACATTGTCGCCGGCGCGGTCGTCGGCAGCCGCGACTTAATCGAAAAGATCACTCACAAGCTCAACCACCTGGGCGGCTCGATGGACCCGCACGCCGCCTTTCTGCTGCATCGCGGCATGAAGACGCTGGCCTTGCGAGTGCGCTATCAAAACGACAGCGCACTCAGGCTGGCGCAGTTTTTGGAGAAACACTCGCGGGTCACGCACGTCAACTACGCGGGACTTGAGAGCCACCCGCAACACAGTCGGGCGCGCGAGCTGTTCGCGGGCTTCGGCGGTGTGCTGAGCTTTGAAGTCGAGGGCGGCATCATCGCCGCCGACCGCGTCATCGGGCGCGTCAAGCTGCCCATCTCCGCGCCCAGTCTCGGCGGCGTCGAAACGTTGATCACGCGGCCCGCGACCACTTCGCATTCGGGGATGACGCCGGCGGATCGCGCGCGGCTCGGCATCTCTGACAGCCTGATCCGCGTTTCGGTCGGCATCGAAGCGCCCGAAGACGTGATCGCCGATTTCGAGCAGGCGCTGGGAGATTAATCATCCTATGAGCGACACCGCGAATATGCAGGGCAAAGTCTGCGTCGTCACCGGCGCTAACAGTGGCATAGGCCGGATCACGGCGCTTGAGCTGGCGCGGCAGGGCGCCGAGGTCGTGATGGTCTGCCGTGACCGCGCTCGTGGCGAAGCCGCGATGGCAGAAATTAAACAAGCGACCGGCAATGACCACATCGAGCTGATGCTTTGCGACCTGTCGTCACAAGCCGACATTCATCGCTTTGCCGATGCGTTCAAAGCGACGCACCCGCGCTTAGACGTGCTGGTCAACAACGCCGGCGTCTATATGCGCAAGCGCGCGACGACTATTGACGGGCTGGAAACGACGTTTGCCACAAATCACCTCGGCTACTTTCTGCTGACCAACCTGCTGCTTGATCTGCTGAAGCGGAGCGCGCCGTCGCGCATCGTCAACGTGGCGTCGGGCGCGCACGCGAGCGGTCATATCAACTTTGACAACCTGCAAGGCGAGCAGCAGTACAGCGGCGTTCGGGCTTATTGTCACTCGAAGCTGGCGAACATCCTGTTCACGCGCGAGTTGGCGCGACGGCTCAAGGGCACGGGCGTGACGGTCAACAGCCTGCATCCGGGCGCGGTCGCCACCGGCATCTTTCGCGCCCTGCCGAAACCCCTGGAAGCGCTCATCAAGCTCGTTACGATGAGTCCCGAAAAGGGCGCGCAGACTTCCGTTTATCTGGCCAGCTCGCCGGCGGTCGAAACCATCACCGGCAAGTATTTCGCCCGTTGCGCCGAAGTCTTGCCATCAGCCGAAGCGCAGAACGAAGAGGTGGCGCAACGATTGTGGGCCGAAAGCGCGCGGCTCACCGGTTTGAAAGCTGACGCGGTCAATCATTGATCGTCAGTATTACAAGGAGCGATTCTTATGAAACGACAACTGATCTTACTGGCACTCTTACTCGTTCTGCCGCTGGGCATGGCGCAGGCGCAAAAGCGCGCCTTCAGCATCGAAGACCTCTACCGCGTCAAATCGATCTCGGACGTGCACCTGTCGCCGGATGGCCGGGCAATTCTCTACACGGTTTCGACCTCGGATTTGGCGCGAGCCAAACGGCTGACGCAAATCTGGCTGATGGATGCCGATGGGCGCAATGCCCGGCAGATCACGCAGGGCGACAAGAGCTCTAGCTCGCCCATCTTTTCGCCCGATGGTCGCTGGATCGCCTTCATCAGCGACCGCGACGGCAGTTCGAATATTTATGTGATGGCGGCTACAGGCGGCGAAGCGCGCCGCGTCACCAACATTTCGACAGGGGTAGCTGATCCGCTGTGGTCGCCTGACGGCAAGTGGCTCGCCTTCTCGACCGATGTCTATCCCGAATGTAACGGCGACGACGCCTGCAACAAGCGCATCGCCGAAGCCTGGTCGAACGGCCCGTTGAAGGCGCACATGGCCAATTCGCTGCTTTATCGTCACTGGACGGATTGGAAAGATGGGATGCGGACGCACGTCTTTCTGGCGGACGTCGCATCGGGCGGCGTGCGCGACCTGACGCCGGGCGATTACGATTCGCCGACCTTTCAACTCGGCGGGCCTTTGCAGTACGACTTCTCGCCGGACGGCGCGGAATTCGTCTACGTCTCGAACCACGACAAGCATCCTGAATCTTCGACTAACAACGATCTCTGGCTGGTCTCGCTAAAAGACCCGTCGGCGACGCCGCGCAACATCACGGCGTCGAACCCGGCTTTCGATGGCAGCCCGAAGTATTCGCCCGATGGCCGCTACATCGCTTATCGCATGCAGCGCCAGCCGGCTTATGAATCCGACCTGTTTCGGCTGGCGCTCTATGATCGCAAGAGCGGTCAGTCAGCGGTGCTGACCGAAGATTATCGCGACTGGATCGAAGATTATCAGTGGGCGGCGGATTCGCGGACGATCTATTTCTCCGGACCGCTCAAAGGCCAGCAGCCCATTCACCGCTTAGACGTCGCGACGCGCGCCATCGCGCCGCTGCTCACCGACGCGACCATTCTTGCTTATGAGATCAACGGCAATCGCGTCGTCTATGCGCGCAGCAGTGTTGGCTCGCCGGTCGAGGTGTACAGCGCGAACCTTAGCAATGGCCAGGCGGCGACGCCGACGCGATTGACCGGCATCAACGAAGCCGTTGCCGGCGAAGTAGACATTCGCCCGGCAGAGCAGATGTGGGTTGAAGGCGCCGGCGGCCAGAAGGTTCATGTCTTCGTCGTCAAGCCGCACAACTTCGATCCCTCGAAAAAGTACCCGCTGATTATCAACGTGCACGGCGGGCCGCAGTCGCAATGGTCGGACGCTTTTCGCGGTGACTGGCAGGTCTATCCCGGCGCCGGCTACATCGTCGCCTTCCCGAACCCGCACGGCTCGACGGGCTATGGCCAGGATTATACCGCTGAGATTTCCGGCGACTGGGGCGGTAAGGTTTATGAAGATGTGATGAAAGTCACGGACGCGCTACAGAAGCTGCCGTACGTTGATGCCAATCGCATGGGAGCGATGGGCTGGTCGTATGGCGGCTACTTCATGAACTGGGTCGAAGGCCACACGGATCGCTTCAAAGCGATTGCGACGATGATGGGGCTCTTCGACCTGAAAGCGATGTTCGGCGCGACCGAAGAGCTCTGGTTCCCGGAGTGGGATTTGAAGGGCCAGCCCTGGAATTCGGATTTGTATGAGAAGTGGTCGCCGTCGAATTATGTACAGAACTTCAAGACGCCGTGCCTGGTGATCAGCGGCGAGCGAGATTACCGTGTGCCGTACACGCAGTCGCTAGAGATGTTCACGGCGCTGCAAAAGATGGGGGTGCCGTCGCGCCTCATCATCTACGCCAACGCCGGTCACTGGCCGAGCTGGTACGAGATGGCGCTCTACTACACGGCGCACCTCGAATGGTTCCAGAAGTACCTCGGCGGCGGCGGCCCGCCGTGGACAACCGAGCAGTTCTTGCGCAATCAGGTGTTCGAGGCGAAGACCGGCAGGCGGCTGGTGAGCGAGCCGGAAGCCCTCGGCGACCGTCCCGGCGTGATGGACAAAAAGCACGACGACGAGAAAGCGCCGCGCAATCCGCAGGGCAAGCCCGACCGCAAACCCTGAAACGCGCTCCTGCCATGCCGAGCTTTGACATTGTGATCATCGGGGCGGGCGTCATGGGCGCGGCTGCCGCCTGCGAAGTCGCGGGCCGTGGAGCGCGCGTCGCGCTCATCGATCAGGCGCGGCTGCCCAATCCGCGCGCCGCCTCGATAGATCATTCCAAAGTCTTTCGCTTTGCTTACCCCGACACCTTGTATGCGCGGCTCGCCGTCGAATCGCTCGGCGGCTGGCAAGCCATCGAACAGGAGATGGGCGCGCACCTGCTGACACCGACCGGCCTGCTGCTGATGGGCAAGGCCGAATCGCGGCTGGAAAGCGAAACCGCGGCGGCGCTCTCGGCGCTGGGGCTTGAAGCCGAGATGATGACGAGCGCCGAAACCGCGGCGCGCTTCCCACAATTCAACCCCGCAGCTTTCGCCCATGCCGTGCTCGACCCGAGCGGCGCAATCACCCATGCCGAGCGCGCCGTTACTACTCTGATCGCGCTGGCGCGGCGGCGCGGCGTCACGGTCATCGAATCCGCTCGCGTCACCGATATTGAATCGGCAGCCGGCGCGAAAGTAAGAATCCTTACCGAGAGGGGCGAGGCGCTGGAATGCCGCCGCGCTCTGGTCGCTTCAGGGCCGTGGACGCGCCGCTTGTTGCCGCTGCTTGCAAATCATCTGGTGACGACGTTTCAGGAAATCGTCTACTTCGAGCCGCGTGCCGGTCACGAAGCGTTCGCCGTCGGGCGCTTGCCGATCTTTATCGATTTCGGCAGCGGCTTTTACGGCTTTCCGATCCATCATGCCAACGCCATAAAGATCGGCAATCATCACCACGGCGAGCCGGCCGAGATGGACGAAGAGCCCATCGTAGGCGAAGCGTTCATCTCGCGCTGTCGCGAATTTTTCGCCGAGTTCATTCCAGGGCTTGCCGACGCTGAGGTGCGCGAAACGCGCGTCTGTGTTTACAACAACACGCCGGACGAAGACTTCATCATTGATTGGCATTCGGAGATTGAAAACCTGTTGCTGGCGACCGGCTTTTCGGGCCACGGCTTTAAGTTCGGCCCGGTGATTGGCCGTATCAGCGCCGACTTGCTGCTGAATGGTCAGACCCATTTCGACATCAGGCGATTCAGCCTGGCGCGCTTCGCCGAGTGAAACGAGGAGGACAGATGGAAGGCTTGCATGGCGGCGCCGCAGTCATCAGCGACGAAGGCGCCACACACACAGAAGGCACGCGGCGCTATCGCGTTCCCGTGTCCAGGGCGATGGGGGCGCGCGACATCGCGCAGGCGGTGAGCGTTTATGGCGAAGGGTTATCGCCGGCTTGGCGCAACCCGATTGCCGAAGAGGTCCTTTATGTCGCGAGCGGCGAGGGCGCTTGTCTGATTGATGGGCATCGTTACCCGCTCGCGCTGGGCACGGCGGTTTATCTGCCGTCCGCAAGCACCTGCCAGATAGATAGCCGCGGCGGGCTCGTCATCATCAGCGTGCGCTGTCCCGAAGACGAACGGCATACGGTCGAAGCCGTAAGCGCCCTGCCACTTGACACCAAACCGCTGCGCACCCTCCGCGAAGCGGATCAGAAATCGATTCCGACCGGCGACCGCACGTTCAAGCTGCTCTTCAATCAGGAAACCGGGGCCAGCCGCGTCACGCAATTCATCGGCGTCATCCCGCCAGGCCGCGCGCCGCTGCATCACCACACCTATGAAGAAGCGATTTACATTCTTGAAGGCGAGGGGCGGGTGTGGACGCAATCAGGTGACGCAAGCTTCCGAGCCGGTTCGAGCATCTACCTGCCGCGCGGGGTCAGCCACGCGCTTGAAAACACCGGCACGGATAACGTCTGCTTGCTCGGCGTCTTTCATCCTTCGGGCAGTCCGGCGACGCGATACGAAGACAACGCGGTGACACGGTGACGTGGTTACGCGGCGAAGCGAAGACACGGAGACGCGAGGACAGGAAGATCAATAGCTATCATCTATTTTCTCCCTCGCCGCGTCTCCGTGTCTCCGTGTCGCTTCCTCACTTCTGCTTGCGCGGCGATTCGTGCGCCAGAGCAGTGGCCAGCGGGCGGCCCTCTGCGGGCATGGCCACTGTGCCATCGAGAAGGATCTTGCGCGGGTCTACGGCTTCGCCATAGAAGTCGCGGATGTTGTCGGCATCCTGTCGCAGGGTTGCGCCTTCGAGGCTGACGCCGGCAAAGAGTCCCTTGGCGCGCGAGTAGCCGAGAATCTCGGCGTGCATCTGCACGTCGGTCTGCGCATTGGCGGTGCGGCCCACCGGCCCTGCGGCGACCGAAGCATCGGCACCGAGCGTGAACTTGTCGCTGATCAGCTTATCGATGCCTTTGCGGTTCATGACCAGCAGGACGACATCCGTTTGCGAGAAGCCGATCTGGAAGCCGACGCTGCCGCCTTCGACGGTGATGAACGACGGGGCGCTCCAGTGCCGATTCGACTTGCGGCACATCACGACGCCTTTGCCATACTTGCCGCCGAAACCGAGAGCGCCTTTTTTAAGGCCGGGAATGACGGCGACACATTCGGCGCGGTCGAGCAGGTCGTCGGGGATGGCCTTGTCCGGCGTACCCATGACTTCTTTGAAGACTTCGGCGGCGCGCTGCAAGCGCTGTACTTCATCCGAGCGCTTACCAGCAGCCAACGCCAGAGGGGAGATGAGCACGAGCAACAGCAGAGCTGTGAGCAGAGATTTCATCGGTCATTCCTCCACGTTTGATAGTCCACAGGTGAAGCAAATTTTACATTACCGGCGCGGTCTTGTCAGTCGCCCTGGCGGCGCTCAGCTTGCGCCCGCCGGGCAGCCCATCGAGCCTGGCGATGCGACCGCGCGGCCCGACCGCCCAGACCACGCCTGCGCGGGCCGCGACGCTGTTGTAATTCTCGCCGTCCAGCCGTGTCCAGCTCTCGCCGCCATCAATCGAGTAATCGCTACCCGAAGTGCCGACCGCGATCACCGTTAACGGCGCAACGTAAGCCGTGCCCGAACGGTAGCCGGCAGGCCGCGGCCCACGGCTCAGCTTCCATGTGCGCCCGCCATCACCGCTCACGGCGATGTTGTCGCCGGCTTCCGTCGGCTTGCGGTAATCGCCGCCGACGATCACGCCATGCGTGGCGTCGTTGAAGGCGACTGAAAAGATGCCCGCCGATTCGACGCCGCTGCTAAGGGGCGCGCTCGTCACCGTCCAACTGTGCCCGCGATCAGCGGAACGAAAGACGCGCGCCACCGCGCCGCCGGTGACAAACCATGCGTTCGCCTGGCCCTGCGCGATCAGACAGGTGCCGCTTGCGGCAAACCCGCCTTCGCCGGTTATTGCCGGGGGCAGGTTGGTCGCCGGCACGTCATTCCATGTCCTGCCGCCGTTATCTGTAGTGACCATCACAAAGCGACCATTGACCGGGTCGCTCAAGGCGATGCCGTGGTCGCGATCCCAGAACGCCATGGCGTCAAAGAAGGCTTCGGGCAAATGATTGGTGAACTGCAAGGCCCAGTGCGCGCCGCCGTCCGAGGTTTTATAGATGCGCGATAGCTGGTCTTTGCCGGCGCTCAACAGGTAAGCGGTGTTGGCGTCAAAGGCTTCGACATCGCGGAAGTCGAGCGGCTCGGCGCCCGGCACCGTGCCCGCCTGCCAGCTCGCGCCGCCGTCTGTCGTGCGCGTGAAGGTTCCCTGTGTGCCGCTCGCCCAGACGACTCGGAGATTGACGACGCTCAAGCCGCGCAAGTCCGCCGTCGTATTGCCGGCTTGCGGGCGCCATTGCGCGGTGGCCGGAATGCAGATCAACAAGAGAAGCAAGGCTGTTGGTGCCGTGTTGAGAAGTTTCATGCGCATTCGCCTTTTGCTCAGAAGATTATCTCGCTCTGCTGCACGTGCCGGCGCATTTACGCCTTGCGCGCGGCCTCTGCCGTTTCAAGCGATTCGATGTCATGCAGCCGGCGCACATCAATGGTCAGCATCTCCTGGCCGACGCGACGGTTGAAGACATTGGCGAAGCGCGCATTCCACATGAGGTCGGCGGCGGCGTAAGACGACCGCGTGTGAACCATCTGCGAAAAGGTCTCGTCCATGCCTGTGAGCAGGATTAAAAATTCCGCGCTGCTGCGCCGCAGCTCGTCGTCGGTCAGCCCGTAAAGCGGGCTGCTCTCATCGATTGGGTGTACCACCGTCCAGCTCAGCGGGAAGAAGACGACGCGGTCGCGTTCAAGCTCCAGCGGGTAGAAGCGGCGAATACTCTGGCCGTTTTCTTCTTCGAAGCGCGCAAACAAGACTTTGCAATTCAGCTCAACAATCTGATTCGAGCGCGCATTGACCATGCGGAACATGAAGGCGGTGATTTCGCGATAAGGCGCGATGACGGCGGCGCGGCTGAAGATAATCTGCGCCTTCGGGCGTGAGAAGCGCGCGAAGACCAGCCCGGTGATCAGCGCCGTGCCGAGGATGCCGACCAGCGCTTCGATGGTCACAATCGTATGCGCGGCGACGCCCGTCGGACTGATGTTGCCATAGCCGATGGTCGCCAGTGTATCAACGCTGAAGAAGAAGGCGCGCAGGAATTGATTGCTGAGCCCGACCTCCGGCGGATTGCTCACAGCACCGGGGCCGCAGAACATGAAGGCGATGGCGAAGACGACGTTTGTCACTATATAGAGGAACGTCACGACGCCGAGGAAGCGCGGCCACGACATGGTCAGCAGCGTGTGATAGGGATTGAGCGCCGCCCAGAAGCTCAAGCCGCGCCGCGCAACGTTAAAGCTGCCGTCCGAGTTCAGCAAGCGGTCGCGGCTCTCGCGCGCGACGACCGCGCCGAAGCCGAGGTCGCGGTTGACTTCCTCATGATTGACGATTGGCTGGATCGGCTTGCTCATCTTTGCTTGGCGTCAGCGGCGCGCATTGAGCGACGGGTCGTATAGCTGAAGGTAAGCCCAATAATTGCTCATCACCCTGGCGACGTAATCTTTGGTTTCGGGGATGGCGATCTCGACTGTGAAGCGATCCACGTCGCTCGTGCGCGAGCGAAAGATCCAGCGCTCGACGTTCGCCTCGCCGGTGTTGTATGACGCAGCCACCGCGTAAGGGTTATTGGGGAACATCTGCAACAGGTCACCGACATAGCGCGAGGCTAAGCGCACGGCGACCTCCGGGTCATAAACATCGTCCAGCTCGAAGCCCTTGATGTCTTCTTCGCCGGCAAGCTTCAACGCTGTTTCCTGAATGAACTGTACGAGGCCGCGCGCCGCCGCGGGGCTTTTGACGCGCGGGTTGAAGCGGCTCTCTTGCCGCGCCAGCGACAGCACCAGCCGTGGGTCAATATGATTCGCCTCGCCGTAGCGGTTGAGCGCGTCACGGTAAGGTGCAGGATAGAGCAACTCGGCGAAGTCGCGCGGCAACAGCTCGACGCGGTAATCCTGCGGGATCGTGCCGCCCAGCGGCTCGGCAAAAGCGATGGCGAGCCACCCCTGATCGCCGCGGTTGCTGTAGACGGCGAGACTGTAACCTGTATCACCTATCGGCGCGCCGGCCTGAGCCGTGCGCGGCGAGCCTTCGTCCGCTGAATCGTTCTCGCTTGCGACGCGCGCAGGGCTGAAGCCGCCGAGCCTCAACTCGGTTGCGCCTTCATCATATAAGCCGAGAAAGATCAGCTCTGCTGCGAGCCGCGCATGAGTCGCATCCGTATTCGCTGGCGACGCCGTAAGCGCAGGCCGCGCCGCCTGAATCAAGCGAAAGCGCGCGCCGATGTTGTAAGCCGGAAGCTGGCTGTAACAGGCGCGCAGGATGCCGAGCAGATCACGCCGCGCCGTTTCATCGCCGGTCAATCGCAACGCCTGTGTTGCCGCGTCTTTCGCTTCCGTGTAGCGCGATGCTCGCAAGGCGGCCCGCGCCTGATCGCGATAGCCGCGCGCCAGCGGCTCGATGATCCGCCTTCCTTCGTCGGTAGCGGCCAGGGCTTGCAAGCGCAGGCTGGCGCGGTGGCCGAAGTAATTGTCGCGATCTTCGGGTATGGCCAGGTAAGCGCGCGCCGCTTCCTCCAGCCGCCCGGCCAGTTCCGTAGCGACCAAGCGCATGAACGACGCTTCGCCGCGAATCGGCGCGCTGACCAGCCGCGGCGTGATGGGCCGCGCCGCCACTTGCGTGAAGAGCGCGATGGCCGCTTCGAAATTGCCGCGCGCGAGTTCGATCTTGGCGCGATTGAATAAGCCGACGGTGGCGAGCGGCTGATTGGCAAAGCGTTCTTCGATGCGCTTCGACCAGATGATCGCGTCGTCGTCTTTGCCGGCAAAGCGGAGGCAGTCAACGACGTTGCGGTAAGCGCCTTCGATCAAGTCGCTGGCCGGGTAGGCGGTGATGAATTCCATGTAACGCCGGGCCGCCTCTTCATAACGTTGCGCCTTCTGCAATGCCGTCGCCACCCAATAGTAACCTTGCTCACCTTCCTTCTTGGCGGCGAACTCGGTGTGGGCGCGCTCGAACCATTTTATGGCGTCGTCGAAATGGTCTTCGCGATAAAAGGTGTAGCCGGTTTGATAAACCGCCTCGGCGCGGTTGAGGCTGTCGGGGAAACGCTCGATGATGTCGAGCAAGTGTGCGCGCGCCTCCGCCCAGTGGCGATTGAAAAGATAGATGCGGGCGCGGCGCAGCGCCTCGAACTCGTTGGGCTTGAGATCAGCGGCGCGGTCGAGCCCGTCAAGCCCAAGCGACGCGGCCAGCGCGGAATCGTCGCGTGACGCGCCGACCAGTTGATTGAAAGTGGCTCGCGCCGTTGCCACATCGCCGAGCTTCGCATACGCCTGCCCAAGCCGCGCCATGGCGCTGCGTCCGTGTCCGCCCGAAGGTGAAGCCGCAGGCCGCAGCATGGCGATGGCGTCGCGGGCGTTGCCGCTTTCGAGGTGGCTATCGATCAAACGGCTGCGCGCCGTGGTCACGAGCGCACTCGACGGATGCGCCGCAAGCAAGCGCGTCAGATATTGCCGCTCAAGCGCGAGATCGTTTGCGGCTCGCGCTAACGCCGCCAGGTGCCACAGCGCATACTCGGCAACCAGCGAGTTGCGATTGAGCAGGCCGAGATACAAGGTCGTGGCTTCGGCCCGCGCGCCGCGCCGCTCCGCAAGCCGCGCCAGCAAGTAATCATAGTTGTTTGCCGTAAAGACCGCAGGCGTTGTGGCGCGCAGGTCACGGACCAGTCGTTCGGCGCGCTCAAAGTCTCGCCCGTCCATCGCGGCGCGAATCTGGTCGGCGCGCGCCTGCAAGCTCTGCGCACCGGCGGCGGGCGCAAGGATAATGAGAAGGACGAAAACAACAAACGAAAATCGGAACATCATACCCCTGGAATTCAACCGAAGAAGTAGGCTTCGAGCGTTTCGGCGTACAGCACAGAGCCCAGCACCAGCTCGTCTATGATGACGAACTCGTTCGGCACGTGCGCCAGCTTGTCGTCGCCCGGATAATGCACCACCGACGTGATGCCGGCGAAGAAGAGGTTCTTGGCGACGGTGTTGCCGCCGAAGGTTTCGTACTTCATCGGCAGGTTCAAGCGCCGCGCCGCCGTGTCGAAGCTGCGCACGATGATCGAGTTCTTGTCTGACAGGTGCGGCTCGGTTTCGTGCAGCACCTTGACGCTCAGCTCGGCGTCGGGCGAGCGGTGGCGGGCGGCAGCAAGTTTCTCTTCAAGCTTCGTAAGCACATCCTGCTTGCCGATGCCGCCGGGCAGGCGGAAGTCAATCGTCGCGCGCGCCACTGCCGGCACCGTGTTGGTCGAAGAACCACCCTGAATCGTACCGATATTCATTGTCCAGCCGTCGAAGGCGCGGTCGTAGTTCGCGCCGAGGTCGAGCGACTTGACTTCGGCAAGCGCCTCGGCGAGCGGGATGATGGCGTTGCGGCCCAGCTCCGGCGTCGAGCCGTGCGCCTGGATGCCGCGGCTTTCGACTTCGACCCAGAGGATGCCCTTCTCGCCATAGATTGATAAGTCCATGCGCCCGCCGTCGGGGATAATGGCAACGTCGAATTTGATGCCGCACTCTTCGACCAGATAGATGATGCCGAGTTGGCTGCCCATCTCTTCATCGGCGGCGGCGATCAGGTAGATCGTGCCGTCAAAGTCGGCGTGCTCGGCCAGAAAGGCTTTGCAGGCGGCATAGGCGCAGGCAAACGACCCCTTATCGTCGAGCGTGCCGCGCCCGTAAATGCGCCCATCTTTAATCGTCGGCTCGAAGGGCGGCGTCTCCCACTGCTCCAGCTCACCCGGCGGCACCACATCCATGTGCGAGACAAAGCCAATCGATTTCGTTCCGCGGCCTTTGCGCCCGACGATGTTGGTGCGCCCCGGCTCTTTCTCGTAGTAGGCGACCTCCATGCCGAGCTGTTCAAGCGAGCGCGTGACGATCTCTTTGCAGAGGTATTCGTTACCCGGCGGGTTGACAGTGTCCTGACGGACAAGCTCGCAGACGATTTCAACGATTTCATCGCGGTTGATGTGGCCGGCAAATTTCGATTCCATAATGGCTCCTGTGTATCGTCGTCTTTGTTGAGTATAGACCGGCGGGCGCGGTCACGAAAGCGACGCGCGATGCGCGCTTAAACAGAGCGCGGAAAACTCTTGAACCCGTTACCCGTGCATGCTATAACAGGCTCACCCGACGCATGCCCCTGCTGACGCCTGATCCCCTACCGAACGTTTTGTCATCACGCTCGCAAACGTTCGCTTTGAAAACCAAGCGCAAGAAAGTCGTGCCGATCTGGCAACGCTCTCGTTTGCTTCGGTCTTTCGCTTAAGGAGAAGGAATGGCGGCTCCGGTCGTAATGTACGAAGAGGAATATGGGCAGCTCAAGGGCGCCATCACGCGCCTGTGCGCCGACGCCAACGCCAAGTTCGTCTTCCTGGTTGATAAAAATGGTCAGCAGATTGCCGCGCACGGGGAGATGCTCAACCTCGACACCACCAGCCTTGCCAGCCTCACTGCCGGCAACGTTGCGGCGACCGATGGCCTGGCGCACCTGATCGGCGAGCAGGGCTTTCCGGTCCTATCGCACGAAGGCGAGCGCGACAACATTCATATTTCCATCGTCGCCAACCGCGTCATCCTGGTCGTCATCTTCGACGAGCGCAGTAGCCTCGGCCTCGTGCGCTTGCGTGTCAAGCGAGTGACCGCCGAGATGAATGCGATCTTTGACGCCATTGACCGCAAGGTTGACCGCGAGCGCGAGATGGGATTTGCGCTCGATTCGCCGTTTGCCGAGATTACCGAGGAAGACATCGACGCCCTGTTCAGTTAGACCGCGCGCCTTGCCCCTCAAGTAATGAGCGCTCCGGTAGCCGCACCCCGCTCACCGGCACTTTATAAGGGATACAAGCCTTGACGTTCATCAACTACGCCTCGCGCGAGATCAATTGCAAGATTGTTTATTACGGGCCGGGCCTCGGCGGCAAGACCACCAACCTGCAATTCATCTATGATTCGACCGCCCAGCAAGCCAAGGGCAAGCTCATCAGCCTGGCGACGGAAACCGACCGCACGCTCTTTTTCGACTTCCTGCCGCTCGACCTTGGCACCGTGCGCGGCTTCAAGACACGCTTTCACCTTTACACAGTGCCCGGCCAGGTCTTCTATGACGCCAGCCGCAAGCTGATCCTTAAAGGCGTTGACGGCGTCGTCTTTGTCGCCGACTCGCAGCGCGAGCGCATGGACGCCAACGTCGAGTCGCTCTTCAACCTCGAAGCCAATCTTAAACAGCATGGCTACGAATTGACCAAGCTGCCATACGTGCTGCAACTGAACAAGCGCGACCTGCCGAACGTCGTCGCTGTCGAAGAGCTGAAGGCCGAGCTGCTGCGCCGGGACGAGCCGGTCTTCGAGGGCGTCGCCAGCCGCGGCGTCGGCGTCTTTGATACGCTCAAGGCGGTCGCCAAGCAGGTGTTGATGGAACTGCGCAAGAGCAGCGGCGGGTAAAGAAGCGGGGCCTGCCTGCACGCGGCAGGCCCCAACAAGTTTTGCTTGACGCGCACCGTGGCCGGAAATATGATACTGCCGCGTCCGGTGCCTGGTTCATTAAACTAATCACTGTTCCACTCAAGTTCTTCATCCTCTCACCGGGCGCGAACGATTCATTGATTGTAAGCCTGCTTCCTTTGACTCATTGATCGGCAATGCCGCGGAAGGAGAAAGTCCCCATGGCCAAATCAGCGAAAGCTGCGCCGCGCTGGTCGCGTCTGCTGCTCGACCTTTTGTTCGGTGCTTTCCTTTTCGGATTGTTCTTGATCGTCTGGTTGCCGCCGGGCGGCGCGTCGAGTGCGGCGACAGGCGGCGCTCCGGCCACCGTGATGCCGATGCAAGGCACCAGCATCATCGCCAACATCAGTGGCTCGATCAGCACGACCGACCCAACATTCATCGGCCCGCGCCATTTCCGCTCGGGCATCCGCGGCGACCGCAACTGCCAGACGACCGGGGTGGTCGGCGCGCGCTACTATGACCTGCATTATTTCACCAACACCTCGGCGACCTCGCAGCAGGTGAGCATCAACTTCACCTCCAACTGCGGGTTCAACACCTACGAGGCGGTCTACAGCCCGCAGTTCGACCCGACCAACATCTGCGCCAATTACTTGTCCGGGCCCGGCGTGTCGGGTAGCCGATCATGGGAGTTCACCGTATGCGCCAACAGCACGTTTTCGATCCTTGTCTATGGACTCGAACCCGGCGTCACGTGCAGCAGCTATCAGCTGGCGGTCGGCGGTACGAGCGCCATCGTCTTTAACGGCTCATCCGTAAGCTCACCGGGTAAAGCCTTTGAGGTCGTGCCCGGTGGGTCGGTTAAAGGAGGCGAGGCCGGGCCGGGCACGCGCGCCGACGTGACGCGCAAAAGGTTGAAGCGGCCCAATGACGCCTTCGACGCCCGCAAGGTCTTCGTGCCGCTGCCGGAGTTTGCGCCGCCGCCCGGCCTGTTGCTGCCGGAGGCGGGGACACCGCTGGTGGTCTCGGTCAATGGCTCACTCACGCCGGGTGATCAGACCTTCACCGGGCCGATCCATTTCCGCAGCGGCATTCCTGGTGATGCGAACTGCACCCCCTTTGGATTTGTGAGGCCGCACGTCTACGATCAATACTTCTTTATGAATGACTCGCCCACGGCTCAGCGAATCTCTGTCGTCTTCACCTCCAACTGCGGGTTCAACACCTACGAGGCGGTCTACAGCCCGCAGTTCGACCCGACCAACATCTGCGCCAACTATCTGGCCGGCGCGGGCCGCTCGGGCAGCGTCACCTGGGAGTTCACGGTCTGCCCCGGTACGCAGTTTTCCATCGTCGTTTACAATGTCATACCCAACCTGTACTGCTCCGGTTACTCATTGCAGGTATATGGCAACGGCGTCCACTTCATCGGTACGCAGGCGACCGACATCTCGGTGACGAAGACAGGCCCATCGGGCACGGCCACCTCTAGCGGTGATTTCAGCTACAACATCACCGTGAGCAATAATGGACCGCAACGCGCCGACAACGTGCTGCTGACCGACACGCTGCCGCCGGGCACGACGTTTGAATCGTTGCTGTTGACAACACCCCTGGGTTCGGGGACCCCGCCGAGTTGTACCACCCCGCCCGTCGGCGGCACGGGGACAATCACCTGTACGATTCCGACGCTGTCGGCGGTGCCGGGCACGGGGCTTGTGACGTCGCTGCAATTCGCGCTGATGTTGCATGCGACACCCGGCGCGACGCTCACGAACACGGCGGCGGTTTCATTTCAGGGAGTTGATCTGAACCCGGCCAACAACACCTCGACGACCAGTGGCACCGGCGGCGGTGGCGGCGGCAGTTTCGATATCTGCTTGCAGGACGATTCAACCCCATCAACCGTGCTGTTGATTAACTCGCACACAGGAGATTATCGCTTCTGCTGTAACGGCACAGCCTTCACAGGCAAGGGAGCGTTAATTATCAAAGGCTCGATCATCACCTTACAGCACAACACGACAGACCGGCGCGTGCAGGCGACGGTTGACCTGAGTGTCTTCAAAGGCTCGGCGTCTTTGCAGACGCCGCCGGGCGTGACACGATGCACGATCACGGACCGCGACGTTAGAAATAATACCTGTAATTGTCCGTGAGGTGAGGTCAACGGGCCGCGGCCTGTTGCTTGAGCGCTTCGATGTGCGATTGGGCTTGCTGAATCGCCGCCGCGTCAGAGGTCTGAGCGGCGGCGGCCTGCCATTCGACGATGGCCTGTTGCGGCTGTTCGTCGGCTTCGTAGACCAGCGCCAAGGCGCGATGACAGTCGGCGCAGTTGCCCGCTGACTCTCGCAAGGCATGCAGCAAGCGCCGTCGCGCCTTGCGCAGCCTGCCGCGATTGACGAAGCGCTGCGCCTGTGCGAGCAGCCCTTCGATTGTCTCTTGCTCGTCGCCGCGTGCCCGCTTGAACAGGTCGCGCGCTTCGCCAGAGTAAGGATTGATCGTCAACGCCGTTTCGGCTTCGCGCATAGCCTGCGCCGCGTCACCGGCCATCAGCAAAGCCTCGCCCATCAGCCAGTGACCATTAGCAAAGTACGGGTCGCGTCGGATCGCTTCGCTGGCTTCTTCGCGTAGCCCTGCGGCGTCTTTTGAAAGCCAGGCAAGGTAGGCAAGCAGCAGGTGGCTGGCATCGGGCGTCAACGTGTGTGACAACGACGCGCGCGCCGCCGCCGTCGCTTCGCGGATGGCCGCCTCGCGCGCCGCTGTCAAGCGCGCCGCTTCGGCTTGTGAGATGCTAGTTACATTCAGCCGCGCCTGCGCCACGTCGGCAAACAACGCCAGCGAGCGCGCCAGCTCGAACTGATATGTCCCGGTCGCCTCTGCGCTGTTAGCCGCGGCCCGGCCCGCCGCGAGTGCGCCATCGAAATCGCGGCCGAGCGCGGCAGCAAACGAGCGGCGCATCTCTACGTCTGCGCGCACCAGCACGAGCGCGTACCACGACACAATAACGAAGATGGTGACACCGGCCCCCGCGATCCCGCGATGCAGTAGACGCGTCGCCGGTTTTACGCTGCCATCAGCAGAGCGGCTGTCGTCGCGACGCACACCCATCACGACGTTAAAGGCCGCCTGCGCCAGCCCCGCGAAGGCGAAAAAATAAAGCCCCGTCGGAATCTGGTCAAAGATGAAAACGTTGTGCGCGGCGACGGCGGCGAGCGCCGCTATCAAGCCGGCGCATGTAATTTTCATCTCCTTGTCGGCGGCGCGGCGCGCGGCGATGGCCAGCCGCCGGAAAGCAGAGATTAGCACGGCAACGTAAAAGATCGCGCCCGCCACGCCGTTCGAAACCGCCACGTCGAGATAGGCGTCGTGCGGGCTTTCGTTATTCGTTTGTGGCGCGAGCTGGGCAAGCTCCAGCGACTTGTACGGCAGGAAAGCCAATCGAAAACCTTCAGGGCCGCAGCCTGCAAGGCCATAAGCCGGGAGCATCGCCAGCGTGTCGCGCCACAAAAGCGTGCGGCCCGAACCGCTCGCGCCTTCGGCGATGGTAGCGCGGGCGCGCACAATGATCTGCCGCGACGCAGGGTTGACGGCGATCAACCCCAGCGCGCCGATGACGATAAGCGCCGCGACCGTTGCACGGCGCACGGCGCGGCGGTCGCGCCAGATCGCAGGCCCTTCCCGGCGTCTGCCTGCGGCAAGCGCCAGCGCCAGCGCTCCGACCGCAAGTCCGACGATGGCTCCGCGCGTACCGCTAAAGACGATGACAAGCGTTGAAAGCAGCGTCGCCACCAGCGCCAGCAAGCGGGCGCGGCCTTGCTGCGCCAGCGCGAGAGCGGCGCTCACAGGCGTCGTGTAGAGCAGAAAATTTCCGAGGTAGTCGGCGTGCCCCAGTGTGCTGATGACGCGGACGACGCGCCCGGCGGCGGACGCGAAGGTGTAGAGGTTCGCCGACATGAACGGGTCGCGCCCGAAGAACTGCGCGAAGCCATAGGTGGCGACGACCAGCCCGGTGATCGTGACGGCCCAGAGCGTCTGTCGCAGCCGCGCCCGCGACTCGCCGATGATGATGACCAGGCTCAGGCAGCAGATCAGAAAGCACACACGCGTCAGTAAGCCCATCTGATTCTCGAAGCTGCCGAGCAACGCGAGGCGCGGCGCGACGCCGAAAGCGGTCGAGGTCGCAAGCGTCGCGACGTAGAGCAGGATAAGCAGCACATGCGGCGAACGCAGCAATCGCAATCGCGCGCCGCCGGGCGCAAACTCTATCCATCCCATCAGGCCGACGAGCGCCGCCGAGCCAACAAGCAACACGACCACCTTCGGCAGCGTGAACGTGCGATGCACCGCCGTGCTGAAGACCAGCGGCACGAGCGCCAGCAGTGCTAGGCTCACCGCAAACGCCAGCGCGCGGACCGGCGTTGTGGCCTTGGTTACAGAAGCAGGCTGGCGCGATGACTTCATGACGATTGTGAGATCAGGTGATGCGCTTTCCGATCAACGGGCGGCAAAAGGCGGCGCCAGCTTCGTTTTGCTGGCGCCGCCTGCGGTTATCAATGTCTGGTGTCGCCGCCACGCCGCCCGGTCACGCGCCGCGATGGGCAGGCCGGCGGGTCGCGGCGGGCTGCCGCGCTAATGCATCGCCCGGTGTTCATTGACGCCTTTGATAATGTCGCCGACGGTTAAGAACTTAGGAATCGCGTCATCGGGTATCTTGATCTTAAAGGCTTCTTCCAGTCGCAGGGCGATGTTGAGCGCGTCGAGCGAATCGGCGCCGAGGTCTTTCATCAGATGTGTCGCCGGCTCCAGCTGGTCGCGATCCACGCGCAGCTCCGCGACGATGATGTCTTTTACCGCGTCCTCGATTGTCTCAACCGCTTGTCTGGTCATAGCACTTTCCCTTCGATACAGCCGTTTCTATATTGTCGAGTTTGGGGCCTGGATTCGAACTTCAAGGCGTACAGTTTACCCTTGATACGCGCGCACGACAAGCACGGCGTTGTTGCCGCCAAAACCGAACGAATTCGACATCGCCGTGCGCAGTGGATTGCTGCCGCTCACCCGCCGCGCCCCTTCGGTAATGTAATCGAGGTCGCATTGCGGATCGGCTTCCTCGTAGTTGATCGTCGGGGGGAGAACCTGATTATCAATCGCCAATGTCGCAGCAATCAGCTCAATTGCGCCAGCCGCGCCCATCGAATGGCCGATCATCGATTTGATCGAGTTGATCGGAATCTCGCGAGCGCGGTCGCCGAAGACGCGCTTGATGGCTTCGGTTTCGGACTGATCGTTGAGCTTGGTGGCGGTGCCGTGCGCGTTGATATGATCGATCTCTGCCGGCGTAACCTTCGCATCTTTGAGGGCGCGCAGGATGGCGTTCGACTCGCCATCGGGATCGGGGAAAGTGATATGCGCGGCGTCCGCCGTCGAGCCGTAGCCGATGATCTCGCCATAGATTCGAGCGCCGCGCGCGACGGCCAGCTCCAGCGCTTCCAGCACGACAATGCCCGCGCCTTCCGACAGCACGAAGCCGTCGCGGTTGGCGCTGAATGGCTTGCAGGCGCGTTCAGGCGGATCATTCTTGGTTGACAGCACGCGCATGTCTTTCCACGCATCCATCACTACAGGAGTCACCGGAGCATCCGCGCCGCCGGCAATCATGCGGTCGGCGTGACCGTAGCGAATCAGGTGAAACGCCTGACCGATGGCGTTTGCGCCCGACGAGCAGGCGGTCGTCACCGTCAGGTTCGGGCCGCGCGTCTTGAAGCGAATGGCAATGTTTGAAGACGACGCGTTGTACATCGACTTCGGAATCGCAATGGCCGAGCGCCGGCCACGGCCATTCGAGAAGAAAGCGCCGCAATACTCTTCAATCGAGCTCTGCCCGCCGAAGCCTGTCCCTAGAATCACTCCAACGTCATAGCTGTCGAGCTGGCCATTAGTCAGCCCGGCTTCGCGCGTCGCCATGCCGGTGGCCGCAATCGCCATCTGCGAAACGCGGTCGAGGCGTGCCATCTCGCGGTCGTCGAAGAAGTCGAGCGGGCGGAAGTCGCGGCAGACGCCGGCGATGTTCGTCCGCAGTCCCGAGGTGTCGAACTCTTCGATACGCACAATGCCGCTACGCCCGGCAGTGAGCGCCGACCAGACGGCCTCGCGCCCGCAGCCCAGCGGGGTAATCAAACCGATGCCTGTTACTACAACTCGCCTCATAATGAAATGATGAAGGATGAATGATGAAGGATGAACTGACCGGAGGTCTTAATTCATCCTTCATCATTCATCCTTCATCGTTATTGAATGATCTCCATCTTTTTGCCGATGCGATACATGGCTTCGAGCAGGCGTTCGAGGTGCTCGTCCGTGTGCGTCGCCATGCAACTGATACGCACCAGACTGTGCGCCACTGCCGGCGCCAGCACAGGGTTGGTGTAGATGCCTTCGCTCATCAACTCCCAGAAGAAGCGGCAGACCAGCACCTCGTCATCCACGACGACAGGGATGATTGGCGTCATGCCGTTAAAGCTCTCATGCGGTTCGAGCAGCTTGTAGCCCATCGCTCTCAGCTCGCGCTTCAGCTTCGCGCTCGTCGCTAGCAGCCGTGTTCGCAGTTCCGGCTCGCGCTCGATGATCTCGATGGCTTTCAAGACGGCGGCAGCATTCGCCGGCGACAGCGACGCCGAATAGACGAAGGCGCGGCTGTGGTGCTTGATGAATTCGATGACCTCGCGGCGCGCCGCGATGAAGCCGCCGATTGAGGCGAAGGATTTCGAAAATGTCCCCATCACCACATCAACGTTGCTTTCGACTCCGTAATGCTCGACTGCGCCGCGCCCGTGAGCGCCGAGCACGCCGATGCCATGCGCTTCGTCAACGTAAACCCGCGCGCCGTACGTTTGCGCCAGCCGGACAATCTCCGGCAGGTTGGCAGTGTCGCCTTCCATTGAAAAGACGCCGTCAACGACAATCAAGCGGCCTTCGTCAGGCGGCAGGCTTTCGAGCACTTTTTCGAGATCGCGCATGTCGTTGTGGCGGTAGCGCATCGTGCGCGCAAACGATGCCAGGCAGCCGTCGAGCAGTGAAGCGTGAATGTTGCGGTCGGCGATAATCACATCGCCTTTCTGGGCAATGGTCGCCAGCGCGCCGAAGTTGGTCTGAAAGCCTGTGCCGAAGGCCAGCGCCGATTCGCGCTTCATAAAGCGCGCCAGCGTCGCTTCCAGGCGAACGTGCAGATCCATGGTGCCGTTGAGCATGCGCGAGCCCGAACAGCCCGTGCCGTACTGTTGAACGGCTTCGATGGCGGCGGCCTTCACTTCGGGTCGCGTCGTCAGTCCCAGATAGTTGTTCGAGCCGAACATCAAGACGCGGCGGTCGCCCATCATCACTTCGGCTTCGCCCGCATCAATCGCCCCCGAAAATTCCGTGAAGTAGGGATAGAGTCCGACGCGGCGGAACTCGTCCGCCTTCGTATAGGAAAGTGCTTTCTCGAACACATCTTTCGCGGCGATCCGCGATGGCTGCTGCATGCTGAACACCCCTTACCTAACGGAATCTTTGAACTACACACCTTATCACGAGGAACCCGAGCGAAAACTAGCTTCCCTGCAATGCCGAGAATTATAGCTGAAAACGCCCGCAGGGCAAGCGAGAATCAGTAGGCAGTAAGCAGTAGGCAGCAGGCAGTTTTCGCGCCCGTCTTTGTCTTCGGGTGCGCCGCAAGAAGGCAATGACTTTTCAACACGGTGCTGTACACCGCCATTGACTGCCTGCTGCCTACTGCCTACTGCCTACTATCCTTCTGGGCACGCGTTCGCTCAGGCGGCAGGTGATCTCATAAGAGATCGTGCCGGCGATGGCAGCGACCTCTTCGGCAGAGATTTCCTGCATGCCTTGCTGTCCAATGATCGTCACTTCGTCGTTGAGTGTGGCACCGTTGATGTCTGTAACGTCAATCAAGGTTAAGTCCATGCTGATGCGGCCCACGATGGGGGCAAACTGGCCGCGCACCAGCACGCGCCCACAGTTTGAGAGGGCACGCGGCAATCCATCTTCGTAACCGATGGCGAGCGTCGCAATAAGGCTCTCGCGCCCGGTCGTGAAGGTGCCGCCATAACCGAGCGGCATGCCCCGAGCAACTGTCTTCAGATGAATGATGCGCGTCCGCAGCGCCAGCACCGCTCGCCAGTCGAGCCGAGGCGTTTGCGGATTCACGACATCGCGCCACAAACCGTAAAGCACGCCGCCGGGCCGCACCAGGTTGCCGCGCGCCTGCGGATAAGCCAGCGACGCCGCGCTGTTGGCTTCGTGAATCCACGCCGGCTGATGGCCACGGGCATGGATTTCAGCCAGGGCACTTTCAAAGCGCGCCATCTGTCGCCGGGTAAACTCATCTTTATCCACCTGGTCGGCAGAAGCGAAATGCGTCATCAGACCATCGAGCCGCAAGTGTGTGAAGCCATCGGCGCTGTCGAGAAAGCGAGCCAGCTCAGCGTACGGCACACCGAGCCGTCCCATGCCGGTGTCCACTTTCAAATGATAAGCTGCCGTGCGATCTGCGCGCCGCGCCTCGGCGTCGAGGCGTTCGAGAAGGTCGAAACGATACAGCACCGGGGTCAATTGCGCGGCCAGCAGCCCGGCTTCCTGCCCTTCCCAGAAACCGCCGAGACAGAGCACGGGCCGCGTCACGCCTGCCTCTCTGAGCGCAACCCCTTCTTCGGGCAAGGCGACGCCGAACCAGTCTGCGCCGGCCCGTTCGAGCGCCAGGGCACACGCCGTCGCGCCGTGACCGTAAGCGTCGGCCTTGACCGCCGGCATCACGGCGACTTCGGCGCCGACCGCCTGTTTGACGAGACGAAGATTGTGCGCCAGGTGATCAAGGTTGATCTCGGCCCATGTCGGGCGGCCCGGCGGCAGAAAAGCTGAAGTGTGCAGGATGGAAGATGAATCGGCAGCGGCCTGCGACACCAACTCGCCCGACGGCGTATCCCCTGCCCCTTGCTCATCCTTCATCTCGGCATCCCTCGGCGTTGTGGCCCGGCTACTCCTTCCACATGTTTTCGAAGCGCGTGAACTCTTTTAAGAAGGCCATCTGCACAGTGCCGGTCGGGCCGTTGCGCTGCTTGCCAATGATCAACTCGGCAACGCCGCGATTCTCGTCCGACGGGTTGTAGACCTCGTCGCGGTAGATGAAGCAAACGACGTCGGCATCTTGCTCAATTGATCCGCTCTCACGAAGGTCGCTGAGCTGCGGGCGGTGGTCGCTGCGGGTTTCGGTGGCGCGCGACAACTGCGACAGCGCGATCACCGGCACATTCAGTTCTTTGGCCAGACTCTTGAGATCGCGCGAAATCTGCGACACTTCCTGCTGGCGCGACTCGATGCGCCCGCGACCCGACATCAATTGCATATAGTCAATGATGAGCAGGTCAAGCTGGTGCTCGGCTTTGAGCCTTCGACATTTGGCGCGCATCTCCAGCACACCGGAGCCCGGCGTGTCGTCAATGTAAACCTGCGTCTCGCACAAACGCCGCAAGGCGTCGGCCAGCCGCGCCCACTCTTCGCGATTCAAGTAGCCGGTGCGCAGGCGATGCGCGTCGACGCGAGCCTCGGAACAGAGCAGGCGTGATACCAGTTGTTCGGCAGACATCTCCAGGCTGAAGATGCCGACGGTGCTGCCGTTCTTCGCCGCATACAACGCCATGTTCAACGCCAGCGCCGTGTTGTGTGTGACGACATAATCATCCGTGATGTAAAGCTGCGTCGGGTGGGTGACGGCGATGCAGCGCGCCTCGACCTGGCGCACCGGCTCAATCGAAACAAAGGTCGGCAGCTTGCGCCGCTTTCTTATGGCGGCGGCGCGGGCGCGCTTCTCAGGCAGTGTAAACAGACTGGCCGGCTGTGGGTGTGCAATGTTGACGACAAACGACAACTGCCCCTGCTGCTGCTCTCCGTGATATGTGTAGACCGGCTGTTTGCTGTTCTTCGTCGCCCAGCCGCCCAGCGAACGCGCCAGTTCAACGACATCGTCTGCGAGCCGCTCGCTCGACGTAGCGAAGCGAACAGAGCCGGTCTTCTCCACCCAGCCGTCAGCATCGAGCAGCCCTTGCAGCAACGCCAGCCGCGCCGCCCGATTCGCCGTCTTGTATTGCTCCGGGATGAATTTGCTTTCGCTACGTCTTCCCCACAGGCCCAGACTCTTCAGCTCTTCTTTGAGCGGATTCGGCCACACGCCATAGCGTCCCGGTCGGCGCTGCCCATCGGTCTGTGCGATGCGATAGTCATATCGTCCGGCATGATTGATCGTCAGCGCGGGCTCCAACTCCGCCGTCATTCGGCTCAAGATCGAATCGCTCGCCGTCGAGAATCGTAAGCTGTTGAAATCGCCTTCGCCGATGAGCAAGCCTAAAACCCAGGGGTCTACGGGCAGCGGCTCGTTGTGCCCGAAATCGCCTGAGACCATATCGATCCACAGGCGTTTCTGATAGCACTTGCGCTTGAGCAATGTTGCGACCTCCGTCGTCTTCAACACTCTTGGCGCCGACCAGTTTCGGTAATGGACGCTCCACAGGTGTTCGCCGCAGCACTCTGTCGCGCGGCCATCCGAGAAGGTCACTTGATAAATCTGCTTGACCCCTTGCGGATAGATGCCGATGACGGTCGAAGGCCGGCCATCAACTGAAGCCAGATCATCACCGACTTCAAGCTCGCCCATCGTCTTCCAGCCGTTCTCTGTGAGCACGCGCGCGTCCAGCGGTTGCGCTTTGCCCATTGACGGGCGCGCGGCGACGATGACCAACTCTTGCCGCTGGAGCCCTGAGGTCATCTGGTCGAAATCAGTAAAGCCGGTGGGGACACCCGTAATCATTTCGGGCCGCCCGGCCATCTGCTCAATCTGTTCGAGGCGGCGCTGCGCCACTTCGCCGATGTATTGAAAGCCCTGGCGCACGCGGTCTTCGGCAATCTGAAAGATCAAGGCTTCGGCGCGATCAATGATGATCTCGGGGTCATCCTCTTCGTCAAAGCAACTGGCGATGATCTGATTCGAGGCGGTGATCAGCTTGCGCAATTGCGATTTAGATTTGACGATCTTGGCGTAATGCTCAATGGTGTCGGTGCGCGGCACGCCGTCCATGAGCGAGGCGATGTAGGTGAGGCCGCCAACCTGCTCGAACTCGGCGGCCTTGCGCAGTTCATCGGTTAGCGTGATGTGATCGATGGCGGCGCCACGCTCGCTCAAGGAGATCATCTTTTCGTAGATGCGCCGATGCGAGTCGAGAAAGAAATCTTCGCGCTTCAGCAGCTCTATTGCCTGATTGCAGACCGCGTTATCGAGCAGGATCGCGCCCAGGATGGAGCGTTCCGCCTCGACATTAGAAGGCAGCCCTTTATCGAAAAAAGGATCACTTGAGGCAGCACGTGACATACCAATGATTCCACACGTCCTGGGGGATGATTTTGGGAGCGAACGACACCAGAGACAGAAAAAGCGGAACGGCGGCGTTCTCAACCGTTCCGCGCCAGATGATAGCAGAAGGAGGGGCTAGAGACTAGGGGTTAGGGGCTAGTGAAAAGTCGCGTTTTATTTCGCGACTCTCGACTCAACTCCCTGGTCCCCAGTCCCTGGCTCCTAATCCCTACTCCTGCGCTGATTCGGCTTCGTCGGCGACGGCGGCGGCAAGGCCCGGCGCTTCGGTCGCGGCCTCAGTCGTTGCCTCTGCCGGCGCAGAACTGGCTTCCACAGCCGTTTCCGCGGCGGCTGGCTCTTCGGTTTGGCCTTCCTTGCGCACCTTTACTTTGATGACCGGCGCGACCTCGCGGTGCAGCTTGATGGTGACATCGAAATCGCCGACCTCCTTGATGGGATCGCGCAGGCTGAGGCGGCGGCGTTCAACGGTATAGCCGAGCCGCTTCAATTCTTCGACGATGTCGAGCGCCGTCACCGAGCCATAGAGAACCCCATGCTCGCCGACGCGCCGCTCAAAGCGCAGCTCCAAGCCGTCGAGCTTCTGAGCCTCTCCCTGCGCGCTCGTCTTCTCGCGCTGCTCGCGCTTGGCCAGGACGCGCCGCTGCTCATCGATCATGCGGCGGTTGCCGGCGCTCGCTTTGATTGCCAGCCCTTGCGGCAGCAGATAATTGCGCCCATAACCGGCGCGCACGCGCACCACCTGGCCGCGCTGGCCGAGGTTGTCTACGTCTTCTTTCAACAAAACATCCATGTGTGCCATTGAAGTAATCCTCACTGAGCTGGGGTCAGGGGTCGGCGGGAGTCAGGGGTCAGGTGAAGATCAGTTCTTCACCCGGCCCGCGGCCCCCGTCACCCGGCCCCTGATTAGTCCGTCGCGAACGGCAGCAGTGCAGCGTTGCGAGCGCGCTTGATGGCTTCCGCCAGCATGCGCTGGTGCGGCGCGCAGGTGCCCGAGATGCGGCGCGGCAGAATCTTGCCGCGCTCCGGCACGTAGCTGCCAAGCGTCTTGGAGTCTTTGTAATCGATATAATCGACACGGTCGGCGCAGAAGCGGCACGACTTGCGGGCGCGCACAAAACGGCGACCACCCTGGCTGCGGCGGTCGTCGCGGCGCGGTTGTTCTCTATCGCTGCTCATTTATTCTTCCTCCTCTTCCTCGCCGATCGGCAGCACCGGCTCATTGTTGCGCGAGCCGCGAGCGCCAGCCCCGGCGCGAACGCGGGCGGCGCGGCGGGCGCGGAACTTCTCGGCGCGCTTCAGGTCTTCGTCAATGCGAATGGTGATGTAACGGATGACAGCGTCGTTGACGCGCATGCGGCGTTCGAGCTCGGCGATCTCTGCGCCGGTGCCTTCGACCGTCAGCACGACGTAATGGCCATCATTGAATTTGCCGATGGGGTAAGCGAGGCGGCGGCGGCCCATGCGATTGACATTCGTGACCTGCGCGCCCTGATTGGTAACGACGTCACGCATCTGCGCGACGAGCGTTTCGATATCGCCCTCTTCGGTGTTCGGGGCGATGATGAACATAACTTCGTAAACTCTCATGTGAGAGACATCCTCCTTGTGGATTTCGTTCGGCTCCGCACAAAGCGAAGCTTACGGTTAAGCCCTGCGCTCGGGGCGCAGAGCAAGGAGATTCACAATAGAACCTCTTGGCAAAGAACAATGAGAGAAGTATTCAGAAGTCAGGAGTCAGAAGCCAGAATGGAAGAGCAACTCGGCTAACGCCTTCGCTCTTATTCTGACTCCTGACTTCTGACTTCGGACTTCCTTCCTCTAATCACTCGTCGCTCACTTCCTTGACGCGCTCGTTGAAGCGCGCCTGAGCGCGTTCGACGCCCTCGGTCAGAATCACTTCGATGGCGTCGGCGGCGCGGTCGAGCGTTTCGTCGAGCAGCGCGCGGTCGCGCTTCGGGATCACGGCGAGCACGAAGCTCGCCAGATCGCCCACCGGATGATCCGGTTTGACGCCGAGCCGCAGGCGCGTGAAGCGATCAGAGCCAAGCCGCTCGATGACCGACTTCAAGCCCTTCTGGCCGCCGGCACTGCCTCCCGCGCGCACGCGAATCATGCCGAAAGGCAAGGCGACATCGTCGGAAGCGACAATCAGATTACTCAGATCGCCGTCGCCATAGCGCGCCAGCAAAGGCTTGACGGCGTCGCCGCTCAGATTCATATAGGTCTGCGGCTTGACGAGCAGCACGCGCTTGCCGGCGAGCGTTACCTCGGCCACTTTCGCGCCGGCTGCGTCACGGAAGCGACGCCCACCAGCCCGCGCCAGCAACCTTTCAATGAGCATGAATCCAAAATTGTGGCGCGTCTCTTCGTACTCGCCACCCGGATTCCCCAGACCGACTATCAACATCATAGCAGGGGTCGGGGGTCAGGGGTCGAGGGTCGGGTCGAACACAGCCGGCCCCTGGCCCCCGTCACCCGGCCCCTATTCCTCGGTCTTGCCCTTCTTGATGACCTCCGGCTCTGAGGTCGCCGCCGTTTCGGCTTCCACGGCAGTCGGCGCTGCCGTTTCGGCCAGGCGCGGCGCCAGGACGCCGGCGATCACCTGATGGTCATCGGCCATCACCTTGATCTTGGTGCGGTCGTAAATCAGGTCGCCGATTGTCGCATGATCGCCGAGGTGCAGGTTCGCAACGTCGAGCTTCAGGTGTTCGGGAATGTCACCCGGCAGGCATTCGACTTCGACGGCCCGCAGTTGCAGGTCGAGGATGCCGCCGTCCAGCTTGATGCCGACCGGCTCGCCGACGACTTCAATCGCCACATGCACGCGCGTCGTTTCAGTGAGCGACAGGCGCAGCAGGTCTGCATGCAGCAGGCGGCCTCTGACCGGATCAACCTGCCAGTCTTTGATGATGACGGTTGCCGGCTCGCCGCCGCCCGGCAGCGCCACCTTGAAGATCGTGTTGTGCCCGGTCTCCGAGCGCAGAATGTTGGCAATCTCTTTGGCATTGATGGCAATGGCCACGGCTTCGTCGCCGCCGCCATAGACCGCCGCCGGGATCATGCCTTGAGCGCGCAGGCGGCGCGAATCGCCCTTGCCCGCCCCGCCGCGTGTGTTCGCATTGATGGTAATGTCAGTAATCATTTCAGCTCCGCTGGGTGTTGGGTGTCAGGTATTGGGCGCTGGGATAAGACTCTAAGGTTCTTACCAACACCCGACACCCAATACCCGGCCCCTAAATAAATAACTTGCTCACAGAAGTCTCGTCGTGGATCGAAAGGATGGCTTCCGCCAGCAGTTTCGCCACGCTCAAACATTTAATCTTCGGAGACCGGCACGCATTGTCGCTCGGAATCGTGTTCGTCACCACGACTTCCTTGAGCGGCGAAGCGTCGATGCGCTCGACTGCCGGGCCGCTCAACACGGCGTGCGTCGCCGACGCCAGCACGGTCTCAGCGCCGTTCGCCTTGAGCGCCTCGGCGGCTTTGACCAGCGTGCCAGCCGTATCAATCATATCGTCAATGATCAGCGTCGTGCGCCCTTCGACGTCGCCGACGACGTTCAGCACTTCGACTTCGCCGAGCCGCTCGTAATCGCGCCGCTTATCAATGATCGCCAGTTCCGCGCCCAGCCGCTTGCCGTAAGCTCGTGCCCGCTCGACGCCGCCGGCATCCGGCGCGACGACCGTGAGCCGCGGCAGCTTCAGCTCTTGAAAGTAACCGACCAGCACCGGCGCGGCGAACAGGTGATCCGCCGGGATGTCAAAGAAGCCTTGAATCTGCCCGGCGTGCAGGTCGAACAACAAGACGCGATCAGCGCCCGCCCCTGTAATCAGGTTCGCCACCAGCTTCGAGGTAATCGGCACGCGCGGGCGGTCTTTGCGATCCTTGCGGGCGTAACCATAATACGAAATCACCGCCGTGATGCGCCGCGCCGACGAGCGCCGGAAGGCGTCGAGCATGATCAGCAATTCCATGATATTGCCATCTACCGGCGGGCACGTCGGCTGGACGATGAAGCAATCTTCGCCGCGCACGTTTTCGAGTATCTGAAAATTGAACTCGCCATCGGTGAAACGCCCGACGTGCGCCTTGCCCAATTCGATGCCGAGATGATCGCAGATCTCTTCGGCGAGCCGCTTATTGGCATTGCCGGAGAAGATTTTGACGTTGCCGTTCGGATGCGGCGAACCGTCCCAGGTGTTCACGCTGCCTCCACAAAACAAATGATGAATGATGAATGATGAATGATGAATGAAAATTGGCAAAGTGGGTCCGGCTTATTCATCATTCCTCGTTCATCCTTCATCATTAGCGTTGGCTGGGGAGGGAGGATTCGAACCTCCGAATGGCGGCTCCAAAGGCCGCTGCCTTACCGCTTGGCGACTCCCCAACATGGCCATTGGCGGATGATCTAAGCGAATCTCGTCGCGTGGACTTTCGGCCTGAACATGCACCTGATCTGCGAGATCAGGCAGCCGGCGCGTGGTCATTCAAAAATGGATTCCTGGTATTCTTGACGGCTGACGGCATGCGCCCGCTCGGCCCAGCAGCCGGCGGCGCGCAACTCGGCTTGCGCTCGCTCGTTTGTCTCCGAATTGTCAAAGACCGCCCAAACCGTGCCGCCGCTGCCGCTCATCAACACATGCCGTGCGTCACAGCCTTTCAGCCGACGTTTGACTTCCGCAATTTCGGGGTGAGCGGCTATAACGGTCTCTTCCAGATCGTTCGCAGCCACAAGCGGTAGCTCACGGATGGCTTTCGCGGCAAACAGAGTAAAGGGCATGATACGAAGCGCCTCTTGCCTTGTCAACCGCGAAAGCCCTGCATAAGCCGTCATTGTCGAGACCGCAACGCCCGCGTTGACGAGCAGTAATTCACGGCACTCGACCTGTTCAAGCGGGTAGACCTCTTCGCCGCGCCCGACCCCTAAGACCGTGCCGCCGACGAGAAACAGCGGCACGTCCGACCCTAAGCCGGCGGCGATGTCGAATAGCTCGCGCTCGTCGAGATTGACTTCCCATAGCCGCGCCAATCCCAGAAGCGTTGCCGCCGTGTTCGACGAGCCGCCGCCCAGTCCCGCGGCTACCGGAATGCGCTTGTTGATTTGAATGCGCGCGCCCTTCTGCACGCCGGTCGCTTCGCGCAGCCGGGTGGCGGCTTTATGCACAAGGTTGCTTTCATCGAGCGGCACACGCTCGTCGTCGCAGGCAATCTCAATCGCGCCTGCGGTCGCGGTCAGGTGCAAAGTGTCGTGCAGCGACACGGTCTGATAGATGGTGCGCAGCTCGTGATAGCCGTCTTCGCGCTTGAATAGCACGTCGAGCGTCCAGTTAATCTTGGCGTAGGATTTGATCGCCAGCCTCATAGTTCATTGGTGCCGCTTGCGGACGCGGCCATGCTATCGCAAAGAGGGGCTAGGGGCTAGGGGCTAGGGATTAGGGATTGGTGAAGAGAGTCGAGCGTAGGCGATGCCATGCATTCTTCTCTAACCCCTGATTCCCAGCCCCTGCTCCCTAGCCCCTAGCCCCTCTCTAGGCTACACTCGTCTTTTTACGTTCACTTCTCATCCATCGCATGGAGATTATGAAAGAAGCCAAAGAGTTGACCGGCATCGCATCCGTCGAAGAGATACGCGCACACTTCCCGGCGCTCGAACGCCATCATAACGGCTACCCTGTGGCCTACTTTGATGGGCCGGGCGGTACGCAAGTGCCTCGCCCGGTCGTTGAAGCAATGAGCGATTATCTCTACCATCACAACGCCAACACTCACTGGGCCTACCCAACGAGCGCCGAAACCGACGCCTTGATTGAATCAGCGCGTGTCGCGCTCGCCGATTTCTTCAATGCCGATTCGACCGAGATCGCCTTCGGCTTGAACATGACGACGTTGACCTTTCACCTGGCGCGCGCCCTCGGCTACACGTTCAGCGCCGGCGATGAAGTCGTCGTCACCGAGCTTGATCATCATGGCAACGTCGCGCCCTGGCATCAGCTCACCAAAGAGCGCGGCGTCGAGATTCGTACGGTGAAGATGGACACGGCGACCGGCCAGCTCGACTGGCCGACCTTTGAGCAGTGTGTCACGCCGCGCACCAAACTGGTCGCGGTGGGCGCGGCGTCGAACGCGCTCGGCACCATTAACGATGTAGCGCGCGCCGTCCGCATGGCGCGACAGGTCGGCGCTCTGGTCTTCGTTGACGCGGTGCATTATGCGCCGCACGAGCTGGTTGACGTGCGCGCGATGGATTGCGATTTTCTGGCCTGCTCGGCCTACAAATTTTATGGGCCGCACATCGGCGTGATGTATGGAAAGCGCGAGTTGCTTGAAGCGCTCGACTTTCCCAGGCTGCTGCCGGCGCCCGATTATGCGCCCGACCGCGCCGAAACCGGCACGCAAAACCACGAAGGCATGGTCGGCGCGGCGGCTGCCGTAGACTTTCTCGCTTCGCTCGCGGCGGGCGGCACGCGGCGCGAGCGCCTGCAATCGGCGTTTGCCGGCCTGCATGAGCGTGGCGTGAGGTTACTTACAAAACTATGGAAGGGGCTTGCAACCATCGAAGGCGTCAATCTCTACGGCCCGCCGCCTGCCGCGCCGCGCACGCCGACCGTGTCGTTCACGCTCGCCGGTCAGCCGTCGCTTGCGGTCGCCGAGTTTCTCGCCGAGCATGGCCTGTTTGCCTCAAACGGCGACTTCTATGCATGGACGGTGGTTGAGCGATTAGGACTTGCGGAAGAGGGCCTGTTGCGCATCGGTTGCGCCTGTTACACGACCGACGAAGAGATTGACCGGTTGCTCGAAGCGGTGCGCGAGCTGGCCCGCGGCACACCCCGCTGAAGTCAGGCAAATGAATCGAGCGCCGGCAGCGGCGCTCGATTACCTTACTCACCGCCTAAGCGAGCGCCCGGCGTTCCATGACCATTCGGTGTGCCGAGAGCGTTCCCAGCTCGAAGGAGTTGGCCGCCGCCCACAGGTAGAGGCGGAAGCGCCGGTATAGATGGTGCCCCCAGCGAGCAATCACCGTGCTGCTCTCCGCTTCCAGATTCTCCGCCCACTTCTTGCAAGTCAGGTAATAGTTGTGCCGGTCGTTTTGAACCAGCACCACATCGAAATCCGTGCGTGCGACTTCGGCCAGGTATCGCGGCAGGCAAAGCGGCGAGGTGTTGCCCTCATAGACCCACTTGGTGATGAAACTCGGCATGCCATGCCGGTCGCCAGAGTAGGCATCGAGATAGATGCGCCCGCCGGGCTTGAGCAGACGCTGGTACTGTCGCAGCGTCCGGCGATAGTCCGGCAAGTGCTCGGTGACCCCGAGGTTGACCACGGCGTCAAAGGGCGCGGCGCTGCGATAATCCAGCAGGTGTTCTTTGACCACTTCGCAGGGCAACTGTTTGCGGGCGATTATCTCTTGCATGAACTTTTGCGAAACGTCGGAGATGGTAACCGAAGTCACATGCACGCCTTGCGAGCCGGCATATTCAAGGAATGATCCCCAGCCGCCGCCGATATCGAGCACGCGGTCGCCCGCCCGAATGCCGCAGGCATCCATCGCGAAACGGAACTTGCGCTCCATGCCGACTTCGAGCGGCTCGGCATCATCCGCGAAGTGGGCGTGCGAGTAGCCGCGAATCTGCTTGTCGAGCCACAACAAGAAGAACTCCGGGTCAATATCGTAGTGGCTCTTGATCCACCGTTTATCGCTGCTTACCTGACCGGCAAACAGCGGCTCCAGATAGGTCGCCATCAGATACTTAAGCGGGTGACGGTCGCTCAACAGCCGCCGGTGCTTGAGACTCGCGAGCATATCGCCGAAGATGTCCAGGTCACCGTTCATATAGGCTTCAGCGAGGCGAAGCTCATCAAACGAAGCGACGGCCCGCAAGCCGCGCGGGGTGGCGATGTTGAGCGTGAAGCGCGGCTCGCCGGCGCCAATCAGCGCGCAATGGCCATCCGGCAGCCTTAGCTCGAAGGCCGGGCTAGTGATCCCTTCAGCCGTGAGCTTCTGATAGCGCTGCCGCAGGGCAGCCAGCAGGTCGGCGCCGCGCCCGTCCGCAGCGAGGGGCATTTTTTCAGCGACTAGATTCATCGAATTCTCCTTGTGAAGTTAATAACAAAATAGATTGTCGGGTGCCGGTCGCCTGACCGCCGCAAGAACCATGTGGCGATCATTGCCGGCTCAACCAGTTGACCACTTGATGTTCGACGCCGGGCCGCCCGCCAAATCCCAAATCAACGCTCGGCGGGAAAAAGATGTGGCCGCCGCCGTCAACCCAGCGCAGCTTCAGAGCCGCAGAGGCGTCAGCCACGGCAGCGCGCAAGGTGTGCGGCGGGACGACAGGGTCATGCAGGCTGGCGACGACCAGCGACGGGATGGCCAGTTGATCAATGACTGGCGCTACGCCGGCGCGAAGGTAGTAATCTCTGGCGCTCGCGAAACCGAAGCGCGGGATCACGGTCAGCTCATCACGCTCGAAGGCCGAGCGGGCGCGCTTGACCACGGCGAGCGGAACCGCAACGGGCCGTCGCGCCGCAACCGCCGCGTAACCGCGATTCATCCCCGCAAAAACATAGCGACGGTAGAGCCAGCGCCGTGGCTCGTCGAAGGCGACCGCCCCGGCCATCAGATCGAGCGGCGGGCAGATGGCCGCCGCCGCCCGCAGTCGCGGATCGATCTGCTCGATGGCGGCGCGCAACGCGAGATGACCGCCGACCGAATATCCAATCAACATCACATGCCGAAAACGGCGCAGTTCCGGGCTGGCTAACGCGGCCCGCAGGTCGGCGGTCAGGCCGCCGTGATAGATGTCTTCGCCCGACAGGTCAGCGCCGCGCATCGAAAGCCGCAACGAAGCATGGCCGGCCTGTGCGACGGTGCGCGCCGCAGCCAGGCAGCACGGGCTGTGGGCGTCGCCGCCGATCCCATGAAGGATGATGACGACGGTATCCGACGCGGGCGCGTCTGACAGCAGGCCACTGATGCGGACGCCGCCGAGCGCCTCGTCTTTCACTATCGCTTGAAACGGACGTGCAGACATCTCTGGGGCTGCCGTGATGGCGGCGCGCAACGCCGGGGCGATTGTCCAGAAGTGGCTGGCGATCTCGCGCCTCAGGCGGGTCGCCGCGCCGCGATTGGCCCGGCGACGCTCGCCGAGAAAACCGTCTAAGGTTAAAGCTTGTGACTGGCCTCGATCATTGCTGACCACGCCACGAAGATACGCCAGTCGCTCCAGGGACGTCACCACCTACATTCGTAGTCACGTCAATGCGATTTACGATACGGGCGCTCGCCGCTCGACAATCGGCGGCATGCAAAAATCCCAGGAAAATCGTAGATTTTTACGATTCAGGAGAGATCAAACGAGGCGGTCCTGGAGCGCTTTGGCGACGGCTTCGCTCTTTGAATGAACTTGTAGTTTCTCGTAGATGCTGCGCAGGTGGAAGGAAATGGTGTGAACCGTGACGTTCAATTCCTGGGCGGCGGTCTTGTAGTTGTGGCCCTTGACGAAGAGCTTGAGCAGGCGCGTCTCGTGTGGCGTCAGGTTATAGTTGGCGCGCTCGGGCGGGCGAATCTCGCGGAACAAAGAGATGACGCGGCGGGCGACTTCGGGTGACATCGGCGCGCCGCCCTGCACCGCTTCTCTGAGACTTTCGAGCAGCTTCAGCGGCGGCGTCTTCTTCAGCAAATAGCCCGAGGCGCCGGCGCACATGGCGTCAAAGATGCGCTCGTCGTCATCATAGACGCTGAGGATCAACAACCGCATGTCGGGGTAACGCTCTTTAAGAACGCGCAAGCCCTCGATGCCGCTCATGCCGGGCAGCCCGATGTCGAGAAGCACGACATCAGGCAAGGGCTGACGGATGCGTTCGAGCGCTTCTTCCATCGAACGGTAAGCGCCGATGCACTGGTAGCCCGCCGTGCCGTTGATGAGCATTGCCAGCCCTTCGCGGATTTCACGGCGGTCTTCGATGATCGTCACACGGATGGTCGTTGCCGGCTGGGCCGGCCCGGTCTCAGGCTCTTGCGACATACGCGTTGACCTTCGGTTCTCAAGCTTGACTCAAAGCTACACCCGAAACCGCATTCCGTCACTACGAACTCTTGTAGTCTCTTTTAGCGACCAATGACCAGGGACGCAGGGCAGATCGATCATCGGTTCAAGAATGACCGGCGAGCGGCAGCTCTAGCCGCATCCGTGTGCCTTCGCCCTGACGTGAGGCGATGTCAAGCCTGCCGCCGAGAGCTTCGGCGCGCTGCCGCATACTCAACAGCCCGTGGCCTTCGCTCTGTTGCGCCGGGTCAAAGCCTTTGCCGTTGTCGCTAACTTCTAGCTTGAGCGCCCCGGCGGCGATCTGAAAATCAATCTCAGCCGTCGTGCAGCCCGCATGGCGCACCATGTTGTTGATGCTCTCTTTGAAGATCAGAAAGACCTCGCGGCGAATGCTGGCGCCGAGCTGCACGTCCTCTTCTTCGTCGGGCTCGCGGAAGGCAAAGGCGATGTTGCGCGCCGTCAGCACATCGCTGGCAAAGCGCCGCATGCGCTGCGTCAGGTCGCTCAGATGATCTTTCTGCGGATTGATCGCCCAGACGATGTCGCTCATCGCATCAATCAGCTCGCGCGAAGCGCCGGCGATCATCGCCAGCGGCGCCGACAGTTGCGCGTCATCGCCGTTCATCCGCTGCCGCGCCACTTCGCTGAGAATCGAAATCTGTGTGAGGCTCGAACCGATGTCGTCGTGCAAGTCAGTAGCGATGCGGCGGCGCACACGCTCAAGATCGCGCAGGCGTTCTTCGCGGCTTTTTCGTAACGCCTCTTCGGATTCACGCACCGCCTTCATGCGCTGCTGGCGATAGCGCCCGATGGCCATAAAAGGAATAGCGACCAGAATCACTGCCAGGACGATAAACCACCAGCGCCGCCACATCGGCGGCAATACGCGAAAGCCGACCGCCGCGGGCGCGTCGCTGGTCATGCCGTCGGCGCTGATGGCGCGCACCAGAAAGCGGTAAGCGCCCGGCGGCAGGTTCGGGTAATTGACGCTGCGCTGGTCGGTCGGCGGCGTCCAATCGCCACCCGCGCCTTCGAGCTTGAACTGGTAGCGCAATGCCTCGCCCGGCGAAAAATCGAGGCCGAGGAATTCGATCTCCAGTTGATTGTTGTTCGCTTGCAGCTCAGGCAAGATGACTTGCGCTTCGCCGTTGTCGGCAATCGGGAAGGCATCGCCGGTCAGGCGCAGCCCGGAGATGAAGACCGGCGGCGGAAGCGGCTGCTCGGGCTGCGGCACGAGACGCGAGAGGCCACGCCACATGCCGAACCATAAGCCGCCGTCGCGATCACAAAAGGCGGTGCCAAGCTCTGTGTAGCTCAAGCCGTCGGCCTTTGTGTAGTGCTTGATGCCGTTGGTTGCCAGGTCGAGCCGGTCAATGCCGCCGACCGTGCCGACATAGAGCCGCCCGAGGCGGTCTTCGGTCAGGCAACGCACATTGTTGCTGGCCAGCCCTTGCGCCGTCGTGTAAACCGCAAAGCGTGGGCGGTCGGCGTCGGCGTCTTCGATGCGACCGAGCCCGCCGATCTCTGCGGCAAACCAGAGCTGCCGGCTGTGGTCTTGAAAGATTTGCCGGATCAACCCGGCAGCGACGCCATCCTCTTCCTTAAATAACTCGAAGCGCCCGCGCCGATAACGCACCAGCCCGCCGTGTAACAACCCCATCCAGAGATTGCCCGAACCGTCTTCCAGGTAGGCGCTCGGCGGGTTGTTGGGCGGCAAGCCATCGGCCTGTGTGTAGACAGTGAACTTCCCCGTCGCCCGTTCCCAACGGGTCAGCGGGTTCAGGCTGTCCGAGCCAATCCACAGATCGCCGTGGCGGTCTTCAAACAGCCGCGTGATGCTGTTGCTCGCCAGCCCTTCGCCGGTCGTGTAGATGGCTTTCGGCTTTGCCCGCGCCAGCCGCTCAAGGTCGTCTACCCTGGTAAACCGATAGAGCCTTGCGCCCGTGGGCACCCACCATTCGCCTTCACGATCTTCAAACAGGGTTTCGTAACGTTTTGCGACCAGCGACGCCGCAGCGTCGTGAATGTTTGGACGAACCGTCACAAAGCGCCTGCCGTCATAGACGTTGAGGGTTCGCGGATAACTGATCATACAGAGCCGGCCCGCGCGCTCTTCAAAGATCGAGATTATGTAAGTCCCGTCGAGCCCATCCTTTTCCGTGTAAGAAGTGAAGCCGTTGCTTGAGAGCTTCATCGCGCCGCTAGTTTGTGTGCCGACCCAGAGGTTGCCCTCGCGGTCTTCGGCCAGGCAGCTCAGTTCATTACTGCTCAACCCCTGCGCCGTCGTGTAAGGTTGGAATTGCTTGCCATCGAACTGCGTCAGCCCGTGGTCACGCGTGCTGATCCAGATGCGCTGATTCGGCAATTCGATCAGGTCGCCAATCTCGTCGCCGGTCAAGCCGTCGGCGGTCGTCAGCCAGCGATAATCGCCGGCGGCAAAGAGCGAGCCCAGAGCCGTCAGCGAACCTTTGGCGAAGCGCTCGGCTCTCTTCAATTGCCGCACGGTGGTTCCCGATGAGCCGATAAGCGTCGAAATCGGTTCGGGCCTCAGAACGATGATCCCTGCGGCTGTGCCGACCCAAAGCCTGCCGGCGCTGTCGAGCAAGAGCGAAGTGGCCTCTAGAGAATCGCTCGCCTCGCCGAGCTTGTAATAGACGACACGGGCGTCGGGGAAAATGCGGAGCAGTCCTGTTGAGGTGGCGACCCACAAGGCTCCTTCGCCGTCTTCGGCGAGCGCGAAGACGCGTATCGAACGATCCGCCGGCGACGGCAAACCCAGCTCAACTCGTCGGAAGACTTTTGCGCCATCGCGCTCTTCGAGCCGAAACAGGCCGCCGGTCGTCCCTGCCCATATGCGGCCCGCATGATCTTCAAACAGCACGCGGACTTCGTTGGTCAGCGCGTTGTCGCCGACAGGAAAACTGATGAACCTGCCGACGCCGGCAGATGGATCATCGGCGCGCTTCAGGTTTCGCGAAGCGGCAGTGGGATTGAACAAGCAGGCTCCCGCGCCAAAGGTGCCGAGCCAATACCTGCCGTCCCGCGTCTCCAGAATGTCCATGATGTCTGAGTGCGGCAGGCCCTGCCTGGCGTTGTAGTTGATGAAGCGGTAGCCGTCGAAGCGGCTCAGACCGTCTATGGTGCAGAACCACAGGAAGCCGCGCGAGTCGCGGCGAATATGCTGGATGCGGTCGTGCGCCAGCCCTTCGGCGCTGGTGTATATCTTGATCGGCAACTGTTCGGCGCAGACCTCGCCCACACAAGCGAAGAGCAGCCACAACGCCAGGGCGAAGTGAATGGCGCAGCAAGTGGCTCGACGCACGGCGCGCGGCATGACGATTCCTTTATCAAGCGGGGAGGGTACTCTACAGACCGTCTATTTATCGCATTCAGCCGCGCTGCGCAACGTCGAAGCGGCAGAGCGCGTTGGAGCACGAAGATAAACGCGCTGGCGCGTGTCGGCAAACAGACGAATGCCTGGCAGACACCGAGTCCACCGGCCCGCTTGATAAAGTTGTCAGGGACGAGCCACTGCGTAAGCCACACGCGCCGTGCGGCGGCTCAGTTCCAGCCCATGCGCTGGCGCAGGTTGGTGATGTGCGCCGCGTGATGCTTGCCGTGCCACGAATAGAGCCCCAGGTTGGCATCGAGCGACACCGTGCCGCGCTCGGGGTGCCTGAACTCGCGGGCAAAATCTTCGGGTTGCAGCGAACGTAACAGGCGCACCCAGCGGTCGTGCAAAGATTCAATCAGCGCAAGCGACACCTCGACGGGGGCGCGGCGCGCGTCTTCAAGCTCGGCCCACTGGGCTTCGTCGTATGCCTTGATCGTCGGCGTCTCTTCGGTGAGCGCCAGGCGAAAGCGCACGTAGCTGTTCAGGTGGCTGTCGGCAAGGTGATGAACCACTTGCCGCACGCTCCAGCCGCCGTCGCGATACGGCGTATCGAATTGTTCGTCAGTTAATCCCGCGACCGCTGCGCGCAACCGCGCTGGCAGCTCGCTGATGTCGTTGATAAATTGCTCGCGCTGCGCCGGCGAGCTTTCACCTTCCCAGTTGAATTGGCCTATCGGAAATCGAAGATCGGTCATGCGTCCCTCCTGTTAAGATGGATAATCACCTGATTCAAGCCACTCGCGCTCGCCGAAGCGCGGTGTGGCGTCCGCCTCTTTTTCTACCGTGGCCCGCACTTCTGCGTGCGGTTGATGCGTGGTAATCATAATTACTGCGGCAACGATCACCGCCGCGGCGACCATCGTGCGCAGGCTGAGCGTTTCGCCGGCGAAGGCCCAGCCGAGCAGCACCGCAACTACCGGGTTGACGTACGCGTAGGTCGCGGCGAGCGAAGGCGGCGTCACCTGCAGCAGCCAGCTATACGAAGTAAAGGCGATGAGCGAGCCGAACACGATCAGATAGCCGAGCGATGCCAGCGAGCGTAGCGACACCGCCGCAAAGGCAAAGTCATGCAGCTCGCCGCGCACCAGGCCGACGACCGCGAGCAACGCGCCGCCGGCGATCATCTGCATGCCGGCAAAGAGCATCGGCGACAACTGCGTGCGCGTCCTCGCGACGTAAAGCGAGCCGGCGGCCCACGAGATCGTCGCCAGAATCAACAGCGCCGCGCCAATCAGATTGACCTCGCTGCTGCCGGCGAGACCGGCGGGGCCGATGAGAATAAACATGCCGACCAGGCCGAGCGCCAGGCCCAGAATGATGCGGCCCGCGGGACGATGCCCGCCGGGTCGCGCCCAATCGAGCAGCACGATCATTAGCGGCTCGGTGGCGATCAACAACGCCGTCATTCCCGAAGGCACGCTGCGCTCGGCCAGCACCACCGCGCCATTGCCGCCGAGCAGCAGCAGGCCGCCGATGATGAACGACTTGCGCCAATAGGGCCACGCCGGTCGCGCCGCGCCGCGTAGCCGCGCATAGCCGTAGAGCAGTAAGCCTGCGACGATGAATCGCGTGCCGGCAAACAGCAGCGGCGGCAGCGTCTCAATGGCATAGCGGATCGCCAGATAGGTCGAGCCCCAGATAACGTAGACCGCCGCGAAGGCCATCACCAGCTTGAGACGCGACGGTGTTTCGTGTACTCCTCGGTCTGTCATGTTGCTTACTTGCTCCGCGAGCCCTGTGACTTTCCCTCGTCTTCAAACGGCAGCGCCGTACTCTCTTTTTCGGTGCGCAGGACGATGGTCGTACGCGTCGAGCGCACACCCTTGATGGTGCCGATCTGCTCGCGCAACAACTGGCCCAGGGCGTCTGTGCTGGCGGCGCGCACTTTAACGAGAAAACAATCCTCGCCGGCGACGTGGTGGACTTCGAGCGCTTCGGGAATCCGCGCCAGCGCTCTGGCGGCTTTGCCCTCGCCGGCCATGTCTTCCAGGCGCACGAAGATGAAGGCCAACAAGCCGCGCCCGATGGCGTGGCCGGCCAACTGCGCGCCATATCCTTTGATGACGCCGCGCTCTTCGAGCTTACGGACGCGCTCAAGAATCGCCGACGGCGCCATGCCGACCTGACGGGCGATCTCGGCGTTGGTGGTTCGCGCGTTCTCCTGAAGAATCTTCAGTATTTGCTTGTCGGTTTCGTTGATCATACGGTTTCGCTCACAATAAACGAATAATATTCTGAAAAGTTCTAGTGGTCAAGAATTCGCGCAAATGGCCACAAGTCGCTATGATCTGTCTGCAAAGCGGCACCGGCAGGTGACACAGAGCAGGGTGGGCGTGTATGATTAGCGAGTGAAATTGAGGCGAGTCCGGGGAGGCACGGGACGAGCGAACAACGATAAACCGTCCGGGCCGCGCTCACAATATGAACCTCCGAATAAGAAAGGAAGCAAAACCATGGCTATTCGATTAGGCGATACGGCGCCGGACTTTTCGGCAGACACCACCGAAGGGCCGATTAATTTTCACGAATGGATTGGCGACAACTGGGCGGTGCTATTCTCGCACCCCAAAGATTACACGCCGGTTTGTACGACTGAACTCGGCGAGGTCGCGCGCAGCAAAGGCGAATTCGACAAGCGCGGTGTAAAAGTCATTGGCCTCAGCGTTGACCCGGTAGACTCGCACAAAGGGTGGGCAAAGGACATCGAGGAAACGCAAGGCACGGCGCTGAACTTTCCCATCATCGCCGACCCCGACCGCAAGGTGGCCGAGGCTTACGACATGATTCACCCGAACGCCAGCGAGACGGCGACGGTGCGCTCGGTCTTCGTCATCGGCCCGGACAAGAAAGTGAAACTGACGATCACCTACCCGATGGGCACGGGGCGCAACTTCGATGAAATCCTGCGGGTCATTGATTCGCTGCAACTGACGGCAAACTACAGCGTCGCCACACCGGCGAACTGGACGCCCGGCGGCGATTGCATCATCCCGCCGGCGATCTCTGATGAGCAGGCGAAAGAGAAGTTCCCCGAAGGCTGGAAGACCTTGAAGCCTTATCTGCGCATGGTGAAACAGCCCGGCAAGGCGGGCGGCGCCGGTGCGTAATCTGCCTTACACATTCTGAATCAACGGCGCGGGCGCTGCGCGTTTCATCGAGGCGGCGCCCGCGCTTTTCTATTCTGAAGTCATGGTGAGAGAGCTGAACGATGCCTTACGTTGAATCCGATGGCGCGCGCATCTACTGGGAAGAACGCGGCAGCGGCGAGCCGCTGTTGATGATTATGGGGCTGGGTTATTCGCTGGAGATGTGGGGTCGCGTCGTGCCTGCGCTGGCCGAGCATTACCGCGTCATCGTCTTCGACAATCGCGGCGTCGGGCGCAGCGACGTTCCCGCAGGCCCTTACACGATTGCCGGCATGGCCGCAGACGCCGAGGCGGTCATGAGCGCCGCCGCCGTCGAGCGCGCTCACCTACTTGGCGTTTCGATGGGCGGCATGATCGCGCAAGAGTTCACGCTTCAATACCCTGAGCGCGTGCATTCGCTGGTGCTCGGCTGTACAGCCTTTGGCGGCCCGCTCGCCGTGTCGGCCAGCCCCGCGGTCATGCAGGTGCTGTTTGCCCGCGCGACGATGGACGCCGAAGAAGCCATCCGCGCGATGGTGCCCTACATCTATGACGCGCAGACGCCGCGCGAGCGCATCGAAGAAGACCTGGCGATGCGTCGGCGGACGCTGCCGACCGCTGAAGGCTACATGGCACAGGTGCGGGCGATTATGGCGTGGTCGAGCGAGTCACGCTTATCACAAATTCAAGCGCCGACTCTGGTGGTTCACGGCGAGACCGATGAGCTGGTGCCCGCAGCCAATGGCCGCTTGATCGCCGAGCGCATCCTCGGCGCCGAGCTGTTACTGCTGCCCTCAGCGAGTCACATCTATTTCACCGACCAGCCCGAAGCCTCGCTGAGCGCGACGCTCAGATTCCTGCACCGCCATCCTTTATCGTGATGCGACTGTGAATCAGTGATTGCCGGTGCCGCTTACAGCCTGAGCGCCCGGCGGATTTGCGCCACCACTTCGTCGGGCGTCTTCGTGGCATCAACGACAATCGCGTCCCTGGGTTCTTCGAGCGCGGCGAACTGGCTGGGGACGAGCGAAGTCGGCATGAAGTGGTCGCGGCGCTCCCTGGTGCGCGCCGCCGCGACTTCGATTGGCACACGCAGGTAGACGAAGCGCACGTCGGCAGAAGTCGCCGCGGACGGTTTGAGCTGCTCGCGATAGGCTTTTTTCAGCGCCGAACAGCCGAGCAGGATGGATTGATTATGAGATAACGCTTCGACAATCAGGCGAGCGAGCGCCGCCAGCCACGGCTTGCGGTCTTCGTCGGTGAGCGCGATGCCATGACGCATGCGCTCGACGTTTTCCGGCGGGTGAAAATCGTCGGCGTCATAATACGGCCAGCCGAGCGCCTGGCCGAGCCGTTCGCCGACGGTCGTCTTGCCCGAACCGCTGACCCCCATCAGGATGATCGCCTGCGCCATAGCAATTTAGTGCGATTCGGGGCGGCCTTCGCCGTTCTGGCTTTCAGGTGCGGCTTGCTGGGCCGCCGCGCCCATGCGCTGGCGCTCGGCGTTCGCCCAGTCGCAGAGCGTCTTCTTGTCGGCGTCCGTCAGCTTCGCCGTCGGGTGCATGGTGACGTAGATCGCCAGCGGCATCTCGCCCTTTTCGACCTGCTGGCACATCTCTTCGAGGCGGTGCGCCGAGCGCTTCGGGTCGGTCGGCCAGTTCGAGACGTTCCAATGCCTGCGCCCCTCATTGACATCGTGCGTCAAATACCACGATACCGGCGCGACATTGCTGTACCACGGCCACACCGTCTTGTGCGAGTGACAGTCAACACACGAGCGGTTCAGAATCGCTTCGACCTCCGGCGTGACTTGCAGCCGGGCGCTCAGGGTGCTGGCTTCGTCAACCGGCGGGTTGGTCTTGGCAGGTCGAATGAATTGACTGACAATGAAGGCCACGGCCAGCGTGATGCCGGCCCATTTCAATATCTTTTTGATCATCTTCCTCGTCGCACCTCCGTCGCAAGGGTCCCTGTTTTGATCATCGGGCGGCGATCAGGATGAAGTCAAGCGCGAGTGCCGCCAGTCATTAGCGGATTTGATTGGCGCGATAAAAACAATGAGTTAGACAGATTGTATGACTCAGGTTATGATGCCGGCAATTGCTTAGGTCTGGATGTCTCCGCAGACGGGAGAAGCGACCTCCAATAGAGCCGTAGAGCTTCTCCCGTCTATCCTTTTTCAGCAATCATCGAGAAGCAGAAGCGCCGCTCGATCATCGTCTCGCTTGTGCTATACATGGCTTTCGGCAACTAAGCGCTGCGCGCGGGCTTCGAGCAGTTGGCGCATCTCGTCGAGGTGCGCCTGAGTGTCGGCTTCAAAGCGCATGACGATCACCGGCTGTGTGTTCGAGCCGCGCACCAGCGCCCAGCCGTGCGCGAAGCGAATGCGCGCGCCGTCTATGTCAACCACGTCGTGGGTCCGCTTGAACTCTTCGGTGAGCGCGCCGACGACGGCGAATTTCTTTTCGTCGGGGCAGTCGAGGCGAATCTCCGGCGTGTAGACAGTCGGCGGCAGATCACCGAGCAGGTCGGAGAGCGGCCCTTCGGTGTGCGACAGAATCTCTAGCAGCCGCGCCCCCGCATAGACCGCATCGTCGTAGCCGAAATAGCGATCCGCGAAGAACAGGTGGCCGCTCATCTCGCCGGCCATCTGCGCATCGATCTCTTTCATCTTCGCTTTGATCAGCGAGTGGCCGACCTTCCACATCAGCGCCTCGCCGCCGTGGGCGCGAATGTCGTCATAGAGGACTTGCGAGCATTTCACTTCGGCGATGAACCGCGCGCCCGGATGCCGTGCAAGAATCGCCCGCGAAAAGATGATCATCAGTTGATCGCCCCAGATGATGCCGCCGCGCTCGTCCACCACGCCGATGCGGTCGCCGTCGCCGTCAAAGGCAATCGCCAGATCGGCTCTGTGCTCGGCAACCGCTTCAATCGCAAAGCGCATGTTTTCGACAACCGTTGGATCAGGGTGATGATTCGGGAAGTGGCTGTCGGGCTCGCAGAAAAGCTCGACCACCTCGCAGCCCATCTCGCGGTAGAGCGGCGCGCCAACCATGCCGCCCATGCCATTGCCGCCATCCACGACGACCTTCAAGCGGCGCGGCCCGAGGTGAACATTCGCAGCAATCGTGTCGCGGTACTCGTCCAGCACGTCGCGCACTTCAAGGCTGCCCGACCCGTTGGAGAATTCGCGCGCCAGGGCGATCTCTTTGATCTCACTGATCTGGCTGCCGAAGATCGTGCTTTTGCCGAGGCAGATTTTAAAGCCGTTCTCGTTCGGCGGGTTGTGGCTGCCGGTGATCATCACGCCGGCGTCAACCGACTGCGTGAAGAGCGTGTAGTAGAGCACAGGCGTTGGCACCATGCCGACATCTATGACATCGAGCCCCGACTGATTGAAGCCACGGATCAGCAGGTCGCGAAAAGGCGGCGAGCTTTCGCGGGCGTCGCGCCCGAGGCTGACGCGCCGCGCGCCGTTGCGATGAAAGAAGGTGCCGATGGCACGCGCCAGATCATAGACGCTGTCGTCGGTCAGGTCGCGGCCCACGACGCCGCGAATGTCGTATTCGCGAAAGATGTGCGGATTCATTTTCTATCCTCAACCAGGCTCTGTGCGCCCAGCACGTTTGAACTGTTCGGGGAACTGCTTGACCTCTTGCGAGCGTCCGCGGTCGGCGATTAGCAAGGCGTCTTCGGTATCAACGACGACCAGCCCTTCGACGCCGAGCAGCGCTACCTGCCGAGTGGTCGTCGAGTAAATCAGATTATCTTTGGCGTCGGCGGCAACGGCATCAGCGAGCAACAGGTTGCCGTCACGGTCGGCTTCGCCGGCACGCAATTCATAAAGCGCCTGCCAGCTCCCGACGTCGCTCCAGGCGAAATCGGCTTTGAAGGCATAGATCGCGGCGGCGGTCTTTTCCATCACGCCATAGTCAATCGAAACCGAAGAGAGCCCGCGATAGACCGGCTCAAGTGTTTCATCATAAGCCGGGCTGTCCATCGCGCCGGCGATCTCGTCCAGGCCCGTTGCAAGCTCAGGCATACAGGCGGCAAGCTCTGCGAGTATCGTCCGCGCTGTAAAAACAAAGATGCCGCTGTTCCAGGCGTACTGATTGCTCGCCAGATATTCGAGCGCCTTTGCATGGTCGGGCTTTTCGACAAAGCGCGCAACGCGGTAATAGCTGCGATCAAGCGCCTGACCCGCGGCTTCGCCAACCTGTATGTAGCCATAGCCGGTTTCGGGCCGCGTCGGTTGAATGCCGATGGTGACGATTGCGCCGCGGGCCGCGACTTCAGCCGCCGCCTGCGCCGTGCGCGCGAAGTTTTCAAGGTCGGCGATGAAGTGATCCGCCGGCAGCACGATCATCACGCCATCGGGATCGCGCCGATGGACGTGAATCGCCGCAAGCCCGATGGCGGCAGCCGTATTGCGGCCCATCGGCTCGACAAGCATATGAGCGGCGCTTGCGCCCAATGCCTGCCGCGTCAGCTCGGCGTGAATCCTTCCGACGACAGCGTAGATACGATCTTCGGCGACGAACAGGCGCAGGCGATTGATCGTCTCTTCAAACATGGTGCGGTCGCCGGTGATCTTCAAGAACTGTTTCGGCAAACGGTCGCGGCTCGCAGGCCAGAAGCGCGTCCCCGACCCGCCCGCCATAATCACTGCGAACATCTTCTCACTCCCTCTCTGATCTCAAATAAAAAGGGTAGCACAGACTTGCGTCCGCGCTACCCTGCTGCATTCAGCAAACGATTACCGCCATGCGGTCGCGGGATCGCCGAAGAGAATCCAGGTGCGGCGAATGTCCGGGTCGCTGATCTTTGCCTTCGCCTTCAAGGTCAGCTCGCCGAGCGTACGGCGTGCGCCGCTCCTATCAAACAGTAGTCGGTAGAGCTGCTGATTCATTTGCGACTGCCCCGCAGGCTGCGTGATGCCCGACGAGGCCCACACGGCGATGGCGCCGCCGCGCTCGGCCTTCAGCAAAGACTCGGCCAGACTGTCCGTAGCGGTATCCTGGAAATAGCCGTTCAGGCAGGTCATCGCCACAAACAACGGCAGCCGGTCGCCGTTGGTCAGGCCGCGAGCATCGGCAGCCGTGAACAGATTATCGCGCCACAGGTCTACCGAGCCGTGGCCCTGATAATTGACGACGCGCTGGCCGCGCCCGAGGCTGTCGAGTAAGGCGCGCTTCGCCTGAGCCGTGCCCATCTGGCCGCGATCAATCTGCTCGACCGGAACCGTGGCCGGAACCAGCGTTCGCAGTTGATCGCCGGCCCGGTCAAAGGCAAAGCTGTCGCTGCTGTCGCTGACGATGAGCGCGCCGCCGACTGCCGCCGCGCCCTCGTAGCTGATGATCTTTTCAATCATCCGCGCGGCTTCATCCGCGCCGCGCACAGGCAGGCGACCGACGGCCATCTCGGCCTTCCCTGCACCGTTGAAGTCGGCCAGCCAATCATCCGAAGCGGTTTCCATGAACTGCGTGTCTATCAGCTTCGTCGGCACGAGATCGAATTCACCGCGCCCGAGATAATTCTTCGGGTCGTAGCTGGCGTCGCCGAGCAACAGCACGAAGCGCGGCGCGCGTTGCCACCTCGCCGCGGCGTAGCCGAGAAAGTCTCTGATCGCATCGGCGCTCTTGTTGCCGTAGCTGAATTCGTCGAAGAGGTCTTCGACATCAACGACGGCGACGCGCAGCCCCTGGCTCTCTCTATAAGCTTTCAAGGTCGCGGCGCTTTCCATCAAGCTGCCGTGGGTGATGATGACCATGTCGGCGGCTTGATCCGGTTGCCGCCAAGTTGAAGGCAGATTGGCGGTGATCGCCGCCGCCCGTTGCGTCTGCTCGTCGGTCATCACCAGCAAGCGGTGCGGCCCGCTGCCGGCAGCCATCGCCCACACCCCATAGCCCGCCTGTGTCGCCCGCGTGGTGCCGATGATCTCTTGCGGCGCAGCGGCGCTGGTCACGTCAAAGACGCGGATGGCGCGGCTGCTGAAACCATCGATCATCACCGGCTGGTTGCCTGCCACCGTCAGCCGCAAGCCGTTATTGTCGGCGGTGTAGGTGTGCGGGTAGGTGATGCGAATGTAATCTACCAGACTGAGATCGGATGGGTCGCCATGCGCGGTCAGCTTGACGACGTTCGCCCCTTCTTTGAGCAAGTCCGCTGCAAGCGACATCCGCATGACGGTGGCGCTCTGGCCATCGAAAGCCGCTTCGCCGACCGCCACGCCGTTCAAGAGAATCTGCACGCGGTGCGGCAGATCGGTGACGCCTTGCAGGGCGACTTCGAGCGTCGTATCGCTCGCCGCTTTCGTCGCCATGTGTTGCAGAGTGATCGCTTGATCAACCGATATATGCGACACGATGGCGCCAAAGAAGTTCTCGCGCTCGCCGTTGCGCAGCGATGCGAAATAGATGGTGCGATCTTTGCGCTCGACGGTGTAGGCAAAGCTCGACGGTGTGTCGGCGACGCTCGCGCCTTTCAGTTGTTGGATGCGCTGGCCCGGCTGCGAGCCGACCGTCAGCCAGTAGACCCTTGTGCTTGACGCCGCCGTGTCCAACCCCATGCCATAGAATTCGATGGCGTCGGTGCCCGTAAAGCGCGTGCCGTTCTTGCTGCTGACCAGCATCGGCTGCTCGCGCCCATCCACGTAGAGTTGCAGCAATCGCGAATCCGCTTTCGGGCTCAGGCCGGCGCGCACCAGCTCCGGCTGCGTGACGCGATACCAGCCTTCGTGATTGATGGCGATCTTCACCGCCGCTTGATTGCCGAGGTTGACGCCCGCAGGCGACTTCGCCAGTTGTACTTCGTCAGCCGTCGCTTCGACAGGCCGCGTCGCGCCTTCCTGTATCTCCTCGCGCCCCAGCATGCTGAGCGTCACGGCCTGGCGCTCGCGGGTCACCGAGCGCTTGCCGCTGCCCGGCGCTTTGACGGTCACCGGCCCGTGCCAGCGGCTTTCGCCCTTGAGGTCAATCTCTTCGAGCCAGTAACGCGCGCCCAATCCAGCTTGTGGTGAGTCCCACCACGAATAAGAGCGCCCGGCGCCGAGCCGCCTGCCGGGGCCGGCGACGAGCGCCGAGCCGGCAACCAACTGCGGGGTGATGCGCCGGCGCTGGCCACTGACTTCACGGTAGAGATTGAAGCCGAGGTTGTCTGTCTCTTCGCCGGTCTGCCAGCGCAGCAGGACTTCATTGCCTTCGACGGTGGCGCTGAAGTCGTCTAGCCGAGCGGCGGTCGGCGACAGCGTCAGGCGGACGACCGACGGGTCATGGTCGCTCGTCTGCACAGCGAATTCAGAGTTGACATGAACCACGTCAAAGACGAACGGCACGCTATTGAACAGGTGGTTGCTGATTAGAATGTGATCGAGCGTCTGCGCATTGCCGTCGAAGTTGTAAGAGTAGCGCTCGTTCTGCGGCAGCGACTCGATCAGCGCATGGAGGATGTTGCCCTTCAAGGTGATCAGCGGGTTAGAGAACTCGAAGTCGTTGAGGTCGCCGAGGACGACGACGCTGGCGCTGGCGTCCAGCGTCAGGATCGAATTGACGAAGTCATGAACGATCTGCGCCTGCTGTAGGCGCTGCGTCTCGCTGCTGAGCGTCGGCGGCTGGAAGCGCCCGAACAGCGGCTGGTCGCCGCCCTTCGAGTTGAAGTGGTTGCCGATAACGAAAAAGTGGCTACCGTTGTACATGAACTCGCCGGCCAGCGGCTTGCGGCTTGAACTCCATGCTGCGTTAGTCGGGTCAACGCGGCCCGGGCTGAAGGAAAGCTCCGGCCCATTCGCTCCGCTGACAACGGTGGTCGCGGCGGTCGAAGTCCCGCCGGCGCGATCTATGAAGCTCAGGCCGCGGTCTGTGCGGAACATGAAGACCTGACGAATGTTGCCGCCCGGCTCGCCACCATCGGCGTTGTTGACAGGGTTAATCTGGCGGTACTGGTAAGTCGGCCCGCCCGCCGTCTGAATGGCCGACATCAACATGCTCATCGTCGTGCCGGGGTCAACCGTGCCGTCGCTGGTCGCGCCATTGTTGTCCTGAATCTCTTCCAGGGTAACCAGGTCGGGCGACTTCAGGCGGTTGACGATGACGTCAGCCAGCGCGTTGAATCTGGCCACGCCATCGGTGGGATCGAGGTTCTCACAGTTGAACGTGGCGATGGCGAGCTGATCCGTTCCCGCAGGCGTCGCGGTCTCCAGGGCCAGGCCGCCCGAAACCATAGCAGGCAGCGCCTGCACCTGGAGCTTGTAGCTGCCGAAGGTGTAATCCATTACGCCGACAATCGCGTTGGGGAAGGTGTCGCTAACGCTGACCGCCGGCAAGGTCGGGCCGCCGGTGATCAGGTCGTTGAGGATGACGCGCTCCGGGTTATAGTCCGACGAGCGGATGACGATGCCGCCACGCGCGGTGCGGATGCCGGCATTCGCGCCATTGTCGCCAAGCACGGCGATCTCGCGGTTCGAGCCGAAGTCTACGGTGTGGCTGACCGCGACGGCGTTATTGATCTGCACGCGCATGCCTTCGAGGCTCTCGTAGAAATCGATGCCGTCAGAGGCCGGGTCGAAGACGCTGCCGGCGTTTTCGACGTTGCCCCCCGAAGCGTCATCTTCAATCACGGTTGTCGGCGGGATGCGCCCGCCGGTGCCGATGACGGTGGCTGCCGGCGGCGGGTTGCCGGTTGATACGACCGCGATGGTGGGCGAAGCGATTTCCGTGATCGTCAGGCTGGTGCTGCTCGCGCCGCCTGGGCGGAACTCCTGGACGTTACCGCTGACCGTCACCGAATGACCGATGCTTACGGTCGGTGCCGACGAGGTGAAGACGAAGATGCCTTCGCTCGTCGCGTCGTCGGCGTCGGGAGCCGGGTCCTGCATGTAGAAGCCGTTTGAGACCAGCGCCGTGACGATGCCCGGCACACTGCTTACCGCCGTGCCGACGAGCGGCGAGGTGTGGCTCGCTCCCTGGATGTCGTGGATGCGCGTGCTGCCGGCGGGCGCTGTAACGGTCAGCGAGATCGCTCCCGATCCCATGCGCATTTCCGCGTCGCTGACCGTAAACGGCAGACTCTTCATGCCCACGGTCGTGCCCACGGCGACGGTGGCGTTGTATGAAAAGATATTGTCGCCGGCGCTCGCGTCGCCATTCATGCCGTCATCAAGAAACGCCTGAGTCGCCGAGCCGCCGATGGCCGCGAGATTAGCCGTCACCGCCAGCCCTGTGCTTGCCGGGCCACTGCCGGGCGTCACCGTGACGGTCAGCAGCGTCATGTTGCCCCGCACGACGGTCGAAGGGCTCGCCGCGCCAACTCCCGCCGGGTTGGTCGGGCCGCCGCCGCCGATGCCCAGCACCGAGATGTTATCAAAGGCAAGCGCCTGGGCGCTAGAAGTGGTGCTGCCGGTCGTCACCGAGTAGTTCCACGCCAGATAGAAATTGCCGCCATTGGCAATCGTGACCGTCAGGGTCTGATTGCTCACGGAGCTGGTCGCTCCGGGGACCGTCGCAAAGCCGTTGCTGTTGGCATCTGATCCTGCAAAGCTGGTGAGAAAATTCGCGCCGGCGCTCGTCCAGGATGACCCGTCGGTGGAGTAGTACAACTGGATGCTGAAGCCGCTCGCATTCGTGCCGTTGCGGTATTTCTCAACATCATAAGAAACCTGCAAGCCGCTCAGATTGCCGCCGGTGTTGTTGACGAACTGCGCGTAGAGGTTGCCGCTCTGTGTGCCGTTACCGGAAGAAAGGAATCCGACCGCCCGGTCGGCTCCCGTCGTCGTCGTCCCCGATCCAAAATTATAGATGCCATTCTGGGCGCTGCTCGATAGATTGGCGCCCCCGGCAAACTCGGTCGCGGTGACCGCCGCGGTATAGGTGCCGACGGTGCGCACGACTGTCTGTTTATCCACCTTCCAATCGGTCGGCAGCGTTGCCGTCGCCGACATGCTCAGGCTGTCAAAGCTTTGGGTGTAGGGCGTAGAGGTTGATAAAGAGATGGCCGCCCAGACGATAGAGATCGAAAGCATGGCGACGAGCACGACTGTGGCGACAGACGAGATAAGCCATTGCCGTCTTGACGGGGATGGATTGGCTTGAGCAATCGGCTGATCGAATCTCGCTTTGCGAGAAACGCCGGTGCGCTGCCCGCGGCCTAAAAGTGATGCCTTCATGTTCTTTGCAAAGCCCGTCTCTCGCCGCGCTTGCCAAGGCTAGAGGGATACGCCTGGGCACACCATGCAGAGTTGGGGGCACTCCTTTCAATAGAAAAACTGTTGGGATAATTGCTTGATGAAAACCATCCCGAAGGGACGAAGCATTCTATAGCATTCGCCGCCAGCCGCCTAGCGCAAAAGGAGCGTGCTACGGCAAAACTTGCTGCCCGTCCAAGCGGCCAGCGAAGCGCAGGTTAAGAGTAAGTTAATTCTCTCTCGCTGCTACGGGCGCTTGCTCTTGCGTCAGGGCTCGGATAGAATCACGCGGCGACTCGCTAGTCGTGACCCTTTAGGCCCGATTCCTGAGACCATTTCGGATTCTAATTGAAAGGCAAGCTCTATCCCTGTGCCGAGGGCACCCCCCGCCGCGCGGCAAGAGTTGGGTGTTTAATCATGATGAAAAAAGAGACGCGCTTCGCCAAACGCGACTCGGCCCCGCGCGCCAGAGTCGTCTCGCTCATTACGCACTCATTGACAAACAGACCGGCGGGCCTGCTCGCGGGATTGATTGCCGTCGCCCTATTTATCTGTCTCCCGCTTCTTTCGACGCTGCGCACATCGGCGGCGGGCACAGTCAGCTTGCCGACGCGCCGCCCGGCTCACGCGCAAGAGCTTGCTGCCCGCAGCGGCCAATCGGCACAGACCATCGCGGCGCCTGCGGCGTCGTTGACGCCGGGCAATCTGGTCATCTACCGCATGGGTGACGGCTCTGCGGCGCTCACTGCTAACGGCACAGTGGTCTTCCTCGATGAATACACACCCGGCGGCGCTCTGGTGCAGTCAATCCCGGTACCGACGACAACCGTTGGGGCGCAACGCCGGCTCGTCTGCAGCGGAACCGCAACGAGCGAAGGGTGGCTCACCCTTTCGACGGACGGGCAATACGTCGTATTCGCCGGCTACGATGCCGCGGTCGGAACGGGCAGCATCACTGCCAGTACCTCGGCGGCCGTTCCTCGCGTGATCGGGCGCGTCAACGCGAACGGCAACCTCGACACGTCGACGGCGCTCACCGACGCGATCAGTGGCGGCAACCCGCGCGGCGTGGCATCGACCAACGGAACGGATCTCTGGATCTCGGGAACGAGCGCCGGCGGCGGCATTCGTTACGCGACGCTCGGCGCGACGACGTCGACGGCGCTCAACACCGCGACGGTGACCAATCTCCGCTCGACGGCCATCGTCGGCGGTCAACTGTACATCAGCGCCAACAGCGGCGCGTTTCGGCTCGCCACCGTCGGCATGGGAACGCCGACTACAACTGGACAGACGATCACCAATCTTCCCGGCTTTCCCACGACGACGATCACGCCCTATCAATTCTTCTTTGCCGATCTCGATGCAGGTACCCCAGGCGTTGACACAGTCTACGTCGCCGACGATACCGGTTTCATCCGGAAGTACTCGCTCGTCAGCGGAAACTGGACCGCAAACGGCACGATCACGCTGGCGAATGTCCGCGGCCTGACCGGAACCGTGAGCGGCTCGAATGTTACGTTGTACGTCACCGCTCGAACGACGTTGCAGAAGTTGACCGATACTTCGGGATATAACGCCACGATTACCGGCAGCCTCACATCGCTGGCAACCGCGGCGACGAATACAGCGATGCAGGGTGTGGCGTTCGTGCCTACTGCGGCTGGGCCGATGGTCAGCGTCAACGACGTGTCAATGAACGAAGGCAACGCCGGCACTACCAACTTCACCTTCACCGTCAGCCTGTCGGCGCCAGCGCCCACCGGCGGCGTCTCCTTCACGGTCAACACCGCTGACGGCACGGCGACCGCGCCGAGCGACTACACGGCCATCGTCAACGGCGCGGGCAGCATTCCCGAAGGCAGTAGCTCGACGCAGGTCACCGTGCAGGTCAACGGCGACACGACGCCGGAAACCAACGAAACCTTTTTCGTCAACGTCACCAACGTCACCGGCGCGAATGTTACCGACGGCCAGGGGCAAGGCACCATCGTCAACGATGACGCCGCGCCGAACCTGACGATCAACGATGTCTCAATGAATGAAGGCAACGCCGGCACGACGACGTTTACCTTCACCGTCAGCCTGTCGGCACCGGCGCCCGCCGGCGGCGTCACCTTTGACATTGCCACAGCGGACGGCACGGCGCTCGCGCCGGGCGATTACACCGCCAACTCGGTCCCTGGCGCGACCATTTCGCAGGGCAATCAGAGCTATACCTTCAACGTCACGGTCAACGGCGACACGACGCCGGAAACCAACGAAACCTTTTTCGTCAACGTCACCAACGCGACGAATGCCATCATCACGGATGGCCAGGGACTCGGCACCATTATCAACGACGACATCACCAAGATTCATGACGTTCAGGGCAACGGCGCGGCAACGCCGATCCCCGGCGCGACCGTGACGGTCGAAGGCGTCGTCGTTGCCAACTTCCAGGGCACCAACAAGCTGCAAGGTTTCTTCCTACAGGAAGAGGACGCCGATGCCGACGCCGACCCGATGACATCGGAAGGCATCTTCGTCTTCTGTAACACCTGCCCGACGCCAATCGCCGAAGGACAGCGCGTGAAAGCCACCGGCACGGTTTCGGAGTTCAACAACATGACCGAAATTACCGCCGGCACCGGGGGTTCGGTCGTCATTACGGATGCTGGCAACCACCTTGCCGAAGTGACGCCCGCGGTCATTACGCTACCCGTCGTCGGCGACCTCAACGCGTTCTACGAGGCGCGCGAAGGCATGCTCGTGACCTTCTCCGACACGCTGACCGTTTCGGAGTATTTCGAGCTTGGGCGCTTCGGTCAGATCGAGCTGTACCAGGGCAGTCGCCCGCGCCAATTCACCGAAGACGCTGCGCCCGGCGTCGCCGGCTTAACCGCGCACCTGGATGCGCTCGCGCGGCGCAAGGTCATCCTCGACGACGACAACAACGCGCAAGAGTGGTATCTAACCTCCTCTGCTCCGCCCGGCCCGGCTGATGGCCTCCAGTATGTCTATTATCCGCGAGCCAACGGTGGCTTCTCGGTCGGCACACAGGGCATAGACTTCTTCCGCGGCGGCGATCTGGTCAACGGCCTGACCGGCGTGCTGCACTGGTCATTCCCAGGGTTCGGCGCCGACACCTGGCGCATCCGCCCGACCCAGGCGCACCCGGTGACCTTCACCGTCGCCAACCCGCGCCCGGTGACGCCGCCCGCCGTCGGCGGCTCGATCAAAGCAGTGGGCATGAACCTGCTCAACTACTTCACCACGATTGACACGACATCGAGCAGCAGTTCGGGGCCATGCGGCCCAGGGATGGACCAGGACTGCCGCGGCGCCGATAGCGTTGCCGAGCTCAACCGCCAGCGCGAGCGCGCCTCCATCGTCGTCTGCTCGCTCAATGCTGACATCTACGCTTTCATGGAGCTTGAGAACACGACGCCATCTGCCACCATCACCGACCTGCTCGGCGCAATCAATGCCCGCTGCGGCGGCGCGCATCCGTACGCCTTCGTCAACACCGGCGGCACGCTGGGCACCGATGCCATCCGTGTGCAGTTGATCTACCGCACGGGCATCGTTTCGCCGGTCGGCTCGCCGCTCGTCGACCTCGACCCGATTCACAACCGCCCGCCGACGGCGCAGACCTTCGATGTGGTTGACGCGACGAACCCGGCCTTCGGCGAGCGCTTCACGATCATCGCCAATCACTTCAAGTCGAAGGGCTGCCCTGGCACCGGCGCGGATGCCGACGCGGGCGACGGTCAGGGCTGTTTCAACGGGCGGCGCACCCAGCAAGCGACTCGGCTGCTCACCTGGATCAACGGCACGGTGATTCCAGCGGCGGGCGACCCGGACATCCTGCTGCTTGGCGACTTCAACTCCTATGCCCAGGAAGACCCGGTCGCGACGCTGGAGGCCGGCGGCTTCTCTGACATGGAGACCGTGTTTCACGGCGCGAACGCTTACTCTTATCTCTTCAGCGGCGAGCTGGGCCACCTCGACTACGCCTTCGCCAACAGCAGCCTGCTAGCGAAGATCACCGGAGCGGACGCCTGGCACATCAACGCCGACGAAGTCGACCTGTTCGATTACAACGATGAGGTGAAAGACACCGGCGAATCTACGTTTGAAGAGAAGCCGGACGGCTCGGCGCTGGTGCCGCCGCGCGTCGTCTTCCAGCCGGCCTCGCCCTACAGGGCATCCGATCATGACCCTGTGCTTGTCGGCCTCTTCCCGCCGTGCGACTACACGGCGACGCCGACGATCACACCGGGAGGCCCGACGACTTTCTGCACGGGCGGCAGCGTCGTCTTAAGCTCAAGCAACGCTGACGGCTATCAGTGGAACCTTGACGGCTCGCCCATTGGCGGAGCGACTTCTCAGCAATACACCGCCACCGCGAGCGGCAGCTATACGGTGACGATCACGGTCGGCAGTTGCATGAAGACCTCAGAGCCGACGACCGTGACAGTGAACCCGACGCCTGCTACACCGACGATCACGCCGGGAGGCCCAACGACCTTCTGCTCAGGCGGCAGCGTCACGCTCACTTCAAGCAGCGCCAGCGGCAATCAGTGGTATCTGGACGGCAATCCCATCGGCGGCGCCACCAACCAACAATACGTGGCCACAGCGAGCGGCAGCTATACGGTGACGGTGACGGCTAGCGGCTGCCCCAGCGTGGCTTCGACACCCGTAGTCGTCACCGTTAACCCGATCCCGGCGACGCCAACGATCACGCCGGGAGGCCCAACGACGTTCTGCCAAGGCGGCTCGGTGACGCTGACATCGAGCAGTGCCAGCGGCAACCAGTGGTCCTTGAACGGCAACCCCATCGGCGGCGCCACCAGCCAACAATACATCGCTACCGCGAGCGGCAACTACACAGTGATTGTCACATCGCTCGGTTGCAGCAGCGCCGCGTCGGCGGCGACCTCGGTGACGGTTAATCCCATCCCGGCGACGCCGACGATCTCCGCAGGCGGCAAGACGACGTTCTGCCAGGGCGGCTCGGTGACACTGACGTCGAGCAGTGCCAGCGGCAACCAGTGGTATCTGAATAGCAACCCCATTGGCGGCGCGACGAACCAGACGTACGTGGCGACGACCTCCGGTAGCTACACGGTAGTGGTGACAGCGCTCAGTTGCAGTAGCGCGCCTTCCAACGCAACGGCGGTAACGGTCGTCCCGCCGCCGACGACCGCCTCGGTCGGGGCGAATCAGACGATTGCGCCGGGCGGCACGACGGCCAGCCTCGGCGGCAACACGCCGACCTCAGGCATGGGAACCTGGACGATAGTGAGCGGCGGGACCGGAACCTTCAGCAGCCTCAACGCCGGCAACTCGACCTTCACGCATACGGGCGGCGCCGGGCCGGTCGTGTTGAGGTGGACGATTGCCAATCCGCCCTGTGCGGATTCCTTCGCTCAAGTGACGATCACCATCGGCATGGGGCCATCGATCACCTGTCCGACCAGTCCTGTCACCGTCTCTGCGTCCACTGGACTGTGTGCGGCCAATGTCACCTTTAACGTGACCGCTTCCGGCCTGCCGACGCCGACCGTAACCTGCACGCCGCCTTCGGGAAGCAGCTTCCCTGTGGGCCAGACGACGGTGATGTGTACGGCGAGCAACGGCGTGGCACCCAACGCGTCGTGCAGCTTCACGGTGAAGGTCAACGACACGCAGCCGCCGACCTTCCCGAACGGCTGTCCGGCAATGATCAGCACGGTGACGCCGATCACCTGCCCGATCACGACGACGAAGACAGTGACCTATGCCACCCCGGCGATCATGGATAACTGTCCAGGAGCGACGGTAGCGTGTGTGCCGCCTTCAGGATCGGTCTTCGCGACAGGGACGACGAGCGTGACCTGCACGGCGACCGATACGGCGGGCAACACCGCGACCTGCTCGTTTGCGGTGCGCATCTGGACGGGCTGTCTACAGGATGAAACGAATCCCGGCAACGTGGTGCTGTTCGATGCGCTGACGGGTGATTACCAGTTCTGCTGCAACGGGATAGTCACCGCCACCGGCATCGGCACATTGACGGTGCGCGGCTGCACGGTGCAGTTCGACCATATCAAGGGCAATCGCAAGATCAAGATCACTGCCGATATGGCAGTGAAGCGCGGCACGGCGACCTTGATCATTGCCAACCAGACGGCCTGTGTCATCACCGATCAAAACATGGCAAACAATTCCTGCGCCTGTCCGTCGGTGGCGCAGTCGAAGCAATGAGGCCGCGTTGAAAAAGATGAATGACAAGAGCGGAACTGTCGGTTTCGCTCTTGTCATTCGTCACTTCTCACGGTCGAGCGGATGTTGGGTAATGAGAAATTCCTCGACGATCTCGTCATTCAGAAGGTGGCGCTGGATGATCTGCTCTAGCGTCTCCGGCGTGCAGGTGTGATACCACGCGCCTTCGGGATAGACGACGGCAATGGGGCCGCCGGCGCAAATTTGCAGGCAGTTGGCTTTCGTGCGATAGACGCCTCCGTCACCCACCAGACGTAATTCTTTCAGTCGCCGCTTGAGATATTCCCACGAGACAAGGCTCAGCTCTTTGTCGGCGCACTTCGGCTTGCTCTGATCACAACATAAAAAGATATGGCGGCGGATGCGATCAACGCCGAGCTTTTCGGCCTTCGCTTTTAGTTCGTCGCGCATAGCCATAGCTTAGCACAGCCCGGCTGCCGACTTTGCCTTACGGCCTTAGCGTGAGCCGTTCCCTCGGGCCTTTTTGTCTTCTACCTTGTAAGCCAGCTGAATGAGCGGCACGACGTTGTCTTTGCCCTGCTGGTCGCGCTCGAATTGCAAAACGTCATAGTAGACGCAGCCGCCGTCGCCGTGATCGGGCCAGATGCGGCAGACGTGTGGACGCGCCTCGTACTGGCCGCAGAGCCGTTTTTCAAGATCGTGAAAGGTGCAAGTCTCGCCCAGCAAAGGGTCTTTCTTGCGGCGCAGGACGCGCTCGCCTTCGACGACTTTGGTGAAGCGCGCGGTGGCGGCTTCCGGTGTGATGTTGAAATGTCGGGCGATGCGGTTGATGTCGCGTTTGGTCACTTCAACGCGGTTATACACTGAGCAGCAGATGCCTACACAATTGAGGCAATCGAATGTCTTTCCCATGTTTACTTTCAATCCGTCTTTGATGATACGCAGGCGGCGAGAACGCCGTGGCTGTCTTGAGCGCTCACACTATAACAGATTCATAGTGTGTTGGGTCACAAAAAGTAGCGCCGCGCCGCTGTTGGCCTTGCTTGCATGGCGGTTTCGGGATGCGGTAATGTAGGAGGTTAGCCGGACGGCTGAATTCATAACAAACCGACCAGACGACGGGAAGGGAAGCTGATTGCTATGAACGCAAACGACATTCGACGCGGGATGATCATTATGTACAACGGCGGGCCGCACCGCGTGCTCGATTTCCAGCACCGCACGCCGGGCAACCTGCGCGCCTTTGTGCAGGCCAAGCTGCGCAACCTCAAGAACGGCTCGTCGACCGAGGTGCGTTTCAGCTCGACCGAGAACATCGAGCGCGCCGCCCTCGAAGATCACGAGATGGAATATCTCTACTCGGACGGCGACATGTATCACTTCATGAACACCGAGACCTATGATCAGATCGGCCTCGACCGCGAATCGCTCGGCGACGCGATAGATTACCTGACGCCGGGCACCAAGATTCAGGTCGAATTCTTTGACGGCGCGCCCATCGGCGTCGAGCTGCCGCCGTCGGTTGAGCTGACGGTCGTCGAAACGACGCCCGAATTGAAAGGCGCGACGGCGTCGAACAGCCCAAAGCCGGCGAAGCTCGAAACCGGCGTCACCGTGCAGGTGCCGCCGTTCGTCAAGGAAGGTGACCGCATTCGCGTTGACCCGTCGAAAGGCACTTACCTTGAGCGCGCCAAGTAAACGTAGTTGAGTTGAGGCAAATCGTCGCGCCTCGGGCGCGGCAGTTGTAGAGGCGAGGCGGGTGTGGCCCGCCTCAAACTTTTTATTCCGCTTGTTGATTATGTACCTGCTCTACAGCCTCATCCTGACGGCGTTGTTTGTGCTGCTGCTGCCCTATTTCATTTATCAAGCCTTACGTCACGGCAAGTATGCGGGCAGCTTTCGCGAGCGGCTGGGAGGCTTGCCGAAAGCGCTTGGCGACGACGCGCGCCCGACGGTGTGGGTACATACGGTGTCGGTCGGCGAGTTCCTCGCGGCCAGGCCATTGATTGCCGCGCTGCGCCAGGAGTTCGCCGGCTGGCGCATCCTGGTTTCGACAACCACAGCGACCGGCCAGCGGCTGGCGCGCGCCGAGCAGCCAGGGCATTTCGATGCGGTCTGTTATTTTCCCTTCGACTGGACGTTCAGCGTGCGCCGCGCCCTCGACCGCGTGCAACCGTCGCTGGTCGTGATTCTTGAAACTGAGCTGTGGCCCAACTTCTTGCGCGAGTGCCGGCGCCGCCGCATCGTCACGGTCATCGCCAACGGGCGCATCTCGCCGCGCTCGTTTGCGCGTTACCGGCGGGCGCGCGGCTTCATCAAACGAACACTTGCCGATCTGTCGCTGCTGGTGATGCAATCGACAGCCGACGCGGAACGTGCCCGTGCGCTCGGCGCCGGCGAAGTGCAGGTTTGCGGCAATCTCAAATACGACGTGCCGGTGAGCGATGGCAAACCGCAGGCCGGTGATGTCGCCTCGCCGGTCGCAGGCGAGATTGATCGCCAGTTCGCACTCTCCGCTTCGCGCTTCCTGATTGTCGCCGGCAGCACCGCGCCCGGCGAAGAGCAGATGTTACTTGCGGCGCTCCGCGAGGTTCGCCGCGAGCCGGGACTTGAAGAGGCGCGGCTGCTCATCGCACCACGCCATCCGGAACGCTTCGACGAGGTTGCCGCTTTGATTGCGCAAAGCGGTCTTAGTTATGCGCGGCGCTCGGTCGCGCAGGCTGACGCGGAACGCGCCGACATCATTCTGCTCGACACCATCGGCGAGCTGGCAGCAGTCTATCGCTTCGCCAGCGTCGTCTTTGTCGGCGGCAGCCTGGTGGCGCGCGGCGGCCATAACATCATCGAGCCTGCGGCTTTTGCCCTGCCCATCATCGTTGGCCCGCACACAGAGAACTTTCGGCAGATCATTGCAGACTTCGTCGCAGTCGACGCCGTCGTGCAGATACAGGCGACCGGCGAAGACCAGACCAGCGCGCTCACACGCGAGCTGATTCGCCTGCTCCAAAACGGCGAGGCGGCGCGGGCGCTGGGCGCAAGGGCGCGGCAGATCTTATTATCGAATCGCGGCGCGACCCGCTGCACCGTGGCGGCGATTCGTGAGCGAATTTCGTGAGCGAATGCGGTGATCGCTAAAGACAAAAAATTTAAGCGCGCGCTTGTCTGGCTGCCGGCGAAACTTTATGAGCTGGCGGTGCGCTTGCGCGTCGCCGCTTACGAGACCGGCTACCTGAAGCCGCGCCGGCTCGAGGCGACCGTAATCGCCGTCGGCAACATCACGCTCGGCGGCACCGGCAAGACGCCGCTGGTCGAATACATCGCGGGCTATTTGCGCGGCGAGGCGCACCGTGTAGCAATTCTCACACGCGGCTACGGACGCGAGTCCGCCGCCATGCAAACGCTCAACGCGCCGCGCCATTCAAGCAACGGCACAGACGTCGAATCAGTAAATTCTCGGTCATACCGCGAAGTTGGCGATGAGCCGCTGATGCTGGCGCGATGGCTGCCCGACGTGCCCATCGTCATTCACAAAGACCGCTTCGAGGCCGGCTCGTGGGCCACCTGTACGCTCGGCGCCGACGTACTGGTGCTCGACGATGCGTACCAGCACCTACAACTGGCGCGCGACTTGAACCTGTTGTTGATTGACGCGAGTGACGCGTTTGGCGGGTTCGAGATGGTGCCGCTGGGCCGCCTGCGCGAGCCGCTTTACGGCATCAAGCGCGCCGATGCCATCATCGTCACGCGCGCCGACCGGCCATTCGATCAGGCGCAGGTGCAAGCCATCATTCGCCATTTCTGCGGCGATCAAATTCCTGTGATGTATGTGGCGAGCCGCATCAACGGCCTGCGCCACCTTGAGACCGGCACGGTCTATGAGGCGCGCGAATTCGCCGGCTGGAAGGCGGCGGTACTGTGCGGCATCGGCAACCCGCACGCTTTTGCCGACGACATTCTGCAAGCCGGCATCGATATCGTCAGCGAGAATTTCTTCCGCGACCATCACCCCTTCACGCAAGCCGATCTCGACCACGCGAGCGCCGCCGCGCGACAGGCGGCAGCCGATTTTGTGATCACGACGGAAAAGGATGTGGTGCGACTTGAAGGACTGCGGCAGGGCGCGGTGCCGCTCTACGTCGCCCGGATGGGCATCCAGAGCGACGATGAGATTCGCTTGAAAAGTCTGCTGCTCAGGACGGTGATTGCGAAGAAGAAGTCAGGAGTCAGGAGTCAGGAGTCAGAATAAAAGCGGCGGCGCGAGAAGTGTATTCACTGCCGCCGGCTTCCTCTTCCATTCTGTCTTCTGACTCCTGACTCCTGACTTCCTGCTCCTCACCTCATTCCACTATCGAAATGAATCTCAACGCGGGCAAACTGGCTGGGGAGGACGCGGACAAGTTCTTCCGTAGCACGCGGCAGAATTCTGCCGGGCCTCTCTGGCGCATAGACGACGCGGTATTCGCCCGGCGGCAAGACGGCGCGAAAACGGCCATCAGAGCCGGTTTTGACCCGAGTGACTTCGCGGTCTGTGGCCGTGGAAATAATCGCCAGGGTCGCCGGATAAGGTGCCATGTCCGGTGGGTCATTGGCTCTGGTCGGGCCGGGCCGCGTCGGGCTGATGAGCGTCTGGCCTTCGATCCCTGATTCGGTTTGCGTCCGCATGTCGTCCTTTCCGGTGACGCGCACCAGTTCCGCGCCGCGCACCGCAAGCTGGATAGCAGCGGGTCGCCTGCCCGCCCTCGTGTTCGGGCGCGTGTAAATCAGAATGTGCCGCGCATCCTCTGCCGGGCTGATGCGATAATCCTGGATGCCCGCAAGATCATCCTGGCTCTGTAGCTCGATGAAGTCTTGCCGGGCGCGATCCCAGTGAAAGACGCGCAGATGGCTGCCGGCAGAAGCGCCCTCCTGCCAGAGGCTGATGATCTCGGGCACGCCGTTGCCATCGAGGTCAACGATTTGCACTCGATCAACCAGATACTGTGTTTCGCCGCCATCGGCTTGAAAGTCAATGCGTGATTTCCCGCGCATTGCTTCGATGGCAAGATGCGCCTGCGCATAAGGCCGCGAGGTGCGTGGTGGGTTGGCCGTTTGCCAGGTGACGATTTGCAAAAGGTCACGCGTGCCGGTCAAGTGCCCCTGAGCGACAGCGCGGCGTTTCTGTAACGGCGCGGTCGTCTGCGGACGCACGGCACCAAAAACGATTGCCGCCGACAGCAGCAGAATGGCTGTCGGCGGCCCTATCCATTTCGTCAGTTTCGTTGTCATTGCTTTATGCAAGACATTCTAGCAGCGATGCGCTCGCGCTGAAACTGACTTAGCGGCGCCAGCGGTTGTAGTTGTTGTAGTTGTTGTAGTAGCGATAGCGTGAATCGCGGTTGTAGCGGTAACGGTCTTCGCGATAACGATCCCAGCGATTATCCTGCCGGTCTTTGTAAATGACCACGCCAGTGCCGCCGCCACCGCCGAGCAGGCCGCCGATCACTGCGCCCTTCTTGCCGCCCATCAAACCACCAAGCAGCGCACCAGCCGCCGCACCGCCGGCGATGATTCCGGCTTTTTGGCCCGTTGACAGCCCGCGGTCACGACGACGCCACTGGGCACCAGCCGGGGAAACGATGGCGAATAACAGCGCAAGGCTCAACAACCCGGCGAAAACTCTCTTATTAAGACTCAACATTTTTTCGACCCTCCGTCCTCTCTAATGTTGCGGCTTGCGGGCCGCGCTATTCAGTAAGAGCAACCGATATGCCGCAGCGGCGGCTCTCCTATCCACAGACAAAAAGTTTGCTTTTACAGGGATTTATAAAACGCGCCCTGCCGCCCTCGGTCGCCGCCATAAACGATTTGGGGTGGCGGTATGCGATTCGGTGAGCCCTGCCCTTAGAATTGAAGCCTATCGCTTGCCTGCGGTCCGTTACGGCTGAGCCGCAGGCAAGCGGCTGATCTTATCTTCCGCCACCGCGACAGGCGAGCTATAATGCGGGCCGACAGCGAGCGGCCCGCTCGCTTCAACACCTTTCACGCAGGAGATAAACATGGCTTCGCAGACTTGTCCGACCTGCGCACTGGTCGTCCCGGCGACCAGTCGCTTCTGCCGAAATTGCGGCACGGTGATCGAAGCCGCCGCACGCCCGGTTGACCCGGCAGCGCCGCCTTATACGCCACCTTATACGCCGCCGCCTTATGCAGGGCCACCGCCTTACGGTGACCCGCAGGCAGGCTATGGCGGCGCGGCTCAGGCAGCGATGTCGCCGGTGCCGGCTTATGGTGGGCCGCCGGCGGCGGCGCAAGCACCGTGGTCAAGCAACGGCGTGTGGCAGCAGAAAAATACCCTCGTCATGCACAAGCAGGCGACGCTGCCGGATCGCTGCATCAAGTGCAACAACCCGGCCAATGGCCGGAGGTTGACGAAACGGTATTCGTGGCATCACCCGGCATGGGCGCTGACCATCCTGGCCGGAGTCCTGATTTACGCAATCGTCGCAATGGTCGTGCGCAAGTCTGTCGTCCTCAATCTCGGCCTCTGCGATGAGCATTTTTCCAAACGGCGCGTCGCCATTGTGGTGAGCTGGGGACTGATCGCGCTCAGCATTGCGATGATCATCCTCGGCGCGGCCAATAATCTGGCCGGCGTCGCCTTGCTGGGCCTCCCACTCTTTCTGGCCGCAGTGATCTATGGCGTGATCAGCGCCAATGTCATCTCGATCAAAAAGATAGACGAGCAGTATGTTCGTATGGGGCGCGTCAATAAAGATTACCTGTTGATGCTGCCGGAACTGCCTTGAAGAGGTTCGGGACTGGCTGGTAAATCAAGCGACGCCGGCGAGGCGAATCATGCCGCGCGCGCGCTCGGCAATGGCGGTGTAGTTTTCGTATTGCAGGTCGCCCGGCGTGAACAAGCGGCTGCCGACGGCGATGGCAAAAGCGCCGGCGGTGAAATAATCAACGATGTTCTCAGGCCCGACGCTGCCGGCGACGACCAGTCGGGCATCCGGCATGCGCGAGGTGATGGCCGCGACATATTCCGGCCCGCCGAGCGGCGCGGCAGGAAACAGCGTCACCAGCGGCACCGCAAGCGCCCAGGCCGTGGCGATTTCGGTCGGCGTCAGCGCGCCGATCACCGGCGGCACGCGCCGCTTGCGGCACGCATCGATGAGCGGCGCGCTGGTGTGCGGCATCGAGATAAATTGCGCGCTGCTCTTGATGGCGCGGTCAATCTGATCCTGGCTCATCACATAACCCGCACCGATAGCGGCGCGGTCGCCGTACTGGCGGCGCAAGTCTGCGATGACGCGAAAGCTGCCGGGCGTCGAGAGCGCGACCTCGACCAGCTTGATCCCCGCGACGATGGCCGCTTCCGAGGCGCGCAAAGCGGTCTCTGCCGACCGCGTACGCACGACGGCGATGACGCGGTGGTCGCTGGCAAGCTGAATCAGGTCTTCGTCTTTCATAAGTGACAAGTGACGAGTGACCGGTGACAAGAATGAAGTGAGCAGTAATAAGTGATGACTGATGAGTCAGAAGAAGGCGCGCTCGACGCCTCGTTTTCCTCACTCATCACTTCTTATCATCTGTCACCTGTCACGGCTTACTGTCTAAGGATGACGCGGGCCGGGCTGCCGTCGCCGCCCTGAAACTTCATTGGCAGGCAGATCATCTCATAATCGCCCGGCTCGACTTCGCGCAGGTCAAGCCCTTCGATAATCAGCGTGTCGGCCTTAAGCAGTGTCAGATGCGTCTCGAACGTGTCGCTGCCGTACTGTTCAACCGAAAGATAATCGATACCGACGAGCTTAATCCCCTCATTGACCAGGACGCGGGCCGCTCCCGGCGTAATGTAAACGTAATCTTCGACGAAGCGCGGCTGGCTCCAGAGGTACGAGTTGCGCGTCTTGAACAGCACGCGCGCGTCCGCCGTAAAAGTGAACTCTTTGAGCGCCGCTTCATCGATGCGCGGCGCGGTTACTTCGACGACGCGTGTGCGGCCAATCAATATTTCAAGCGGCAACTGGTCAACTGTCTTGCCATCGGCGATGAAGTGAAACGGCGCATCAACGTGCGTGCCGATGTGCGAGCTGAACGAGTAGCGGCTCAAATTATATTTTGCCTCTTTCTTATCAATCGTCGCTTTGCGCTCAATCTTCACTGCCGGATCGCCGGGATAAACCGGCATATCCTTCGAGATCGGGACGGTCACATCGAAAATCTTCATACCCCTTGAATTCCTCTTACCGTTATTGATGCGAAGTATGCTAAGTGGCGCGCCGGTGGTTGTCAAATTCAGGAAGCCGTAGGCAGTAGGCGGTAGGTAACTGGTTTGTAGCTCGCTGCTATATATTAGAACCCTCACGGTTCAGTGAACTGCCTACTGCCTACTGCTTACTGCCTACTGCTTTTTTCAGATGACGCTTCAATTCGCCGAGCAGCTCGGATACGCGGCGGCTTTCGGTTTCGTCGAGCGCCGCGCCGCCGAAGCGCACGCGGTTGTAAAGCCGGGTGATCTCATGGATGGCTGGCGAGCCGCTGGACGTGGCAAATTCCATCGGCGTCTGATCGGCGGGCTTGCGCAGCCCGGCGCGATTGGCGATGGCCAGCATCTGCTCGTAAAACATGACCGCACATTCGCGCCCGTCGCCGCGCGCTCGGCGCCGATGTTTCCACGTCGGCAGAATGAACCAGCGGTGCCACCACGGGCCGTAGCCAGTCGGCGCCAGGCTCCACTGCTTCATGTGGCGCAGCACGTAAAGCGTGCCGCCGCCCATCAAGACAAGCAACAGCAGGGCGGCGAGCTTCAGCCAGTCAATCGTCTGCCAGTCGCGCGCCATCACAAAACTCAGCGCCTGCCGTGTCCATTGCTTGGCGCTGTTATAGTAAGCCATCATACGGTCTTTGACTGCCGCCAGCCGCCGCTGCAAGCCGACGATGATCGATGCCTGCTCGTCGCTGTCGAGCGTGACGATGTAGTCGAGCCAGAAGACCTCCATCGCATCCATGTACTTGCGGAAGCGCGATAGCAAGCCGCCTTGCGAATAGTCGTTGATGCCGGCAGCCGGTGTCGGGTCGAACTCGACCCAGGTGTGGGCGTGCGGGAAGTAGACTTCGACCCACGAGTGCGCGTCGCTTTCGCGCACCGTGAACATGCGATTGACGTCATTGTACTCGCCCATCTGAAAACCGTTGACGATGCGTGCAGGGATGCCAAGCGTGCGCAGCATGATGACCATCGCCGAGGCGAAGTATTCGCAATGACCTTCGCGCACGTCGAATAAGAACTCGGCCAGCGGGTCTTCGCCGTTGATCTTCAGGTCGAGCGTGTAGCCGAAGCGGGTTTTCAGATAAGTTTCAATCGCCTTCGCCTTGTCGAATGGCGTCACGGCTCCGGCCTCGCGGACGACCCGGTGCGCCTCCTGGCGAATGCGCAGGTCGAGTTTGGGCGGCAGTTGCAGGACGTACATTTTTTTCATGTCGTCCGGCAAATCCGTAAGCGTCTCGGCGCGCAACTCCTGCTCCGTAGGGACACTCAGATCAGACCAGACCGAATAGACCGCGCGCCGCTTGAAGGAGCCTCCGGTCCAGAGCGCGCCGGTATTGCTGTCGCGGTGCAGACTGGTCATCGGGCCGCGCAGCCAGAGCGCCTTCTGCGCCGCAAACAGAGTCGGCGTATCGAGCGGCTCAAGGATGATCTTCTGCTCGTTGAGCGTTTCGCGTGGCGGGGCCGACCTATCCAGCTGGTAAGTCCAATCTATGGGCGCGGCGCTCTCGGTCGCGCCGCCATTCTTCATATTATCCCAGGTCTGATCCCGGTTCATCGTGTCGCCGACTTTCCAGGTGTTATTCTCATAATGGTTGAGCGCGACGCCGCGCCAGCGCAGGTAACGGCCCGGATTGCGGTCAAGTTGAACGCGCATGACCACCTGCTGACTTTTCTTGATGCGCGCCACCTGCCCAAGCTCGACTGTATTCGAGAAGCCGGTTGCCGGGGTTTCCGAAAAGCCCTGCGTGATGCCGCCGCCGAAGCGCGGGATCATGAAGAAAAACGGCAACGTCAGCACCGCCACAATCGCGACCTGGGCGAACGACGCCCCCAGCAGATAGCGCACCCGGCGGCGCGGGTTTGGGGCTGATTCGCCCACCGTGCGCCGCTTCAACGCCTTGATCGGGGCGATAATTTCGTCTTGAGAAGCTTCGATCTCGCGCTGGGCGCGGCGCACCTCGAAGGCGGCCAGAGACGACACGAAGAAGAAAAGGAATAGAATGAGCGAAGCGACGAACGTGGCATTGAAGGTCAGGCCCGCCGACAGCAGCATCATGAAAAATGCGATCACGTAAAGAAAGACCCAGTCGCGGTCGCGCTTCGCCTGCAAGAGCTTCATCGCCGACGCGAACAGCGCCAGATGGACGAGCGCCAGCACGCGGTTCGTCAGCATGGCGGCATCGATAAATAAGAATGGCAGGTAGAGCGCCACCAGCCCACGCCACGCCCACATGCGCCAGCGCGACAGGGCCGCGGTCTGGTCGTCGTCATCATTCCGACGGCGGTGGTCGCGCACGAAGCTCGCGCCGATAGTCGCCGCATACAAGACCATCGATGCGGCGTCGAGTTGCCCGGTCAGCGCCAGCGCCAGAAACGCCGTCGCCACCAGCGCGTATGAAGTGATGCGAAAGTAAGTCTCCATCTTCGATGAATGATGAATGCGGAATGATGAATGATGAACTGAAGAGGAAACGGAGGGGGATTATCTAAAACAAATCCGGCTTCCTTTTCCTCTGCAATTCATCATTCATCATCCATCATTTTCTAAAGGTCGTCCATGAAGACGACGTGGGCGCTGCGCCAGATGTGCGCCGGGATCGTGCCCTTGGCCGCCGAAGTGATCAGCACCTTAAAGCGCCGTTCGTCGCCCAGCACCGGCAATTCGTCGAGCAAGCGCCAACTGATCTGGCCGGCAGGACGCGGCACCGGCGCTGCTTCGCCGGCGCTTGCAGCGACCGCGCGCCGACGCCGCTTGAAGAGGCGACGCGGGGCCGGCGCGGCCTCGGCAACCTCTTCTGTCTCTGCCGCATGAACAGTCGGTTGCAACGTCGCCAGCACACGCAGGATTTTATAAAGCTGCTCGTAGCCCGCTCCTGAACCGACGTTGAGGCGCTCGTCCGGGGTGATCAGTTCCACCTCGGCGCGCTCCAAAATAAAGTGATTGGCGAATGATGCCGCTTCCACGATGGCGCGCTCGAACTTTTCTTGAAAAGCGGCGGCCAGGCGCTGCCGCTCTTCTTCAGGCTCGGCGGTGCCGTCGTCTGGCGATTTTTTATCCGGCTCGTTCGTCCGTAACGCAGCCCGGTCGGGCGGCGACATGGTGTCGAAAACGATAGTCAATCGCCACTCGTCTTCGCGGGTGTGCTCGCGCACCATCATCTGTTGCGCTTTGGCGGTCGCCTTCCAGTCAATGTTGCGCAGGTGATCCGAGGTCTGATAGCGGCGGATGGCGTAGAGGTCATCACCTGAGCCGCGCGCGCGGCTCTCGATGCGCCCCGCGAGCATCGGCAGCGAGTGATAAAAATCGCTGAGCGGCTGCGGCTTGGGATAGACGATCAGCTCGCCGCGCGCATCAATGCGCCGCCACTTCTTGAAGAACCCGGCGGGAAACTTGGTCGCCAGTCGAAAGCCTGTGATCGGGTAACGCCCGCGGCGCGCGAATGTCCGCTCGATGCGGTGCCGCCCCGACGCGCCCGCCGGCACGAGGACAAAGTAAGCCAGCTTACCGATCTCTAACAACGCCGGCGGCAGCGCCGCATCCTCGTGTCTTCTTCCCCTGCGTTGCCGCGTCGCCGCATCGCTAAGTCCCGCGCTTCGCGTGGCTCTGACAGCGCTTCGACCAGGACGCTGAAGCTCGGCAGCACGCGCTTATGGTTGAGCAAGGTAACGCTGATGCTGGCCGATTCGCCGGCATAGATATGATCGGGAAAGCGCAACTGTACGGCGACGCCTGCAAGCGACACTCTCCCGATCAGGTTGGCGGCAATCAGAAAGGCGAGCATCGCCGAGAGAATCAGGTAGAGCAGATTGTTGCCGGTGTTCCAGGCGGCAAAGCCGATGATCACCAGAAAGACGATGAACAGCAAGCCTTCGACCGTCACCGTCGTGCGGATGGCGAAGCGCAGGATTTCAAGCCGCACATTGCGCGCCAGCCGCGGGATGATATAGAGCGCGCCGAGCAAGGCCAGCACCAGCGACACAGCGGCGGCAATCGTCGCCAGTTGCGTATTGCGCTGGTCGGCGGCGACCGAGCTGAGCAGCGCCACCAGAAAAGCAACGCCGAGAAAAAAGATGGTGATGAAGAAATCGCGCCACGCTTGCCGGTTCATAACTACAAATTCTTAGAGCGGCACATTGATGGTTTTGAGAATTTCTTGAAGCGCCGCCTCGGCTTCGTCCGAACGGCGCATCCCCGTAGAGTACCGCGAGTTGACGACGATGCGGTGCGCAAAGACGGGCACAACCAGCCGCTTGATGTCGTCGGGGATGACATAATCGCGCCCCTCGATGAAAGCCAGCGCCTGCGCCGCGTGATACAAGGCAAGCGAGCCGCGCGGGCTGACTCCGAGATCGAGCAAATCCGACTGCCGCGTCGCGCGCACGATGCGGATCAGGTAATCGAGCAAGGATTCGTCCACCGCCACCTCGCGCGCTTCGTGTTGTAGCTGTAACACGTCATCGCTGTGCATGACCGGCGACAGGCGCTCGACCGCCGAGTTGAAGGTCTGCTGGCGCAGGATCATCTTCTCGTCTTCGAGGTCGGGGTAGCCCATGCGGACGCGCATCATGAAGCGATCCATCTGTGATTCGGGCAGCGGATAGGTGCCGTGATGCTCGACCGGGTTCTGCGTCGCCAGGACAATGAATGGGCGCGGCAGCTTATAGGTCACCTGCTCGACCGTCACGTGGCCTTCGGCCATCGCCTCAAGCAACGCCGACTGAGTCTTCGGCGTTGTGCGGTTGATCTCGTCGGCGAGAATAACGTTGGCGAAGATCGGGCCGGACTTGAACTCGAAAGAACTCTGCTGCTGATTGAAGACTTCGAGGCCGAGGATGTCGCTCGGCAGCATGTCAGAGGTGAACTGAATGCGCTGGAACGAGCAGTCGAAGCTGCGCGCCATGGCTTGCGCCAGGGTGGTTTTGCCAACGCCGGGAACGTCTTCGATGAGCAGGTGGCCGTCGGCGATCAGGGTGACCAGCGCCAGCTCGACGACATCCGACTTGCCGCGAATGACTGATTCGATTGTTTTCTGGAGTTGTTCGAGCTTCCCGGCAGTGCTGATCACTAAGCTAAATTCTCCGCTCAACCGATTTGGGCGCACTATTCAATTTAGCATAAAAGCCGCCAGCGCGCGACGTAAAGTCACTCGCCGCCGCGCCCCGCCTCTTCGCCTGTGGCCCGCCTTTCGCGCCACTGCTCCCACGCCAGCCACGCAAGCGCCGGCAGATAGACAGCCGCGCCGAGCCACAGAGGCAAGTCGGGATAGACCAGCGGCTCGTACCACAAGAAGTACATGAAGACCGACGCGCCGGTCAGGTAAATCCAGCCGAGCCGCGGCGCGAAACAGAGGAACGGCAGAATCCAGGCGTAATACCACGCATAGCGCGGCGAGGTCAGCAGCCAGTAAGCGCCGATGAGCGTCGCCGCGCCGCGCGCCACCACGGCCACGCCCGCCTTTGTGCGCATCGCCCACCACGCGCCGAGCGCCGCAAGCAACGACGCGGCAGCAATCAAAAACAGATCGGCGCGCAGCGGCACCAGCTTGTGAATCACGTCGAGCGCAAAGTAACGCGCCCCTGTGCCGGTGAAGCCTTCTTCGCTGAACTCGTTGCCGAGCGCCCCGAAGCCGGTCGCCCCCGTCATCACATAAGGCAGGTAAACGATGGCGAGCGTCAGCGCGAACGAGCCGACCATGACCAGATTGGCTCGATTAAATAAGACGTCGCGTGCCGCGGCAATTAAGCGGACTTTCAACGGCGCTGCGCTTCGCCCACTGACGGCGCGCAGGAAGGCCGGCAGCACGAGCGCCGGGTAATACTTCATTGCCGCCGCCAATCCCAGCAGCGCGCCCGTCAGCCAGTGGCGGCGACCCGTCCACGTCACCAGGGCCAGCGCCAGCAGCATGATGAAAGCCGCTTCAATGTGACCACTGTGCGCGCCTTCCCAGATCGGCAGCGGGTGCCAGGCAAACAGGATCGCCCGCGCCGGGTCCAGCCGCGCCCGCGCCAGTGCCCACATCAGCGCCAGAATGGTGATCACGTCAAAGACCATCGCCGCCGCTTTGAATGCCGTCACACGCAAAGGCTGTAGCCAGCCGACCAGCAAGTAAACCAACTGCGCGCCCGGCGGGTAGGGCGTCGGCAGATTCGGGCGATTGATGTTCGGATAAATCCGCGCGACGTTCGGATAGCGGTCTGGATCGCGCAAAGGCTCAAGCGGCGGCGCGTCGGGGGCGAAGCGGTAAGGGTTCATGCCATGCGCTTGCACATGACCGTCCCAGGCGTAGCGATAGGCGTCTGTCGAAAGATAAGGCCGCTGCGGCACCAGCGTCGCTCGCAAGCCGATGGCAAAGATGATGATGACCGCAAACGTTACCCAGCGAGCGGCGCGCGATGAATGCCGGTTCCATTTCAGCACCACGCCGCAGGCCAGCATGCACATCGCCAGCTCGCCAATGAACAGCCCGATGTAGGCCGCCACCCACTGCGTAAAGCGGTGCAGGTCGCGCGCCCACCAGCAGAGGCCGAGCATTGCCACGCCGATGATCAATAAAGAAAGCGGAACCGCAACCGACCGCAGAGCAGCGAAACGCGAAAGCGCTTCAGCAGGCGACGGGTCGGGCATTTCGGTTTCGATGACCTGCACCGCCATAGGCTTGCTCAGTCGTGCGGCGTCCGTTTGACGATCTGATAGAGCCTGCCGCTGGCCACTTCATCTTCGTCCGGCAGCTCGATCTGTATGGTAACGTGGGTGATGTTGAATTGGGCGCGCAAGGCTTGTTGCAAGGCTTCGAGCGTCGCGCGGTGCGCCGCGCCAGGTTCGAGCGTGACGTGCGCCGAGAGCGCTTCTTTGCCTGAGCTGATCGTCCAGATATGCAGCTCGTGAACGTCGGCCACACCGCTGACATCGTGCATGGCTTCGAGGACGGCGCGCACGCTGATGTGCGAGGGCGTGCCTTCGAGCAGAATGTTCACC